>JAVBLJ010000057.1:0-15074 GCA_031553615.1 Eubacteriales bacterium
CGTGGCGCTGCGGGCCAAGGGATTGGGCGCGCGGGTCATCGTGACCGAAATCGATCCGGTCAAGGCGATCGAGGCCGTGATGGACGGCTTCGAGGTGATGCCCATGGCCGAGGCCGCGCCGCAGGGCGACGTGTTCATCACAGTTACCGGCTGCAAGCAGGTGATCACCGAGCAGCATCTGCGCACCATCAAGGATGGCGCGATCCTTTGCAACGCCGGTCACTTTGACGTGGAGGTCGACGTGGCGGGTCTGCGCGCCTTGGCGGTCAAAACCTGGACGGCGCGCCGCAACATCGAGGGCTTCGAGCTGCCCACCGGGCAGAAGGTCTACCTGCTGGGCGAGGGTCGGCTGGTCAATCTGGCCTGCGGCGATGGCCACCCGGTCGAGATCATGGATATGAGCTTCGCGCTGCAGGCCCTCTGCGCGCGGTACCTGGCCCAGCACGGCAAGGGCATGAAGCCGGGCGCGTATCCGGTACCCGCCGAGATCGACCGTCGGGTCGCCGAGCTAAAGCTGAACAGCTGGGGCCGCCGCATCGATAAGCTGACCGAAGAGCAGGCCGCCTACCTGGCCGGCTGGGAGGCGTAGCATGAGCACCGTCGCCCGCACCATTGCCCGTACGATGATCGACAACGTGCTGCTGTTCACCGGCGCGGACTGGATAGCCGAGGCCTGCGTGTGCATCGAGGGCGAGCGCATCGCTTACGCGGGGCCGCGCGCCGCCGCGCCCGGATTCGCCGCCGATCAGCGCATCGACGGCAAGGGCGGGGTGCTTATGCCCGGCCTCACCAATGCGCACACCCATCTTTCCATGACGCTGCTGCGAGGCATCGGCAGCGATCGCGTGCTGCAGGATTGGCTGGAGAACGCCGTGTGGCCCGCCGAGGAGCGGCTGACCGCCGGTTTTGCCCGCGTGGGCGCGGAGCTGGGGCTGCTGGAGCAGCTGCGCTTTGGCGTCACGGCCTTTGCCGATCAATACTTCTACATGGATGCGGTGGCCGAGGCGGTGATCGCCAGCGGCGCGCGCGCCTTGCTTACCCGCGGGCTGATCGCCTTTGGCGACAATGGCGAGCGCTTGGCCGAGAATGTGGCGCTTTTCCGCGATTACCACGGCGCGGCGGAGGGCCGCATCCGCGTGGGCTTGGGCACCCACGGCGAGTATACCAACACCGATGCTTCCATCCGTACCCACGCCGAGAAGGCGCGGGAGCTGGGTGCGACGGTGCACGTGCACATCGCCGAAACCCGCGCCGAGGCCGAGGGCTGCAAGGCTCGGCACGAAGGGCGGTCGGTGGTGCGCTACCTGTCGGATCTGGGCTTGCTCGATGCACCCACCCTGGCCGCGCATTGCGTGTGGGTGGAGGAGGACGACATTGCCCTGCTGGCCGAAAAGCAGGTAACGGTGGCGCACAACCCGGTCAGCAACCTGAAGCTGGCCAGCGGTGTGATGCCCCTACCGCGCATGCTCGACGCGGGCATTCGCGTAGCGTTGGGCACCGATGGCGTGGCCAGCAACAACAACCTCAACCTCTGGGAGGAGGTCAAGCTGGCGGGCATTCTGCACAAGGGCGTGTCCGGCGACCCGACGCTGATCTCCCCGGCCCAGGTGCTTTCCATGGCCACGCTGCACGGCGCGCAGGGCATGGGCTTCGAAGGGGTGGGCATGCTGCTGCCCGGTTGGCGCGCCGATCTGGTGCTGCTGGAGGCGGGGCTGCCGCATCGCGTGCCCTGCATCGATCCGGCCGCCGATTTGGTCTACGCCTCCCAGGGCTCCGATGTGTGCATGACCATGGTCGATGGCCGCGTGCTCTATCGCCACGGCGAATACCTGACGCTGGATAAGGAGCGTATCCTGGCCGAGGCGGCCCGCGCCGCCGACGTGATGATCGGACGGTAAGCGCCGAGCTTTCGCAAAGTATTTGCATGAGCGCGCCCTCGCAGTTCGCGAAAGGCGCGCTTTTTTGCGCTTTTACGGGTTTTTCTGCGGCGCGCGGGGCAGCATAATTCCAAAGATTGTGCCCCAAATGGCAAGGAGGAAACCGAATGAATCCGTTTGACGCCCGCCCCAAAGCCATCGAAAACACGCTGCTCAATTGGCAAACCCTGTATCCCTCCTCGTACAACAAGCTGCTGGCCGATCCGTACACCAAGATCCGCATCATCCTGATGAATGGCATCGAGGTTGAAGCCACCATGTTTTCCCACCAATTTCACCGCCATTGCAACAACAACGAAATACGGCGCGATCTGGCGCTGATGCGCCGCGTGGAGCAGCAGCAACAGAAGCTGGTCAACTGGCTTAAGCCCATCGGCGAATCCCAGCTGGAGACCACCATCGGCTTCGAGCACGTGGCCGTCGATCTTACCGCTTGGCTGGCCGAAAACGAGCCCGATCTCTACGTGAAGCAGGCGCTCGATTTCGCCCTGCTGGAGGATTTCGATCACCTGTACCGCTACGCCAACCTGCTGGACATGGATCACGGCCTCAAGGCCGATTCCATGGTGCGCCAGTATGTGGAGATTACGCCGGGCCGCCCCACCATCGCCGAGCACCGCTTCCCCCACGACGATGTGCGCCGCCCCATCGATTTCCACAGCGCCGATATCCGCACCAAGCTCTCCACCCTCATCATCACCGCGGGCGAGCAGCAGACCATGAATTTCTACATGAACATCGGCAACACCTACGGCACCGACCTGGGCCGTCAGCTTTACCAGGAGATCGCCCTCATTGAGGAGCAGCACGTGAGCCACTACGGTGCGCTGCTCGATCCCACGCTTTCCTGGCTGGAAAACCTGCTGATGCACGAGTACATGGAGTGCTACCTGTACTACTCCTTTGCCATGGACGAAAAGGACGCGAGCGTGCGCCGCATCTGGGAGATGTGCTACGAGGCCGAGGTCGCCCACCTGCACCGTGCCGCCGACCTGCTGCAAAAGCACGAGGGCAAGCCGTGGCAATCGGTGGTTCCCGGTGAATTCCCGGCGCTGCTGCGCTTTCACGATACCCGCGCCTACGTGCGCCAGGTATTGCGCGACCAGATCGACCAGACGGGGGACAAGGAGGAATACAGGAACGTCAACGATCTGCCCAATGAGCACACCTTCTTTTTCTACCAGGGCAAGCTCAACGGCGCGGGCGATCACACGCCCAGCCACCGCGTGATCCAGGAGCATCAGGCGATGTTCGGGCAGGATTACCGCAGCGAAAACGGCGCAAATCCGGTGCCCGGGCTCGCCGACCGCGCCTGCGACAATGCCTGCATCGCCCGTGCGCGCGGCGCGGGCACGCCCAACCAGATGCCCGACTACATGGCGGGCATGGTGTCGCCGCTGCCCGGTGCGCAGGCGGGGCAATATCAGTAGGAAGTATGCCTGGAGAAAGTCGGTCAGTTGCGAAGGAGTCCAGGGGGGCGATCGCAAAGCCCCCTGGTCGACCGTGAGGGCGAAGCACCCTTACAAGAATGGGTGTTTCGTGCCTGTGGGCACGACCGGAGGGCTTTGCGGTCGCCCTCCGGCCACCTTCGCGGCGCACTCTCGCAGCTTTCGGGAACACCCATTGCCGAAGGAACACCCATTGCCGAAGGAACACCCTTTGCCGAAGCATGAAACCCCTTGCCTGCGCCGCGCCCGTCCTGTATGATGGGTAGGTCGCCGGGCAAACCGGCGCGCAGGGAGGAAACCATGCGCTCAAAATCTGCCGCACTGCTATGTGCGCTGATCGTTCTGCTGCTGCCGCTGACCGCCTCCGCCCAAACCCAAACCATCACCCTCACCTTTGCGGGCGATTGCACGCTGGGAGGGGATACGAGCTGGGGCAGCGATCCCGGCACGTTCAATGCGCTGGTGGAGGAGCACGGCTACGACTACCCGTTCGAGCGGATGCTTCCGGTCTTTGAGACCGACGACCTGACCATGGTCAATCTCGAGGGCGTGCTGCAGGACGACGATTCCGGCAGGCGCGCCGGGCGCAAGTACAACTTTCGCGGGGTCACGGCCTATACCGAAATCCTGCGCCTGGGCAGCATCGAGGCGGTGAACCTGGGCAACAACCACACGAGCGATTTCGGCCCGCAAGGGGTGCAAAGCACGCAAAAGGCGCTGGAGGGCGCGGACATTGGCTACTGCCTGGACGAGGTGCCGTTCGTGTTCGAATGCCGGGGCGTGCGCATCGCCATCCTGGGCTTCAACATGGATCACTACCTGAGCCGCCAATCCGGCATGGCCGAGGCCATCGCCGCCCTGCGCGCAGAGGGCTGCCAAGCCGTGGTGGTCAACCTGCACGCGGGCGAGGAATACAACGCCCGGCACAACCGCACGCAGCGCAACCTGGCCTATCACGCCATCGATAGCGGCGCGGATTTGGTGATCGGCCATCATCCCCACGTGCTGCAGGGCCTGGAGGTATATAAGCAGCGCACCATCCTCTATAGCCTGGGCGAGCTCTGCTTTGGCGGCAACCGCAGGCCGCGCTTCATCGAGCGCGCTTCGGTGGCGGCGCGGATCGCCCTGGAGTTTGATGAAAGCGGTTACCTTTCGCAGACCGTCACGCTGCTGCCCATGCGCATATCGGGCACCGTGCCCGAGAACAATTACCAGCCCCAACCCGCCTCCGGGAGCGAAGCGGAGGAAACCATGGAGCGCATGCAAAAGGATACGCCTTTTCCGCTGAATCCCTACGCGGAGGGCGAAGGAGCGCGGCAGGAAACGCTGCGCGCGCGCTGATCAAAAAAGGGCACGTTTGACCTGGCCGGTCGAACGTGCTTTTTGTATGCGTGAAGGATCGGTTTTGCGGGAATACTGCATGCGATCAATCAGTGTGCGGAGGCTGCCGTGAAGAATGAGGCCGATCTGCTTAGGGACGCTTGCGGGGGCGACGCGCAGGCACAGAGCGAGCTGTTCGCGTCGCGTATCGATCCGCTAATCCGGCTGGCATACCTTATTACCCACGATCATGCCGCCGCCGAGGATGCGGTGCAGGAAGCGCTAATCTCCTCCGCCAAGCACATGGGCTCGCTGCGCGAAAGCGACCGTTTCGATGCTTGGCTGCGGCGCATCGTGGTCAACCATGCCAAGACATTTCGGAGGCGCAATGCGCGGCTGGTTCCAACCGAGGATGTGGGCGCGCACGCCGAGGCGGGTTCTCCCGGCGAGCCCGGCCCAGAGGAAACGCTGCTGCGGCGGGAACAGGAGGCGCGGATGCTGCGCGTGGTACACACCCTCAACGACAAGCTGCGCATCCCCATCCTGATGCGGTACTACATGGACATGCGGGAAAAGGATATCGCCCGCGCCATGCGCCTGCCGGTGAGCACGATAAAATCGCGGCTGCACGCGGCGCGGCTCAAGCTGCGCGACGCATTGGAAAAGGAGGAACGCGCCCATGACAGGCTCCAATGACCCGGGAGGGCCGCTCGGCCCATCGAGCCCATTCGATGCTGAACCACTCGATCCGCTGGAGGAATGCTTGCGGGCTGGCCTCCGGCGCGAGGCGCAGCGTGTGCACCCCGAAGCACAGGCTTTTTGGACGCAAATCGCTCAGCGTATGACCGGGCGCAGGCGCGAACGCATGCACAGTAAGCAAGGGTAGGCAAATCACTCGCGTGGCGCGGAGGTGAGCTTTTATTCGCGCGGCGCGGCAGTGAGGTCTTCCGGCGGAACCAGGTATTTCGCGTAGCGTCCGCCCTGCCGGTCGTGCCATGTGCCGCTGGGCGAGGGCACCATCACCGTGGCGGTCTTGCCCACGCGCGTTACCTGGCCGCGCAGCGCCCGCCCCTCGAAATCAAACTGCACCCAGCGGCCCACGCCCACTCCCGAGCGAGCGGCCTCTTCGGCGCGGGTGGGCAGCTTGTGTGTGCACTCGGTGTGCCCAAATAGCCCGCTCGCCAGCGTGCGAAAGTGCGGGCCGTGGCCGCCCAGCTTGCGGTGCAGCAGCACGTCGAGTGCATGGCAAAGCTCGTGCTCCAGTACGGAGAGGAAGGCCTCGAGCGCAGTGTCGAACGTCAGCCCGTTGGCCTCGAAAGGCCCCTCACCCAGCCGGAACAGGAAATCGATCCCCATGCGGATCTCGATGGAGACCGGCATGCGCGTCTGCTTGGTCACGGTGCACGTGCCCGCTGCCCGCGTCATGCGCGTGGAGGCGGAGATGCGCACCGGTTGGGGGCGCGAGGCCAAGTATCCGCCCAGGAACGATGCATCGTATGCGGCGAGCAGATAGGGTAGAGCCGCCGTTGGGAAGCGGGGCGGAGGCACGCGGCGCAGCTCGGGGAAACGTTCGATCGCCGCACAAAGGATGGCGGAACGCTTGGCGCGAATGGTTTGCGCATCCAGCGGGAAAGCGAAGGGAAGCTCGGGCATGGGGAATCCTCGCAATCAATAATCGTTATGCTACTCCTCGTTGGATTTCACGCAATAAGTCTCGAAAACAAAGAACGAACAGATCGGGAGGGTTTGCGCGGGCAGGCTCGTTGCATATATTACGAGGAAGCGCTTGGGAAATGCTTTTTCACACGTAAGCTTTTTTTCAACGTTCTTTGGATCGCTTGCAGGATAATATCGCAAAAAGTTTGCCGAGAGTGTTGACAATGTAACGAATTCGTAATATATTATGGGTAAGCTTTTTGTACAGCCGCAACCCACCGACTAAGGAGGCTTCGTAATGCACAATGGATTCATCAGGAATGAGGACATCGCAGTGAGCCGTTCGCGCGCTCGCCGTGCGATCGCCTGCCTGTTGATCGCTTGCAGCCTGCTGGCTACCCTTCCCGTCCCCACGGCCCTGGCTGGTCAGACGGGCAAGGTGACCGCCACCGAGCTCAACATACGAAAGAGCGCTTCTTCGGATGCGGACAAGCTCCGCAGCGTGAAGAAGGGCACCAAGCTTACCATATTGGAAACCGACGGCGATTGGTACAAGGTTCGCTTTGGCAAGGTAGTGGGCTACGTGTCCAAGAGCTACGTGTCGGTGAGCGGTACCGCCGATAAAAAGAGCAGCAAGGCCAGCTCCCTGGGCACCGCGCCCAAGGGCAGCAAGCTGGGCGACGAGGGCAGCAACGTCAAGAAGCTGCAGGAGGCGCTGACCCTCACCGGCTACTACGAGGGCAAGGTCAGCGGCAACTTTGGCGAATTGACCGAAAAGGCCGTGAAGGCGTTCCAGAAGGCCAAAGGCCTTGCGGTCGACGGCGTGGCGGGCAACGGCACAATCAAGGCGCTGTTCGGCTCCAGCTCCAGCACATCGACCAGCAAAAAGACGATCAAAACCGAGAAGCCCAATTGGTTTAAGACGGGCAAGGACCTCATCCCCAAGGATGCGGTGATGACCATCAAGGACGTGCGCAGCGGCCGCACCTTCCAGGCGCGCCGCTGGTCGGGCGGCAATCACATCGATGCCGAGCCCTACACCAAGGACGATACCGCCACCATGAAGAAGTGCTACGGCGGTAGCTGGAGCTGGGATCGCCGCCCGGTGCTAGTGCAATACAAGGGCCACGTGTACGCCGCTTCGATGAACGGCATGCCCCACAGCGATCACGATACCATTTCCAACAACAACTTCGAGGGCGTGTTCTGCATTCACTTCTACAAGAGCAAGACCCACGAGACCGACCGCGTCGATCCCGCGCATCAAGCCTGCGTGAACGAAGCGGCCAAGGCCACCTGGTAAACTGACAGCGACATAGAGCGAGCGTCCCTGGGCTGAGTCCCGGGGACGCTTTTTGGTTAGAGCGAAATCTCGATCCGCGCCGCGCGGCCGGTGAACGTCACATCGTGGATAGAGAGCGGCTCGGCGACGTACTCGCGATCGAAGGATTGCAGCAGCACCGTGCTGTTATCAAGCTTGCGCACCTTGCGAAGCGCACGGTGCTGGCGGTATTCTACCAGCATGATGGCATCGTCGATGGGGCTCTGCGTAGGCACCACCAGCACCCAATCGTTCGCCAGCACGCGGAAGCCGCGCATGCTGTCGTCGGGTGCCAGAAAGTAAAACACCTTTTCGGGCGCGCCGCCCTCGATGCGCCCATTCTCGATGGGTAGCAGACGGCGATCGATCTGGTTCCAGGCGGCGTTGTATACCGGCACCGCCTTGAGCACACCGGAAAGCGCATCCAGCCAAATCCCGGCGGCGGTGCCGCCTCCCTCTTTGGGGGCGCTCTCCTGCCTGTCGCTGGAGGCCACCAGCCGAGCCTCGGGTTCGGGCTGCTTGGGTGCGGGCGCGACCGGCTTGGGCTGCGCCAGGCGTATCGTCTCCAAATCCACGGCGGCGGCGATCTCATCGAGCGTGAAATCCACCTCGTTGTGTTCGCGCATGCCGATGGATTTCAGGATGCGCCGCGCCTGATCGTCGCCGATAATGCGCTTGCCGCTCTCCACTTCCAGCAGGTATTTTTCCGTAATGCCACATTTTTTGGCCACCTGCTTGGGCGTCATGCGCTGACGCGTGCGCTCAAGCAGTATCAAATCTCCCAAACGGCTCATGCAAGGCCCTCCCCTTTTTTTGCATGGGGATAGTATAGCCCCTTTTTCGGGCGGTGGCAAGCCGTGAGCGCCTTTACACACGGTAAAAGCATTTGCATTTTTCGCATAGAAAATGCTTTAGGGCGACAGAGAAGGAGTCCAGGGGGCGAGCGATAAGCCCCCTGGTCGTGCGCGAGCACGAAATCTTCTTAAAGAGTCTCGTCGAGAGAGGGATTTCACCCTCACGGTCGACCAGAGGGCTTTGCGGTCCCCTCAATTCGCGATGGTCGCGCCGTGCACGGCGCTCTGTCGCTCATTGGTCTTCCGCGCCGTCTCTTCGCGCCACTGGCGCGACGGCGCTCCGACCCCTCCGGGCACCTTCGCGGCGCACCTTCCGAATTTTAGGATGTAAATGCGTTGCCCCGCATGAGATTGCCTATATAAGCTTGAGCAGCGCGCCCACGCCGGTGCCGACCAAGGCCATGATCGTGCATGCCGCCAGATTGCCCAGCAGGATTGCGATCGCGGCCTTGCGCTTGTCCATCTCCAGCATTGTAGCGATGGCGCTGCCGGTCCACACGCCGGTTCCGGGCAACGGTAACGCCACAAACGCGAACAGCGCCAGCAGGCTGCCGGCCTCCATGCCTTTGGATTTCTTGGAGGCGCGGTTTTCGACCCAGGCGGCGAAGCGCTGCAAAGGCTTGATGGGCAGCGTGTAGAGCCACTTGAGGATGGGCCGCAGCAGCCAGAAGATGAAGGGCATCGGTATGCTCGACATCACGAAAGCCAGCAGGAACGTGAACAGCAGCGGCATGCCCAGCAATTGCCCGGCGTTAATCGCATAGCGTCCCTCGAAGGTGGGCACCAGTGAAAGCAGCGAGACCTTGATGATATCGCCGATGTGCTCGCTCCATACAAACGCTTGTTGAACGGCGGGCTGCGATGCGGCCTGCGATGCGGTCTCAGTCAAAAGGGCCAGCGCGGAGGTGGTGAACTTCATGCAATCCCTCTTTCGTTTATCGTTCGGTAATTGCCTCATCATACCAATAACTGCGGCGAATGGCAAGCGCCGGGGGAGCCGTTTGTGCATCGCTTTGCGCCCCCTCTTCGCGAATAATCCGCGCAGGCTTTCAAAAAACTGTACAGGTTTCCGAATCCCCCCTTCCAGAAAGACGAATGTATGGTATAATGGATCGGTTGGAAGGCTATAACAAAAGCGCAAGGACAAGGAGGATGCTACGATTATGCAATTTTCCAGAGAAGTGGAAGAGATGATTTGCGTAGCCAAGGGCTGCAACCACGGCCCCGCGCCCATTCCGGAAGAGGGCAAATGGGTGCAAGCGCGCGAGATCAAGGACATTTCGGGCCTCACGCACGGCGTGGGCTGGTGCGCGCCGCAGCAGGGCGCCTGCAAGCTGACCCTGAACGTCAAGGAAGGCGTGATTCAGGAAGCGCTCATCGAGACCATCGGCTGTTCGGGCATGACCCATTCCGCCGCCATCGCCAGCGAAGTGCTGCCCGGCAAGACCGTGCTAGAAGCGCTGAACACCGACCTGGTGTGCGATGCGATCAATACCGCCATGCGCGAGCTGTTCCTGCAGATCGCCTACGGCCGCACCCAGAGCGCCTTCTCCGAGGATGGCCTGCCCATCGGCGCGGGCTTGGAGGATTTGGGCAAGGGCCTGCGCTCGCAGGTGGGTACCATGTACGGCACGCTCGCCAAGGGCACCCGCTTCCTCGAAATGGCCGAGGGCTACGTGCTCAAGATGGGCCTGGACGAGAATAAGGAAGTCATCGGCTACCAGTTCATCCACCTGGGCAAGATGCTGGAGGCCATCAAGAAGGGCACCGACCCCAAGGAAGCCTACGAGAAGAACGTGGGCACCTACGGGCGCTTCGCCGAAGCGGCATCCTATATCGATCCGCGGCATCAGTGAGAAGGGGGCGATAGAGATGGCAACTTTTGAAGGATACGAGAGAAGAATCGCCAAAATCGAAAAGGCGTTGGCCGAGTACGGCTTTAAGTCCCTGGATGAGGTCAAGGATTTCCTGACCGCCAAGGGTGTGGACGTCGATACCGTGGTGCGCGGCATTCAGCCCATCGCGTTTGAGAACGCGGTGTGGGCCTACACGCTGGGCGCGGGCATCGCCGTGAAGAAGGGCATCACCAATGCCGCCGACGCCGCCGAAGCCATCGGCCTGGGCCTGCAGGCGTTCTGCATCCCCGGCTCGGTCGCCGATCAGCGCGAGGTGGGCATCGGCCACGGCAATCTGGGCGCGATGCTGCTGCGCGAGGATACCAAGTGCTTCTGCTTCCTGGCGGGCCACGAATCCTTCGCCGCCGCCGAGGGCGCGATCGGCATCGCCCGCACCGCCAACAAGGTGCGCAAAGAGCCGCTGCGTGTCATCCTCAACGGCCTGGGCAAGGATGCGGCCTACGTTATTTCCCGCATCAACGGCTTCACCTACGTGCAAACCCAGTACGATTACGCCAGCGGCGCGCTCAACATCGTGCGCGAAAAGGCCTTCTCCAGCGGCGAAAAGGCCAAGGTTCGCTGCTACGGCTGCGACGACGTGAGCGAGGGCGTGGCCATCATGCGCCAGGAGAATGTCGATGTGTCCATCACCGGCAACTCCACCAACCCCACCCGCTTCCAGCATCCGGTGGCCGGCACCTACAAGAAGTGGGCTGTGGAGCACGGCAAGAAGTATTTCTCCGTGGCCTCGGGCGGCGGCACCGGCCGCACCCTGCATCCCGACAACATGGCCGCCGGCCCCGCCTCCTACGGCATGACCGACACCATGGGCCGCATGCACTCCGATGCGCAGTTCGCGGGCAGCTCGTCCGTGCCGGCGCACGTGGAAATGATGGGCCTGATCGGCATGGGCAACAACCCCATGGTCGGCGCGACCGTGGCCGTCGCCGTGGCGATCGAGGAAGCGAGCAAGAAGTAAAGCCTGTATTCTTGCCGCATAAACATTCCGAGAGGTTGAACCGCTTTGCGATGAAAGTCGCAGGGCGGTTTTTCTTGAAACTCGGTTGGTATTCTGCGCGAGGAATGGCAAAGCTCGTATATCGATATAAGCGTTTATACCAATTCCAATTAGGTTTTGCCAATAAGCCAGCGAGAGATTTTTCCGATCGGCTAGGAGTCCGAAGGAGGCGTAGCCAGCAACTACGCTGACCGAGGCACGACAACGCCGATCGGATAAAGATCCGCTGGATTGTGGCAAAACGTAGTTGGAATGGGTATTACAGGACTCTTTTCTTTTCGCGCCGCGTAGGGTATACTGAAGCGGGAGGTGGTTCGCATGCCTGTTATTTCGACTTTTTATGGCATCATCATTGCGATGTACTTTGAACGCGATGGAAAGCACCATGCGCCGCACTTTCACGCAAGATATGCCGGAGAAAAGGCCGTGGTAGGCTTTGATGGCAACATCATTGCCGGTTCGCTTCCAGCCAAGCAAGCGGCCTATGTAAAAGCATGGGCGTTGATCCATCACGAAGAGCTTGCAGCCAACTGGGAGCTCGCTATGATGGATGAACAGCCGTACAAGATCGACCCGCTGAAATGAGGCGAGGGCTATGGAGAATTATTGCGAGCTTGCCCCCGATGCGGTTGAGCTGATCGCCGTGAGCGATTGTTCTCTGCGCGTAAAGTTTGCCAACGGGGAAGTGCGGGATTTTGACGCGAGGAAGCAGCTGTTTCCTCGGAAGTGTTATGCGTCGCTGCAAAGTCCGGTGATGTTTGAGACCGCGAGAATCGCGGACGGGACAATTGCGTGGGCGGATGGAAGCGACATCGACCCCGAATGGCTGTACGAGGAAAGCGTTCTGGTAAAATAGCATGCTTTGCTTGGGACTTGGTCTTGCCCAGCAAAACCGCTCTGCCGCGCACACGCATGGCAGGGCGGTTTTTTTGCCGTGCCCCAAAAGGCGCACGGAACGGCGCGGGGAGAATAAGGCTGCCCTTTGCGTCCATCATGTGATAAACTTTGTAAATCCAGTGAACCTTTTCCATCCCTCCGGCATCTTAAGGGTGTATTCGATCGATACCAGCCTGGGAAAAGGAGCCGACCCAATGATGCAACAGAACCGTGATTCCTTCGATTCCTGCGATTCGTTCGAGGAACAGGTGACCGCGCTGACCGAAACGCTGTACTGCGTCAGCGCCACGCTGCTGCCGCGCGCGTGCGATCGGCAGGACGCCGTGCAAAGCTGCATCCTGTCCGCATGGAAGCACCAGCACCGCGTGCGCGATCCCCAGGCGTTTCGAGCCTGAATGGTGCGCATATTGATCAACGAATGCTACACCATCCTGCGCAAAAGCAAGCGTATCGTGCTGGCTGACGCGCCCGAGGATTCGAACGATTCCCCGAGCGATCCGATGGACGGGCATCTGCGCGACCGCGCGCTGCACGAGGCCGTCCAAGCGCTGCCGGAGAAGCACCGTCTGGCCGTGGTGCTGCATTACATCGAGGGCGCTACCGTACAGGAGGCCGCCGCCATGCTGCGCGTGCCGGTGGGCACGGTGAAATCCAGGCTGAACGCCGCTCGCGGCCTATTGCGCGCCGCGTTGCGCGAGGAGGTGTAATCGATGCTTTCCGAAAAAGAACGGATGATTCCCGAGAAAGAATCGATGGTTCCCGAAAAGGATTCGCTAAGATGGCAAAAGGTTTACGAGCCTGCGCCCGAGGCCTTCAAGCGGGCCATGGAGCGTGCGCTTCGAGAGAGAGAGGAGCCGACCATGAAACGATTTTCTTTGCGCACTGCGGCCATTGCCGTGGCGGTGCTGATTGCGCTCACCGGGGTGGCCTTGGCGGTGACCGGGCAAAACGGGGTGCTGAAATTCCTGTTCCCGGATCGCGAGCCCGCAACCGAGCTTCCGGTACAGACCGCGCTGCCGCAAGCAGGCGGCGATGCGCTGGAGACCATCACCGTCAAGGTGCGCGATGCGGTAAGCGATGGGCAGACGCTGCACATCGCGGTGGAAGTCGCCGCCAAGAATCCCCGCGATGCGGTGCTGTACGATCTGGACGCGGAGTACGTGTATCCGATGTCCGGGCAGGAAGCGCGAAAGCCTTCGATCCCCGTGACGGAAGAGGGCATGGGCTTTTGCATGCCCTTTGTATCGAAGGCGAAGGAGGCCGAGCGAATCCTCATCATCGGCACGCCGATGGCCCTGCTGGGCGGGGTGGACCTGGTGAAAGGCACCAACTGGTACTATGAGTCGCCCGGCGTGCTGGTGGTCGATTACGTGATCGACCTGCGGCCCGGCGCGTACGAGGGATGGGATAACCCGCCGCCGTATCCGCTGCCCAGCCCGCTCGCGGTGACGCTCACCCCTAGCGTGTGGCTGCAAAAGCAGAACGATATCAATTGCTACGATATTGAACAGGCCAAGGTCGCGCTCGCCGTAGACTGGGCGGCGCAGGAACCGATGGAGCTCAGCGAGTATGTAGCCACCAATCTGCCCGTCGAGGGCGAAGGATACCGGCTGGATGCCGCGCGCTTTGTTTCCACACCGCTGGGTTTGTACGCCACGCTCACCTTTTCGGATACCGACCCCAACGCGGGCTGGGAGAGCGAATCGCCGCTGCAGCAAAGCTTTTGGTACGAGGTGCTGGGCGCGGATGGCCAGCCTCTTCCCGCTCTCCACGGCGGATACACGAAGTTTGAGGACCCCGAAAGGATGGGAACGATCCAGCGGATCGAGGCGTTGTACCCCGCGCGGGCGCTAGGTGAAACGGTGACGATCCGGCCTTTTGCCTGGGAGCGCGGAAAATTCCCCGATATCCAGCTGACACTGAAAAAGCAATAAGCAAAGCGGGAGAGCATGGTTCAATGCGAACGGCTCTCCCGCATTTCTGTTGGGTTATAAGGTTGGACTGGGAGGAAGCGCGATTACTCGGTTACGATGTGGCAATCGATCACTTTGACGTTGCCCTTGGTGTCCACAAACACGTTGTAGGAACCCACCGCGTAGGTATCCGCAGCGTTGTTGTGAATCACAAACGTGGCGGAGACTTCCTTCGTTTCGCCGTTCGCGTAGGTTTCCAGAACGGTGACGGTAAGGGTGTTCTTGTTCCCCTTTTCCTTCACGACGGACGCCGACGGCTGGGCGCTCACCAGCGAGTTCTCCTCGACGGGACGCGCGGCGAAGGCCGGAACAGAAAGCGCGAACACGAGCAACGCGACCAGGATAAGACTGACTACCTTTTTCATGACAGGGCACCTCCGTTGTTTTTTTGAGTTTTCCGTAGCGGCTTCTTTTGAAGCAACACAAAGGTAACACAGAGTTTTCCATTTGTGAATGCTTTGGGACATTAGGTTTCTGTTAAGCTATATGAAATGAGTTTTGATAATGGCCGCCTTTCGGACAGGGCCAGCGCATTTACATCCTAAGACATGGCAGATGCGCAGAGAAGAAGTCCAGGGGGCGAGCGATAAGCCCCCTGGTCGCTCCCGCAGGAGCGAAACGCCTATCTTTGGGAGGGTATTTCGCCCTCACGGTCGACCAGAGGGCTTTGCGGTCGCCCTCTGGACTCCTTCGCAGCACAACTCCCAGTATCTGTACTCAAATGCGTTAGCCGTGGCAGCATAAATTCTCCCTTG
>JAVBLJ010000044.1:0-25463 GCA_031553615.1 Eubacteriales bacterium
ATACTTCATACATATAACGGTTATTTTGAGCTTGGGGATTTGGAAGCGTGCAAGCGTTATCACAAATCCTTAGTCGAAATCACGACAAGAGCCGGAGATTTACTCGACCTGAGTCGCCGCGCTGTAGAGCATCCCGCATTGGTCTCTCTCTTGCTCAATAAGCATGAACGAGCCGAGCGATTAAAAGTAAGCATGGTTGTTTCTTTGGAATGCCCGCTTTCTGGCCTCCCTGTCGAAGACGTGGACATTTGTCGTGTCGTCGCATGCGTGCTGGATAATGCCATTGAAGCGGCGGCCGAAGCAGAGCAGAAGAGGGTGACTTTCACAATCTCGCATGAAAAAGAAATGCAGAATAAAATCATTACCGTTTCAAACAATTCAAGCAAGCCTATTGAGCTTTCCGAGGTTTTTGCACTTGGGTTTACGAGCAAAAAAGGACATCAAGGTGTCGGGCTTATCAATGCAAAAAAATTAATAGATAGATACCCACACTGTGGGTTGGAAATATGTAACAGCAATAACGATGTCGTAGTGTCGCTTTATCTTGCCTGTTCAAAATAAAAATACGGAATGTGTATCAAGGGCATGGGCGAGCATACCGGTCAAAACGTCCTTCGGTGTCCGTGTGCCCGATTCATATTGTGCGATGCGCACATCAGCGGTCTTTTCATCAAAGCCAATCGCCATGCCGAGCCACTTCTGCGCCATGCCGCGCAGAGTGCCGAAAAATCTGGATCTCTCGCCGATTGCCATTGTTGGCAATGCCGTTCCGCTTCGGTTGGATGCAGTATAGCATGTGTTACAGGAAAATCAACGCGGAGAAGCAAAAGGACCAAAGAGTCTTCCGATAAGCGCCTGATATGAGCAAGTAAGCGCGATAGAATATTGGTGTGCTTTTCGCAAATAAGGCTAGAAAACCCGGCTTGCGCAGGAGCTATTCTTTCGCACCTATTGCAAATGATTGATGTATTTGAGTTGTGCATATTTTGTATTCAGGATATAATGACACAAGATTCAAGGTGCCAACGCCTCGACTTTTGGAAAAGAACGTCACCGCGCGGGATGAAATGTATGTTTTTATTATAGTAAGCGAGGAGCCCCACAATGACTAGCCTCAACGGCCGTACCCCGGACATTGCCGAAGGAAATATCGAAAAGCTCAAGGCCCTTTTTCCCGAAGCAATCTGTGAGGGCAAAGTCGCTTTTGACAAGCTCAAGCAGCTTCTCGGCGATTATGTGGACGATAGCAAGGAACGTTACAACTTCACTTGGAACGGTAAAGCCAAGGCGCTTCGCCTTTCGCAAATGCCATCCATGGGAACGCTGCGGCCCCGCAAGGAGGAAAGCAAGGATTGGGATACGACGCAAAACCTTTACCTAGAGGGCGACAACCTCGAGGTGCTGAAACTCCTGCAAAAGAGCTACCACAACAAGGTAAAGATGATTTACATAGACCCGCCGTACAACACGGATGGTGATTTCGTTTACCCCGATGATTATAGCGACAACCTAGCTCACTACCTACAAACAACAGGGCAAGTTGACGACAAGGGCAACAAAATGGGCACGAACAACGAGTCAAACGGTAGATACCATACCGATTGGCTTAACCTTATGTATCCGCGCCTTCGCTTGGCAAGAAACCTGTTAGCGAATGATGGTGTTGTTCTGGTTAACATGGACGAACACGAAATAATCAACCTGCAAAAGCTGATGAGCGAAGTGTTCGGAGAAGGCAACGATTTGGGTACAATCGTTTGGGATAAGCGCAATCCCAAGGGGGACGCAAAAGGTATTTCGTATCAGCATGAATATATTGTCGTTTACGCTAAAAACATCGATTCCTTTTTAAGCGCAAACAAGGTGGTTAGGCCCAAGAAGAATGCCGGAAAAATCATAAAGAAGGCTTCGCAGCTCTTTGCTAAAATCTCCCCGACGTATACCATGGAAGATTCCAACAAGGAGTTTTCGCAATGGGTTAACGCCCAGAGCGATTTCAGCGGCGGAGAAAAGGCATACAACAAAATCGACGAGAACGGGAAGGTTTATCAATCGGTATCGATGGGATGGCCTAACAAAAAGAGAGCGCCGGATGACTACTTTAAGCCATTGGTGCATCCTGTTACAAAAAAGGAATGCCCCGTTCCGGAGCGAGGATGGCGCAATCCTCCGGGAACGATGGACGAGTTGTTAAGCAAGAATCTTATACTCTTTGGTGCGGATGAATCTACGCAGCCGCGCAGAAAATATTTGCTGGAAGAAAACATGAGCGAGAATATTCCATCGCTCCTTTACTACGGAGGAAGCGACGACGCTATGCTTTCCGCGATGAATATTCCTTTTGATACCCCCAAAGCGGTCGATGTTTGCTTTGAACATATCCAATCCTTTGCGGGCAAGGATGCTATCGTGATGGACTTCTTTTCAGGCTCTGCTACCGTAGCCCATGCTGTGATGGCAGTAAATGCCTACGACAATGGCAAGCGAAGGTTTATTATGGTTCAACTGCCAGAAATAATTGATGAAAAGCACGAGGCCTTCAAAGCAGGATACAAAAACATTTGTGAGATTGGGAAAGAGCGTATCCGCCGTGCGGGCGAAAAAATACTGCAACAAGTTGCATCGGGCGCTGGGTTTTCCGACGGAACTGGATACGGTATGGGCACCGAAGAGGGGCGAAAGCACTTTGATGTTGGCTTCAAGGTGTTCGCGCTCGACAGCTCCAACCTGAAAAAATGGCAGCCGGATTACGATGATCTAGAGTTATCCCTGCAGGACAGCATAGAAAACTATGTGGCCGGGCGCACCGAGCTCGATGTGGTGTATGAAATCATACTGAAAATGGGGCTTGACCTGACGTGTTCGATCGAGGAAACGGTTATCGGCGGTAAAAGGGTTTACTCCGTCGGCTTTGGCGCGCTTCAGATGTGCCTGGACGATGCGATAACCCCCGATGTCGCTCGGGGCATGGTCGAGCTGCATAAGGCAGAAAGGCCGGTAACGTGGAAGGTCGTGTTCAAGGACAACGGCTTCGCTTCCGATAGCGCAAAGACGAACGTAAAAGAAATCTTCAAATGCGCTGGGCTGGAAGAAGATGCGTTTACTACGGTTTAGGGAGGCGGAGTATGATCTCGAATCGTTCCCATACCGAGGATGCCGCCACAATCGATAGGAATAAGCAACAGCCCGTGCTCGCGGAGGATTTAGGATGAAGCTCCGATTTGACCCCGAACTGCTCCACCAAAAACAGGCCGTCGCCTCAGTTGTTGATTTGTTTAGAGGACAAACGCCCAAGCAGTCAAGCTTCACCGTTTCAGCCTGTGCGGGGCAAACGGGCTTGTTCGATAGCGAGCATGGCATCGGCAACAAGCTCGAGCTTGACGAGGGCGAAATCCTTGCCAATTTGCACGAGGTACAACTCCGTAACGGTTTACCGCAGAGCAAAACGTTCCGCGCCGGGAGGTACGATTTTGATGTGGAAATGGAAACCGGCACGGGCAAAACCTATGTCTATCTGCGCTCTATTTTCGAGCTAAACCAGGCATACGGCTTTTCGAAATTCATCATCGTCGTTCCCTCCATCGCCATTAAGGAGGGCGTATTCAAATCCCTCCAAGTAACGAAAGAGCATTTCGCAAACCTTTACAACAACACGGTCTGCGATTTTTTCGTATACGATTCGAGCAGGCCGGAGCAAGTGCGCAGCTTTGCGGTCAGCGACCATGTTTCCATCATGGTCATCAATATTGACGCTTTCCGAAAGAGCTTTGAGGACGAGGACAGCACGAAAAAGCCGAACATAATCCATCGGAGCAACGACAAGCTCAACGGTATGAAGCCCATCGAGCTGATCAGCGAGACCAAGCCCTTCGTTATCATCGACGAGCCGCAGTCGGTGGATACGACGCCCCAATCCAAGAAGGCGATTGCGTCGCTTCATCCGCTCTGCACCCTTCGCTATTCCGCGACCCATGTCGAAAAGCATAACCTGATTTACAAACTCGATGCGGTGGACAGCTTCGACCTTGAACTGGTCAAGCAGATTGAGGTCGCGAGCTTTACAAGCGTGGACTACCATAACAACGCCTACATGAAACTCATTTCGGTAGATAACAAGAAGAGCCCGATTACGGCCAAAATCGAACTCGACGTAAACGATAAGGGCACCGTCAGGCGCAAGCCTGTGACTGCCCGTGCAGGCAGCGATCTATATGATCTCTCAAAGGGCCGCGACGTGTACAACGGCTATGTTGTCGACGATATTTACTGCGAAAAGGGCAATGAATACGTCAGTTTTTCGACCAACGACGATATTCTTACCGTGGGGAAGGCGGTCGGCGATATAGACGATCTGGCCGTTAAAAGCCAGCAGATTCGAAAGACCATCGAGGAACATCTCGACAAGGAGCGTATGCTTAACAAGCAGGGCGTCAAAGTTCTGAGCCTGTTTTTCATTGATCGCGTGGCCAACTATCGCTATTACGATGATAAGGGCAACCCGCAAAAAGGCGCCTATGCTCAGATTTTTGAGAAGCACTACAACGAGTTAATCAAGCGCCCAAAGTACAAAGCCCTTGCCGCATATATCGACCTTGAAGCGGATGCTTCCGAATTCCACAACGGGTATTTTTCAACCGACAAAAGAGTGATATCTCCATTTGAAGATGATAAGACGGAGAAAACCGGTGTTGCCGCAGAGGAAAGTGCTTTTAACCTTATTATGAGGGACAAAGAACGGCTGCTTTCTTTTGATACAAAGCTGAGGTTTATCTTCTCCCACTCGGCTTTGCGCGAGGGCTGGGATAATCCGAACGTGTTTCAGATTTGCACCCTGAACGAAACACGCTCCGAAATAAAGAAGCGCCAGGAGATTGGCCGCGGCCTGCGCCTTTGCGTAAACCAGAATGGAGAGCGGTTGCATGGCTTTGCGATCAATACCTTAACCGTGATGGCGAACGAGAGTTACGAAGATTTTGCCGCCAAGCTGCAAAAAGAGTACGAAAAGGATGAAGGCATCCGCTTCGGCGTAATCGAAAGACACACCTTTGCCAATATTTTGGTCAAAACGGAAGATGGCGGATATGCATATCTTGGCGCTGAAAAATCCGAAACCATTTTCCAATTCTTTATGGAGAAAGGGTATATAAACAGAAAGGGTGAGGTTCAGGATTCATTAAGGAAGGCGGTGAAGGAGAATGCTCTTGTTCTCCCCAAGACCGTCGCAAGCAGTGCGCCTGCTGTGGCTACTGCTTGCAAAAAGGTCTGCGGCGGCTTAAAAATTAAGTCGGCCAATGATAAACGCACTATTTCACTCAACAAAGAAGTGTTCCTCAGCGATGATTTCAGGATGCTTTGGGATAACATCAAGCACAGGACTACCTACAGCGTGGACTTTGACAGCCGCACCTTGATTGATAGATGCGTTGGTGAGATGAAAACTGCTTTGCTCATCAGTTCGGCGAAATTGGTTTATACCAAGGCAAAATTCAACGTCACAGCCGCCGGGGTCGATACAGACGAAACCGCTCATACTACGGTATTGGCGGCCGATTTACGAGGGAATTTGCCCGATGTGGTTACCTATCTTCAAAATCGAACCAGCTTGACGCGCAGGACGGTGGTGTCCATCCTCGCGGAGAGCGCTACCCTTCACCTTTTCAAAAAAAACCCGCAACGATATATGGAGGATGTCGCCCGGATCATTGCTTCGGCTATGAAACCGATGCTAGTGGATGGCATTAAATACACACGGCTGGGAAACGACGAATACTATGCACAGGAACTGTTTGAGACCCAGGAGCTGACGGGATACCTTGAACGCAACATGATCGAAAGCGCCCGCTCTGTATACAATTATGTTGTCTACGACAGCGATATTGAACGGGGATTCGCAGAAAACTTCGAGAAGAACGAAAAGGTGCTGGTTTATGCGAAATTACCCGATTGGTTTAAGATAAGCACCCCTCTTGGAGCCTACAACCCCGACTGGGCGGTTCTTGTTGAAGATGACGGGCAACACAAATACTGTTTTGTTGTTGAGACAAAGGGCAGCATCCTCGCGGAGAATCTCCGGCCAACGGAACGCCAAAAAATCCTTTGCGGCGAGAAACACTTTGAGGCACTGGGATGCGGTGTTGTTTTCACCAAGGCGGACAGTTACGAAGAGTTTTTAGAAGTGAACAGCTTGTAATACCAATTCCAATTAGGTTTTGCCAATAAGCCAGCGAGAGATTTTATCGTTCGGCTAGGAGTCCGAAGGAGGCGTAGCCAGCAGCTACGCTGACCGAGGCACGACAACGCCGATCGGAAAAAATCCGCTGGATTGTGGCAAAACGTAGTTGGAATGGGTATAACCATATGCGTATCGCAGCGCAGCTCCATAGAGACGTGAAACTGCCCAGGGGAGCAACGAGATTGTTTCATCGGGCAGTTTTTGTTTCTTTATTGATCCTTTATTGATCCTTGTTTGCTGATGCTGGCCGGGGAGGAAATGAGGCGGTAGGCGCGCATGGAAAACAGCGGACGGTAAAGGCCAACGGCTCCTACTCGTCCGTGGATTTTTCTGATATATGAAGTATTTGTTTCTTTGTTACATGAGAAGCTGAATTTCCTGATGATTAAGTCAGATTTGAGGCGTCAGCATGCTGACAAAACCACCTCGTTCAAGGTATAATTTGGCGTGAAAACAATGGTGGGCCTGGTTACGTGCTTCTTGAACAAAACATCAAAAGCGAGTCATTTGCATGAAGTATGGTGAAATGAACCGGAGAGCGGTAACGATCGGACGAACCGCTCGGGCAACGATACAGGCGCTCTACAAGAACACCTCGACGAACGATTCAGGAGGCTATATAATGAAAGATACAATAAAGCGGACGAAGAAAAGGACGATAAATGAGACGATGGCGCGCATGCTCGCACAGGGCATCACGGTCCTCATGCTGCTGTCCATGATACCGGCCCATGCAGCCTTGGCCGAAGAAACCGCGCATCATGTGGCGCAGGAGGCCCCTTCCTCGCAGGAGGAAAGGATACAGGAGGAGCGCCAGGAGCAGCCCCCCGTGCAACCGGATGGCGGGCACGAGGCCGCCCCGGAGCAACCGGAGGAGGATTCCGCATCGCCTTCTGAAGGGCAGGGGCAGGAACCGAGCCAGCCCGAAACGCCGGAGGCAAGCCCCTCCTTCTCGCTTTCTTGCGCATTGGATGAGGCCTGGATGGCGGAGGAAGACCACGCGAACCAGATTCGGGTGGAGTACAGCGCCTCGGTGGAGGCCTATCGGGATGATTGGGCCACCTTCCCCA
The DNA here is from genome assembly GCA_031553615.1 of Eubacteriales bacterium. GTDB lineage: Bacteria > Bacillota > Clostridia > Christensenellales > Aristaeellaceae > WQXF01. The sequence goes on from JAVBLJ010000044.1 coordinate 7,303, forward strand.
CCGTCCGCTTTGGGGTGCTGTGCATCGACGAGGCCGCAACCGCGCAGGCCGATCGCGAGACCTACTGCGACGCCCCCGAAAGCGCCGAAACGATCCGCTTTACGCCGGAGGAATGCACCGTATCCGGCAGCTATACGTTCCCCGAGGATTTCTTGGCCGAGCTGCCCCGGGAGCGCACGTATGAGGTATACGCCGTATACCGCACCGGTGAGGGCCGGGAGATCGTCTGCGCCGTTGGCGCGGTGCAGTATGCATTGCCCTCCAGCGAACCGGCGGATTCCGGCGAATCCATCGATCCCGTCGAACCCGTCGAATCTCCGGAATCTCCCGAATCCGCAAAAACCCCGGCCCGTTCCGTTGTTTTGCACAACCGGCTGGAGGAGACCGCATGGATCCTGCGCGCGGAACTCATTGGCTTTGAGGGTAGCGAAACGCAAATTCAATGGCAATATGACGATGGCGAAGGCTGGCGCGATATGGAAGGCGCTACCGATCTGGAATACCGATTTGAGCCTGCCGTACATACCGGCGATTGTACCTGGCGAGTCAAGGTCATGGTGATTGGGTAATGCGTCCTCACGGCCACAGAGAAAGGAAATGTCTCATGAAAATGTACGCCCGCTTCGAAAAGTACACCCGCTTTCTCGCTTTGTTCCTTGCGGTGCTATTGGTGATCCCTTCGCTTCCCTTGGCGGCATTGGCCGAGGACGAAGTGTACTATTCGGATCCGGTGGATATCAAGGCCTACACCGTGACCTTTCGCATGCAAAAGTACCCGGAGGGTTGGCTCGGCGAACCCATTGCCCCCGAGGATATCGAATACGTCACGCTAAAGACGGAGACGGTGCTGGAGGGCGGAGACGCTACCGCGCCGGACATGACCAACGGCGAAGCTGTGCTGCCGGACGAAACCACGCTGCAATCCCTGCTGGCGCTTGTGCCTGCGGGGTATGCTTTTGTCGGCTGGGATCGTTCGTTCTCCGGCGTCACCGAGGATGTGACCGTCACCGCCGAATTCGACGGTGAGCTGCAAATCGTCAACGAAACGCTCAAAATCGAATTCAGCCCGCTTGCGCCGACCGCCACGCAATACAACCTGGCCGACGGCACCACGGCGGGCACCAGCTTTTACGTCACCTATCAGCCCCCGGCCGGGGTCAAGACCAGCAAGACCGTGCTGGTGATTTCCAAGCTGGCCTACGGCACCGCTTGGGGCACCAAGCCCCAGGCGAACACCAACATCGCCGCCGTGGCCGATGTGGATGAGAACACCATCGCCATTCAGTTGCGGGACGGCCAGGAGGGCTCCATCCGCATCCAGTTCGTGATCCAGCGCGGCGCTTTGACCCAGGCGCAATGCGTGCAGTGGATGGACGAGGGCGTTCTGCCCGGCACCAACTTCACGGCTGCGGAGTACACCCTGGAAAGCGGTCTGCTGAAGGACGTGAAAACCAAGGGCACGCTCAAGGGCCAGGCCCAATACTTCGAAACGAACATCGCGCCCGCCAACTTGACGGCCCAGCCGGTAACGGCTTCCCACACCTACAGGGTGTTTACCTGGAACCAGCCCGTGATGCAGGATTTCACGCTAAGCTATGGCTGGGGAAAAAGCGGCGGAAACGATACGCACTACTATTCGTACTCCACCCAGCCCTCCCTGCGCGATCCTTCCTTGCTGTACGCGATTCCCACCGTGCACTACACCGACGCGCCTCTGATGGAAATCAAGGGCGTCAAGCTGTACATTCCCGACGACCGGCTGTACCTCAACGATATCAACGTGGCGGCCAGCACCGCGCACCAATCCAACATTTTTTGCGAAGCCTCCGGTACTTCCCACGCCTCCCACGAAACGATGTTTCAGAGCTGGAAAAACTGGAGCATCAGCACCGTGCAAAACGATGGGGATGGCAAAGGCTCCTATGTGCTGCTCACTCCGCCCGCCGGTGTCCGCGTGTTCAACAACGGCATCACCAACGGCATCAACAACGATGCGCCCAAATCGGCGACGACTTCCCTGAATGCGGTGCTCAATTACGGCATTTCCACCATCCACTGGAAGCTGGTGAACCCCGCCAATCCCCTGACCGGCAGCCGCGATGGCCGGACCGTATACCAGGCAGGCGCCCAAAGCGAGCTGATCTACCAGATTCCTTCGGGCATGGGCGCCCCCACCCAGCAAGCCTTCGCGCATGCCAGCCCCCGCATTGAGTTGGTGGCCTACGCGGACGCCCTGATCAACGCGGCCTACAACGAGCCGCGCAACTACGATAACGGCACCAACCGCAACGTGATTGCCGGTTCCACCCAGGCCACGCAATCCCTGATGGCGATATCCAACATTTGGTACCGCCTGTCCCCCTCCGGGAACAAGGACCAGATCGAGTACCTCCCCGCCACCGATGGCGCATGCACCATGCGCTTTGAATACCCCTACGAGATTCAACCGACCTCCTACACGTTTACCGATAATTCGCAGCTGCCTAGCACGGCCAACATCGCCACCTTTGGCCGCCAAAGCCAGATGGGCAGCATGAGCTACTTCACCAAGGCTTCCGGCGAGGAGGAAGTGGAGCACTCGGTTTCCGCCGCCCAGATCGCGGCGGTCAACGCCTACTACTCCAGCAAGACGACGATCGCCAACCCGGTCATCCCCTTCCCGGAAGCGAGCGCTACCGTCCGGGTTACGAAGGTAATCATCCGCTGGAACAAGGTGCTGACCTCCTCCGTTCTCACCTATCCGGGCGGCTTGAACTACGGCTGGCACAACTCTTCCGCTACAAGCGTCTCCGGCACCGGCGGCACCGTTTGGCCCATGATGGCTTACAAGGTCGCCGCCTTCCACGAGGACGGCACGCCCGTTGTGAACTACGAGGAACTGCAGGTGAAGCTCTGGGTGGATTTCGATGACCCCAACACCACCGACATCACCCCCCTCCTGCCCCACGGCGGCGGCATGAAGTATTCCCCCAAGGGCGCGACCAACGCGGAAAACAAATACCTTTGGTGGGTTACGAAGGTGCCCACCTGCCCCACCGTGGATACCGAGAATACGGGTACCCCCAGCGTTTCCATGATTGCGGACGGCAAGGAAGAGCGGTCCGCGGGCAACCTGTACCTCACCATCGGCCAGCGGGGCGAGCGCGAGGATCTTTTGCGGAATCCGAACGTGGATTTCTATGTGAAGTTCAACGGAAGCCACCAGAACGCCGGAGTGACCGCCCCCACCTTGAACGGCATGCAGGACGGCTACGGCAGCGAAGCGATCGCCTTTTTGACCGGTGGATTTGTAGCCACCCCGGCGATGTCCGGCTGGACGTTTACGTACTCCACCAATCAGCGGGGCGGAGCGACCTACACCGTGCCTGTGCTCACCACGGATACCGCCATTCAGATCCCCCTAAACGAGGGCGAGTATTTCCGCAGCCTGTCCATGCGTTACGAGGGCGATTTCAGCACCGCGCACAAGAGCGACGGCGGCCCTTGGGTGCCCAACGATACCGATACCCGCATCGACATGATGAAGAACATCAAGATGCGGTACCTGGATCGTAACCCCTTCACCGGCGAAAAGCTGAAGGTATCCATCGATTACTTCGGCGTCGCCATTCAGCTTCGCGGGTATTTCTATCACGAGGCGTGCGTGGAGCCGGCCCAATCCCACGTGCAGCAAGTCAATGGCGGCAGGGGCGCGGATGTGGGCTTTAAGGTATCCAGCCCCTACGAGTATCCGCCGGTGATTCTGCTGAGCACGGAGCGTCAGGCATCGTTGATGAACACCACCACCAACGGCGGCAATACCCCCGCGTTCAACGTGGTGGTTCCTTCCGCCAGGGAGGGCGGAAAGCCCGTGAGCGTGGTGGCGTTCCAAGGCGCCAGCGCCAGGGGCACGCTGTTCTTCAACATCCGCGGCGCGTTTACATCCGCCTACAACACCAGCCCGATCGGCAAGCCCAACGTTGGACAGTACAGCACCTTCAGCTATCCGCTGAACTCGTTTTCCGGCACCAACCTGTGGGCGCCGTGGGGCATTTCCGAGGCGGTGTTCGTCGAGCTGACCAACCCCTTCCTCATGCCGGAACTGGACAGCATCAGCCTGTTCGGCGTCACCTACAAGAGCGGCAACCTGCTGGTGGATACGGTGCAGGCGGGCGGCAAGTCGTTCCTAAAGCTGCAGCTTCGTTCCGGCTACCAGCGCACCGACACCTCCTTCAAGTACTACAGCGGCGAGGATTACAACCACCACAACATCTACAACTCCACCGCCGCATCGGATGGCCGCGCGGGCGGCTTCCTGGAGCTGGGCTTCAAGGTGCTGCCGGGCGCGCCCCTGGGCATCACCCACCCCATCGGGGATGTGTACCTGGATTACAGCGAGCTGTTGGACAATTATGCCGCGCCCCACGGCTTTTCCAAGGACGGCATGACCAACTGGGTGATCGATGGCGGCGTGGAGGATTCCTACGGGCTTTCCTCCTCCTCCGCCAGCGGGAAGAAACTGTTCAAATTTAACTTTGGCCCCTCCTCCGCGCTGCCCTTCACCGTAAACGTGACGGAGTTTAGCGCGCTGGATTCCGTGCTGGTTCCCGGCAAGAAGAACTCCATGTACGATTTTGAGGACCTGATCACCGATTTCGTTGGGGAAGAGAAGGAGCAGCTCAACGGCCTGATCACCATTCAAAACGGCGCGGAAACCGATGTGTTCGACGTCAACGCCTACGTCAACATCCCCCGCAAGGGCGTGAGCGTGACCTACGAGGATGAAAACCACAACCCGCACACGATCGTCAGCCAGAATAGCCTGTACCTGCGCGGCGCGCCGATCATTCAATCGGACAGCACCGCGATCAGCGGCAATGTAACCTTTGCCTACACCGCCGACGCCAACCCCTCCAGGACTTCCTCGTACACCTACGATCCCATCGCGGGCGGCTGGGACAAGGTGACGGGCATCCGCATCCATATGGGCCAACTGCCCCAGAAAAAAGCCTTGAACCTCCAGCTGAACCTGCGGGCGAACGAAAAAACCGCCGTGGGCATTCTGGATGCATACGCTTCCGGCTCGTATACGTACCGCCCGGCCTCCATGGAAACGGCGCCGCTGAACAAGCAAATGTCGCTCTCCACCTGGCGGTATGGCGACTACCTGCTGGACGCGAACCCCGGCCACGTGTTCTGGGATTGCAACGAGGAAAACGGCAAGAAGCACGCTTCCGCCACCAATGAAGCCTACGTAAAGCTGGCGGAAAACGTCATCGCCGTGCTGTATGAAGCGGACGGGATAACCGAGATAGACCGCTGCGCCGTGGGCGATACCAGCGTTTTGCTCAACGGCGTGGCGCTGACCGACGGCCAATTCTCCCTGCGCAGCTACAAGCCCGACGCGGGCCAAATCATCCGGCTGCTGCTGCCCACCGATCAGGATTACATCATCAAGCCGACCCTGAAAAACACCGGCGCATACACCCTGTCGAAGGACGATTCGGACTTTGACCGCGCCACCTTCGATTTGGTACTGCCCAAGCTGACCACCGCCGGATTTTCCAACATCTCCGCCGGTTTGGTAAAGCTGCCGAAACTGAACATCAACGATACGTTCACCTTCTATCTGTACAAAACGCCGGAAGGTTTCAGCATCAACAGCTTCACCAAGTATACCGCGGCCAACTTCACAAGCCCCGTCTACAGGGTGATCTACGGCGCGCCGGAGGATCCCTCGGTGATCACCTTCCCCCAGACGACCGACCTGGGCACCGCCCCGCAGGTCAACAAGAAGTACATCGTGCCCACCCTGGTGGGCGAGGGCGAGACCAAGGCTAAGGTAAGGATCACCAACGCCCTGGGCGATGTGGTAGAAAAGGAATATACCCTCCGTGTCGTGCTGCCCAGGGTGGATATCGCCGTAACCAAGGCGTGGGCGGATTACGACGACGTGAAAGGCGTGCGCCCCGAGAGCGCGGTAGTGGAGCTGGTTCGCTCGCCCAAGCAGGATGGCTCCGCGGGCAGCGAGGTCGCCGATACCCAAACGCTTTCCGAAGAAAACGATTGGGCCCACACCTTTGAGAGCATGCCCCAGTACAACACCAAGGGCATGGACTACGCCTACACCGTGCGTGAAGTGAACGTGGACAGCCACTACACCGCCGCCGTTACCGGCACCCAGGCGGCGGGCTACACCATCACCAACACGCTCACCGCTGTGCAGGTATCTTACAACGATAACGGCGCGAGCGATCTGGATTACCCGCAGACCTCCGGCATCCTACTGCCCGGCACCAGCCTGACCCAGGATGGACAGGCCCTGCCCACCGATCCGGAGCGCGCCACCTACACCTTCGAAGGCTGGTTTACCCAGAACGGCTCGGGCAATGCTTGGGGCCAGGAATTCACGGCGGACACTGTGGTTGCCGCCAACATGACTGTGTACGCCAAGTGGAAGCTGAACGAATTCCAGCTCACCGTGTATGTGGCGGCGGATGGCGCGCGCATGCCTGGCACCCTCACCGCGCCCGTGCCCAATCAAACGGGCGGCAGCTACGTGGGCAAAGTGATCGTGGGCACCGCCGTGAGCATGGTTACCGCGCCCGCACTGCCCGGCTACACCTTTAGCGGCTGGACCGCCGACGCCGGTTCGGTGGATGCTTCCACGGCCAGCAGCACCAGCTTCACCATGCCCGCAAGCAATGCGGTGGTGGTGGCGAACTACACCTTGAACGCGCCCATCGCCCTCACCGTCACCGCCGCCAGCCTGACCGCGACCTACGACGGCACGGCCAAGACCGCGAGCGGCTACAGCATCACCGCCGGAGCGCTGGAGAGCGGACATGCGCTGAGCGGAGTTTCCGCCAGCGTATCGAACACCGAGGCGGGCGTCTATACCAACGTGCTCGCCGGGACACCGGCCATCCACCAGGGCGCGCTGGACGTGAGCTACATGTACGACGTGACGCGGGTGAACGGCACCCTGACCGTGAATCAGCGGCCCTTGACCCTTACGCCCGCCGACAAATCCGTGGCGTACGACGGCCAATGGCACACCGTGACCGAATTCACCGCCGATGGCCTGGTCTCCGGCCACAGCGTGGACGCCGATACCGTTACCATTGGCGGCACGCGCCGGGATGCGGGCGACACCGATACCGAGATCGCGGCGGAGGACTTGGACGACATCCGCGTCTACAGCGGCTCCGGCGAGAGCAAGGTGGATGTCACGGCCAACTACACCCTCTCCAGCGGCAAGGGCACGCTGGCCGTCACCGCCATTCCCCTGACCCTCGTCGCCGGGGACGGAACCCACGTGTATGACGGCGAACTGCACAGCATCGCCGATGCAGACATCGTGCCCACGCCGCCCTTCACTGTCACCGGTTTGGTGGCTGGCGATGTGCTGAGCGCTGCCTCGGTGGCGCTGAGCGGATCGGGCACCGATGCGGGCACATATACCACCAGCGTCGTCGCCGCCAGCGGCGAGGATCACATCGCTATCCTGCGGGGCGATGAGGACGTCAGCGGCAACTACACCCTGCAAGGGGTGGACGGAACCCTGACCATTACCCAGGCCGAGGTTACCCTCGTGCCGGATTCCGGCGAGGCGGTATACAACGGCCAGCCGCAGTCCATCACCACCTTCACGGCGCTGGGGCTGGCCGGCGAGGACACCATCGATCTTAGCACGGTGACCATTTCCGGCTCGGGCACGAACGTGAACGACTACGCCACCACCGTATCCTCCCCGCTGAGCGCGGTGACGGTCGTGGACACGCAGGGCCAGCCGGTGACCGACAACTACACCCTCTCCGCCACGACCGGAATGTTCCGCATTCTGCCACGCCCCGTGACCGTGACGGCGGGCGTTGAAACCTACGTATTCAACGGCCAGAGACAGGCGGTGCAGGGCTACACCTGGCAGGAAGAGGAGACCGACAGCGGGCTCCTGGCCGATCATGTGCTGACGGTGCCCGCGGCCAGCCTGACGGGAAGCCTGCGCAATGCAGGAACCGTCGCCACCGCCATCTCCACCGAAGCGGGTATCGAAGTGGTGGACGGCGACGGCCAGGACGTCACCGCCAACTACGCCTTCGAGCTGGCGGGCGGGTTGCTTACCATCACCCGGCGGCCCTTGACCCTGGTGGCGGGCACGGAAAGCTACGTATACGACGGCACCACCCACACCGTGCAGACCTATACGGTGGCAGCGCCCACGCAGCATACTGGTTTGGTCGGCAGCCACGCGGTGGACGAGAGGACCGTGAGCCTTTCCGGTTCCCGCTTGGATGTGGGAAGCCAGGTTACCAGCATCACCGATGTGGAACGCATCGCCATACGCAACAGCGGCGTGAACGAGACGGACAACTACGCCATCACCGTGGCGGGCGGCCTGCTCTCCGTGACCCCGGCCGCGCTGGTGATCACCGCCGAATCGGACAGTGTCATCTTTGACGGGAACACGCGCAGCATCGCCGCGCTCAAAACCCCGGCCTACACCGTCGCGGGCCTCGTGCCCGGCGACGCGGTGCGGAACGCGATCATCGTGGGCAACGGGCGCAACGTGGGCAGCTACGCCACGTCGGTCAGCAATGAAAGCGCCATCCAAATCGTGCGCGGCACCGAAGACATCACCGGTAACTACGATATCAGCACCGCCGAGGGCGCTCTGCGCATCACGCCTAAGGGGATCACCCTTACCGCCCATGGCGATACCGTCGTATACGATGGGCTGAGCCACGACGTATCCACCTACGAGGTGGAGGGCCTGGTGTCCGGCGATCAACTGGACGACGCCACCGTGAAGGTGAGCGTAGACGGCTCGGCGATCCACGCGGGCAATTACGACGTGGTATTCACCGACGCGGACGCGATCACCATCTCGGCGGGCGGCACCAATTCCACGCCGAACTACGAGATCGAGACCGTGCAGGGCACCTTGACCATCGCGCCGCGCGATCTGCTGATCACCGCGGGCACCGAGAGCTTCGTGTACGACGGCGAGGAGCATGCGGTTTCTACCTACGAAATCTCTGGCTTGCAGCAGAACGACCGCGAGGTGGCCGCCACGATTCCGCTGGAGGGCCGCCGCAAAAACATTGGCACCGCGATCACCACCGTGCCCGCCGTGGAGGGCATTGAGATTCGCGCGGGCGGCACCGGAGCGCTGGTGACCGGCGATTATCGCCTGATCACCGCCGAAGGCGCGCTCACCATTACCGACCTGGGCATTACCCTCACGGCGGACAGCCGCACCGAGGTATTCGACGGCAGCACCTTTGCCGTGACCACGTTTACCGCCACCGGATTGCCCAGCGGCTACACGGTGGACAACGCCCTCATTACCGGCAGCCGCCGGGATGAAGGCACCACCGTCACGGAGATCGCCAACCCCGGCGACATCATCGTCCGGGATGGCAACGGTGACGACGCGACGGAAAACCTGACCCTGAGCTTCGTGCAGGGCACGCTGACCGTTCTGCCCAAGACCGCGTATATCCAGGTTTCGGACGGAGCGCGCGTGTACAACGGGGAGGCGCAAACCCTCACCGCCTTCCAAGCGGTCGGTCTGGTGGATGGCGACACCGTGGTGCCCTCCACCGTGCACACCTCGGGTTCCCGCGCGGAGGTGGGCGATAAAGAAATCACCATTCCTTCCACCAAAGGCATCCAGGCGACCAACGCCGCCGGAGCCGACGTGACCCACAATTACACCTTTGTCGCCCTGGCGGGAACGCTGACCATCACCGAGCGACCCCTCAGCATCACCGCAGGCAGCGAGACCTTCGTGTTTGACGGCGCGGACCACCGCTTTGGCGGGTACTCCATCACTGCCGGTTCCCTGGCGGGGAGCGATGTGCTGGCCGGTGTGCGGATCGATTCCACGATCCGCAACGCGGGTACGCAGCCCAACGTGCTGAACAATACCGTACGGATCATGAACGGCCAGAATGACCGTACAGAGAACTACACCATCACCTTGCTCCCGGGCACGCTGCGCGTGACGCCCAAGGCCATGGTGATCACGGCGGGAAGTGCCAGCACCCTGTATACCGGCGCGGAGCAGGGCTTCGAGACCGTGGCCCGGGCGCAAAGCCTGCCGCTGTTTACCGCAAACGGACTGGTGACCGGCGATCGGGTGGATTCGCTCACCATCGCGGCGACCGGCGCGGGCCGAGACGCCGGACAATACCCCACCGACATCGCCAATCAGTCGGGCGTGCGTATTCTGCGAAACGCTGACGACGACGCGACGGGCAACTATGCCATCACCTACCTCCCGGGTACGCTGACCATCACCCGACAGCAGGCCGTTCTGACGGCGGGCAACGGCACAGTGGTCTACGATGGCGACACCCATACCGTGACCGGCTTCACCATGGCCGGGCTTTCCGGCACCGATACCCTGAGGGCCGAAACTGTTTCGGTGAGCGGATCGGGCAGGAACGCGGGCACCTATGCCACGGCCATCGCCAACCCGGCCGCCGTGCGCATTGTGAACGGCAGCACCGATGTGACGGACAGCTACGAGATCGTCACCGTGGCCGGCGCGCTCACCATCACGCCCAAGCCCGTTGTGGTTACGGCAGGCAGCGAAACCTACGAGTACAATGGGCAAACGCATACGGTATCCACCGCCCAGGCCATCGGGCTGGTACGCGGTGATGCGTTGAACCGCGCGACAGTCGCGCTCTCCGGCAGCCGCAAGCACGCGGGCAGCGTGACCACGGAAATCCTGACGCCCGCCACCATTCGCATCGTGAACGGCAGCATGGATGCCACCTCGAACTACACCATCACTGTCGATACGGGCTTGCTGACCATCACGCCTAGGCAGCTGCTGATCACGGCGGGTGCGCAGACCCAGCAGTATGACGGAACCGCCCACGGAGTGACCGAGTTCACGACCAGCGGACTAATGCCGGGCGACGTGGTGGACGCGCGCACCGTCGCCATGGCGGGCTCCCGCCGCGAGGTGGGCACCACCGAAGCCGAGATTTCCAACCCCACCGCCGTGCGGGTGAGGAATGGATCGACCACCGTGACCGGGAACTACGTGATCCGTGTCGCGAAGGGCAGCATCACCATCACGCCCAAGCTGATCACCATCGTCCCGAACGATGCCGACAAGCTGAACGGAGGCGCCGATCCCGCGCTCACCGCCTCCGCAACCGGCCTGGTGGGCGGAGATAGGGCGACCATCGAGCTGACCCGCGAGTCCGGCGAAACCAACGGGGATTACGCCATCACCGTGAGCAAAGTGACCTTTGCCATGGAGAGGGCCACGGACATCAGCGATCCCGGCAATCCCCTGTTCAACTACACGGTCGTCACCAAGCGGGGCACCTTCAGCATTCTGGGGCAAGTGATTTACGACGCCGATGGCGGCCAGGGCGCGGTGCCCGTCGATGCCGCGGGGTACGTCAACGGCGCGAGCGTCCCCGTGCAGTTCACGCCCGCCCCCACCAAGGGCGACATGAAGTTCCTCGGCTGGGCGCTGACGCCCGGCGCGACCAAGGCGACCTATGGTTCCGGCGGCATCAGCCGCGCGCGCATGGGCAAGGAAAACTTTACGCTGTACGCGGTGTACACCAAGGAGAAAACCACGTACGCGCGCATCGAATACTACTATGATGGCGAAATCGACGAATCGCTGACCCAGCAAATGGGGCCACTGGTCGTCGGATCGGTGATCCTCACCTATCCCGGACAGCGCAAGGGCGGCTACAAGCTGATGCGCGCCGACGTGGTGCCCATGACGGTGGATGCGGATGCAGCCCGGAACGTGATCCGCGTTTACTACGAAAAGGTGCAGGAAACGGAATTGATCGTGGACGCGGAGCTGCCCATGGGCGCAGGAACAGCCAGCCTGAACGTGGGCGAGTGCATTAACTAAAAAGGGATGGACGATACGAGGTGAAGCACATGAAAAAGTGGCTATCCATAGCGGTTTCCCTCACCTTGGCGCTGGCGGGCATGGTGCCCGCCGCGCTGGGGGAGGACGCCCCGGAAAACTCTATTGTAGTAGGCAGTCAGACGGCCATGAGCGGTTCGTTCTTCACGGACATGTGGGGCAACAACACCTCCGACATGGACGCGCGCGCCATGCTGCACGGCTATGGGACCGTGGCCTGGGTTCAGGATGGCGACTTTGTGCTGGATAGCACCACGGTGAAGGAATATGAGCTTGCGGACGACAAGGCCCACAACCGCACCTATACCTTCACCCTGAACGACGATTTGGTGTACAACGATGGGACGCCGATCACGGCCAAGGACTATGTGTTCGCCGTGCTGCTCCAATCCTACCCGCCGGTGCAGGAGATCGGCGGAGCGAACCAGAGCTACAACCACCTGGTGGGCTGGGAGGATTTCCGGGAAGGAAAGCCCTTTGCCGGGGTGCGGCTTTTGGGGGAGCGCAAATTCTCCCTCACCATCCAGAGCGCCGCGCTTCCCTACTTTTACGAAATGCAAATGGTCAACGTGGAGCCCGCCCCCTGGGAACTCATCGCCCCGGGCTACGACATCGCGGATCAAGGCGCGGGTGCGCTGTTCGTGCCCCTGGATCCGAACAACACGCAGGCGCTCGGCGCGGAGCTGCTGGCGCAAACGCTGCTGGACCCCGAGGAGGGCTATGCCTCCCATCCGATGCGCACCTGCGGCCCGTATCAATTGAAGAGCTACGATAGCGAGACGCACGAGGCGGTCTTCGTCCGCAACGAGCGATACCTGGGCAACTACGAAGGCCAAAAGCCCGCTATCGAGCAGGTCACCTATCTGCCGGTGAATCCGGAAACCATGTTTGACGACTTGGCGAGCGGGCGCGTCGGCTTGATCAACAAGGTGGTGGAGGGCGAAAGCATCGAGCAGGGCCGCGCGCTATTTGAACAGTTCCAGATCTCGCAGATGAGCTACCCTCGCGCCGGATTGAGCATGCTCTCGCTGGCCTGCGAGCTGGGCGCGACGCAATCCCAGGCCGTGCGGCAGGCCATCGCGCTCTGCGTGGATGAGCAGGAGATATGCGAAAACTACCTGCAAGGCTACGGTATCGCGGTGCACAGCTATTACGGCTTGGGGCAATGGATGTCGCAGGAGTTGATGCAGGCGGAAGAGGATGTGCTGCTGCCGCTGAGCATATACAACGCCGACAGGAATGAAGCAGCCCGCATGCTGGAAGAGGACGGCTGGATCTACGACGAGTACGGCGAGCCCTACCAGAGCGGCGTGCGCTACCGCAAAGAGGGCGAGGCGTTCGAAAAGCTGGCGCTGCGCTGCGCTTTTCCCCAGGGGAACCGGCTGGTGCCCTACATGGTGGATCGGCTGGTCGTCGATCTGCAGGCCATCGGCGTGGAGGTCTCGTACGATGAGCTGCCCTTCCCGGAGCTGCTCAAGCAGTATTACCGGCAGGAGGAGCGGGTGTACAACATCATGCTGCTGGCCACCAATTTCCAATACGTGTTCGATCCCTACTACGCCTACCATGTGGAGGATGCCTATCAAGGCATACACAACACCACGGGCCTGCGCGACGAGAAGATGATGAAGCTTGCGAACGAAATGCGGCGGGTCACCCCTGGGGATCGGGAAGCGTACGTGGAAAAGTGGCTGGAGTTTCAAACGCATTGGGTCGAAATGGTGCCCATGGTGCCGCTGTACTCCAATGTGTACTTCGACTTTTACCGCACCGATCTGCAAAACTACGCAATCAACGCAAACAACACCTGGGCCGCCGCGCTTTTGTACAGCTACCTGGGCGAGCCGCGCGAGCCCGATCCATTGGCGGGGGAACCGCTCGAAGGCGATGTGCTCGAGGGCGAAGCGTTGCCGGATGCGGTTCCGGTGGACGCCCCAAGCGCGCCGTAATCAAAGCTGAATCGAAAAGGGCACCGGAATGCTTCATTCCGGGCCCTTTTTCGTTTTCGGATTGGAGCGCCCTAAGAAGCAAGCTCGCCGCTCTCGGTTCTTTACGCGGCGCGCAGCCGCACGCGCACGCACAGCCTATCGCCCTCCAGCGAGGCCGAGGCCGAACCGCCCATGCGCTCAGCCAGTATGCGCACGATGGAAAGGCCCAGGCCGGTGATCTTCTGGCTGCGCGAAAGATCGGCGGTATAGAAGCGGTCGAACAGGCGATCTATATCCAGGGCGCGGGGATCGGCCACGCCGTTGAGGAACTCCAGCGTGCAGACCTCGCCTTGGGGCATCAGGCGCACGGTGAGCTTCTCCGCGCCGTGCCGGAGCGCGTTTTGCAGCAGGTTGTGCAGCACGCGCTGCAGCGCCTGCTCCTCCGCCAGCGCGAACACCGGCGCTTCGGGGATGTCGGCTTCGATGGCGAAACCCGCCTGCGTGAACTCCTCGTAGCGCTCGGCCAGCGCGTCGCGCAGCGCGTTGCCCAGGTGAACGCGCGCCAGCGCTAGCTCGCGGCCCTCCGCCACCTGCACGAAGGTGTACATCTGCTCGATCAGCGTGGCGAGATGGGCTAGCCGCGATTGCACGATGGCCGCATACTGCGAGCGCTTGGCTGCTTGGGCCCCGGCCATGTTGCCTTCGAGGGCCGAAAGCAGCTGCATGTAGCCCAATGCCGAGGTCAGCGGCGTGCGCAGATCGTGGGTGATGTTGGTGATGGCCTGCTTCATATCGGCCTCGGAGCGGCGTACGCGAAGCCGCTCGGCGCGGTGTTGCGCCAGCATGCCGTTGATGCGCACGGCCAGCGCGGCGATATCGGCATCGGCGGTTTCGGTGTTCAGGCGTTGATTGGTGTCCGCGCCCGCCACCTCGGAAAGCCGCTCGTTCAACTGCCGCAAGCTGCGCTTGAGCAGAAAGTAGCGCACAGCAAACACCAACCCCACCACCGCCGATACCGCCAACACACCCAATGCCGCATACGCCATGCTGTCACGCTCCATTCGGTTTGGTTTTACCGCCCATTGGGCTTACCGCACCCGGCTTTGCAGCCAGTATCCAATGGTTCCGCCCGCCAGGCAGCCGCACAGCAGGCCGATCAGCGCGCCCATCAGCGCACCTCACACCGGCGGAAGTGGCGAAGGCCCAGGCCGGTGCTGCCCACCAGCAGCGCGAGGGTGATGGCCGCGCAGCGCAGCAGCTCGTTTCCGGGCATCGGTTCGCGGTTCGCCAGCTGCGCCAGGCTGCGCAGGTTGATCACGTAATCGTATTCGAAGAAGCGAATCATGCTGGGCACGATTTGCCCCACCATGTACACCACCATCGGCACTACCAGAAAGAAGACCAGGTACCACGCGTTGAGCGCAACGCCGCGCTTCACGGTGAACGCGAGGGCCACTCCCACCGCTGTGGCCGCGCACAGCATGAGCGTCTGCGCGCCGTACGCGCGAAGGATTCCCCACAGTGTGGGTTGGCCAAGGAATTCGCCGAACCCGACGTGCAGCGTGGCGGTGATTACGGCCACCACGATGGAAAGCGCATGCAGCACCGCGCAAAAGGTAAAGCAGAGCAGCAGCTTGGCGAAGTAGTAGGTGGTGCGCGAGGTGCCGTTGGCCAGCACGTTGCGCACCGCGCCCGTGGAAAAATCCGTCATGGCGACCACGTTGATCACCATCAGCATGAAGTACAGGAGTTGGTCCGCGCCGGCCAGCATCGCGCCGGGCGCTTGGCGGCCACTGAGCGCAGGCACATCGAGTTCGAGATTTGCGAGTGCAGCGGAGCTGGAGCTGGAGCTTGAGCTCACCTCCACATCGAATATGCCGCCGGGCACGAGCGTCTGCAGGACGATGAAGCCGATGAGCAGCACCAGCATCACGTACAGGCTCTTGCCACGAAACAGGCGGTACAGGTCGGCCCGAATGAGATTCATCATATTAAAACGCCTCCTTCATCAGCGCGGCATAGTAATCCTCCAGCGTATCGCCCACCTCGTGCAGCGCGCTCACCGCCACCCCGGCCTCCACCAGGCGGCGCGTGATGCCCGCCGGATCGTTCAGCCCGGCATACAGCCGCAGCTCCTCGGCGGAGAGCACCTTGTATTCGTCCGCCTGCAGCACCGATTCCAGCACGGCGACGGCGCGCGGCGCATCGTCCACGCGGATGCGCAGCGCACGGCGGCAGGCCTCGCGCAGCTCCTCCTGCGAAAGCTCGCGCACCAGCTTGCCGTGCCGCAGGAAGCCGTAGCGGGTGGCGACATGCTCCAGCTCGGAAAGGATGTGGCTGGAGATCATCAGCGAAATCCCGCGCGCCTGCAGGCCCTTGATGGCCTCGCGCATTTCCAGGATGCCGGTGGGGTCCAGGCCGTTGACCGGCTCATCGAGCAGCACGAAATCCGGGGTGTCGAGCACGGCTAGCGCCAGGCCAAGCCGCTGCTTCATGCCCAGCGAAAAATGGAGGAACTTTTTTGCGCCCGTGCCGGTCAGGTTTACCAGGGTGAGCGCTTCATCGATGCACTTCCGATCCGGGATGCCGCGCTGAACGCAGTAGTATTCCAGATTCTGCCGCGCGGTGAGGCTTTCGTAGAACGCGGGGTGCTCCACGATGCAGCCCACGCGGCGGCGCGCCTTGAGCAGCCCCGCCGGGCTCGATTGCCCCAGAATCTCCAGTTCGCCGCTGTCGGCGCAGGAAAGCCCGGTGATCAGGCGAATCAGCGTGGTCTTGCCCGCGCCGTTCTCGCCGATGAGGCCGTACACGTCGCCCTTGCGGATGTGCATGCTCACCGCGTCTACGGCGGTCTGCGAATCATAACGCTTGGTTAGGGCCAGGGTGTGGAGCACGCTTTCTGGATCGGTATGCTGCGCGGAACTTTGTCGCGGTAAAGTCTGTTGCATATTTTGGTGCATGAGTGCTTCCCTCCTTCGTCATGGCTCCATTATGGCAGCGAAGGCTTGCATAAGCCTGAATCAAAGCTTAAAAAAGCATAAAGATGCTGTGAAAAGATTACGGGAGAAAGAATCACTCGCCCAGCTTGAAGCCTATGCCCCAGACCGTGATCACGTATTCCTCGCCGGGGTGCAGTGCGGCCAGCTTGGCGCGCAGCTTGCTGATGTGCACGTTGACGGTGTTATCGTCGCCCATGAACTCGCCGCCCCACACGCTCTCGTAGAGGTTGTTTTTGGTAAACACTTTGCGTGGGTGCGACATCAGCAGCTTGAGGATAGCGAACTCGGTGCGCGAAAGGCCGACGGAGCGGCCCTCAATGCGGGCGTCGAACGCATCCAAATCCAGCTCGATATCGCGAAAGCGTAGCAGATTTTCGGCGCTGGCTCCGCGCGGTTTTTTGCGCAGCTGCACCGCGATGCGCGCCAGCAGCTCGCCGTTGTCGAAGGGCTTGACCACGTAATCGTCCGCGCCATCGGAAAGCAGGGAAACCACGGTGGCCTTGTCGGCCCGCGCGGTCATGATGATCACGGGTAGGTCGCTGTGCGCGCGCAGCTCGGCCAGCACCTGTGCGCCCGTCTTGCCGGGCAGCATGAGATCGAGCAGCACCAGATCGAAGCGCTCCTGATCGAAGCGCTCCTGACTGCAGCGCAGCAAAGCCTCGCTGCCCGAGTACGCCGCAACCGGCCCGTAACCGTGCAGAGTCAGTAGCTCACACAGCAGGCCACTGATGTCGGCATCGTCCTCGACCACCAGGATGCGGATTGGCGATGGTGATTGCATACCGTCCTCCTGCGTTGCGAATCATTCCCGCAATCGGTTTTGCGGGCAGACTCTTCTTTGCCAAGTATATCCTGCCAAAGGCTGCATTGCAACGCCCAGCATGATTCATACCCATTCCAACTACGTTTTGCCAGAATCCAGCGGATCTTTATCCGATCGGCGTTGTCGTGCCTCGGTCAGCGTAGCAGCTGGCTACGCCTCCTTCGGACTCCTAGCCGAACGTAAAAATCTTGGCTTATTGGCAAAACCTAATTGGAATTGGTATTACCACCGCGTAAAGCGCGTCCAAAAACCCACGGCTAAAGCATTTACAAAAAAACACATGAAAAGGGAAGAGGGGAAGCGCAGAGAAGGATTCTCAAGGGCGATCGATAAGCCCTTGAGTCGCCCGTGAGGGTGAAATCCCCTTTGATACCCATTCCAACTACGTTTTGCCACAATTCAGCGGATCTATTTCCGATCGGCGTTGTCGTACCTCGGTCAGCGTAGCTGCTGGCTACGCCTCCTTCGGACTCCTAGCCGAACGAAAAAATCTCTCGCTGGCTTATTGGCAA
>JAVBLJ010000043.1:0-26684 GCA_031553615.1 Eubacteriales bacterium
ATTCGTATCGCACGGCTTTGCCGGGCGGGCGGGGAGTTTTCCGTAGACGAGGGCGAGCGGAGCGAAGCCGTAGCCCGTAGGGCCGAGCGGAGGAAAACATTCCTCCCTCCCCGACCAACGGGAGGCCGCGCCTCAGCGCGCACCCATCCCATCGCCCACGAACGCCTCAGCGTTTGCGGGCGGGCGCGCCAGCGCCATCAGTATGCCTTCGCGAAATACATCACCGTCTCGGCCTTCTTGCCGCAGCAAACGCAGGTTTCGCCCACCGGCGTTTGGTCGAAGGGCATGTTGCGGCTGGTGGCGCTGAACTGTTCCTTGATAGCGTCCTCGCAGGCGCGCTCGCCGCACCACATGGCCTTGGCGTAGCCGCCGTTGACCTGCGCGCCCAGCTCCTCCAGGGTGTGGACGGTGGCGGTGTGATCTTGCTGGAATTTCAGCGCGATCTCGTACATGTTGCGCTGGATGGTATCCAGCAACTGCACCACCGATTCGGTCAGGCCCTCGAGGGGCAGGGTGAACTTTTCGTAGGTATCGCGGCGGGCGACGGTCACCTGCCCGGCCTCCAGATCCCGGGGACCGACCTCCAGGCGCAGCGGCACGCCCTTCATTTCCCATTCGTTGAACTTCCAGCCCGCCGAGTAGGTGTCGCGGTCGTCCAGCTCCACGCGGATGCCCGCCGCCACCAGCTGATCGCGAATCTGCTGGCAGGCTTCGTTCACGCCGCCCTTGTGGGCCGCGATGGGCAGCATGACTACCTGGATGGGCGCGATGCGGGGCGGGAGCTTGAGCCCGCGCTCATCGCCGTGGGCCATGATCACCGCGCCGATCATGCGGGTGGAAGTGCCCCACGAGGTCTCGTGGGCGAACTTCAGCGTGCCATCCTTATCCAGGAATTGGACTTCGAACGGCTCGGTGAAGTTGGTGCCGAAGTTGTGGCTGGTGCCGGCCTGCAGCGCCTTGCCGTCCTGCATCATGGCCTCCACCGAGTAGGTCGCCCGCGCGCCGGCGAACTTTTCCTTCTCGCTCTTGCGGCCGGTGTAGACCGGCACGGCCAGCACGTTTTCGCAAAACTCGCGGTAGACCTCCAGCATTTGCAGGGTCTCCTCCTGCGCCTCCTCGGCGGTGGCGTGGATGGTGTGGCCCTCCTGCCAAAGGAATTCGGCGGTGCGCAGGAAGGGGCGGGTGGTTTTTTCCCAGCGCATCACCGAGCACCACTGATTGTATTTCATGGGCAGATCGCGCCAGGATTGCGCCCACTTGGCGTACATGGTGCAGAATATGGTCTCGCTGGTGGGGCGGATCGCAAGGCGCTCCTGCAGCGGTTCGCCGCCGCCATGGGTGACCCAGGCCACCTCGGGCGCGAAGCCCTCCACGTGATCGGCCTCCTTGAGCAGCAGGCTCTCGGGAATCAGCATGGGCATCGATACGTTCTTGTGCCCGGTCGCCTTAAAACGCGCATCCATCTGCTGCTGCATGAGCTCCCACATGGCGTAGCCGTAGGGCTTGATGGCCATGCAGCCGCGCACCGGAGTGTAATCCATCAGGTCGCACTTGAGCACCACGTCGGTGTACCATTGCGAAAAATCGACGTCGCGGGGGGTGAGGTGTTGCACAAACTCCTGTTGCTTTTCCTTGGCCATGGGAATCTTCCTTTCTGAATGGGGATTTCTGAATGGGGATTTCTGAATGGGCTTGTTGAGTTGGAAGGTTGTTGAGTTGGAAGGTTGTTGCGTTGGAAGGTTGTTGCGTTGGGATGGAAACGCCGGGCATAGAAAAAGCCCCCGTCCACTGACAAATGCAGGGACGAAGGACTGGCCTTCGCGGTACCACCCGGCTTGGCGCGAACCCTGCCTGTGCAAAGGGACGCGCCCGCTTGGTGCCGGTAACGTTGGCATACGGCGGCGTTGTTAGCGTCGCGGCGCTTCCGGCGGCTTGCGCCGCCAGATCAAAGGGTTCGGAAGCATCCTTCCGTGCGCGCACCTTGCAGCAAATGGAGCGCTCTCTGGGGCACGGGGCGGGGTGCGGGGCCCTCTCTCGCCAATATGGAGATATTGCTATTATACGCACGGCGTAGGAAAATGCAAGAAAAAGTTCACGGATGGGCCGCCGCCACCTCTACCTGACACCCGGGCAGCGCCTCCTCGAGCCGTGCGAACTGCGCCTCGTCCACCGCAAAGCCGACCAGCTTGAGCGTTTGCAGGCCGTTCAGGCCTTGCAGCGGCGAAGGATCGAGTTCGCCCTGCCCGATCAGCTCCAGCTTCACCAGCCGGGGAAGGCGGGCGAGCGGGCTCAGATCGACCGACTCGGAGGAGGGCAGGTTGAAGCGCAGCTCGGTGAGGTTGGCAAGCGGCACAAAAAGGAACGGCGCCGAGCCCTCCGCCGTTACAAAATCCAGCTTTTCCAGGGCGGATAGGCTCTGCAGAGCGCGTGCGCTCTGCGCGTTTTCGGTTTGCACGCGCAGCTCGGTGAGGTTGGGCAAAGCCAGCAGCACCTGCAGATCGCGCGGGGAGCCGGAAAGCGTGAGCGAGGTGAGCTGGGGCAGCGCGGCCAACGGGTCGAGATCGGTCAGCGGGTTGCCCGCGATGTCCAGCCTCACCAGCCCAGAGAGCGCAGCCAGCGGGGCCAGGTTTTCCACCGAGTTGGCGCGCAGCACCAGCTCGCGCAGGCTGGTGAGCCCGGAGAGCGGGCGCAGGTCGGTCACTTGGTTGCGCGTGAGGTCGAGCTTGGTCGGGCCGGTTAGCGCAGCCAGCGGGCTCAGGTCGGCAATGCCCCGCCCGGCCAGCGCGATTGCCTGCGCATCCGGCGCGATCACCGTGCCCCCCAAGGCGATGCCCTCGGCGGGCGGCGCAGGGGTAGCGGCGGCCAGCGCTTCGGCCTCGGCCTTGGCCACGGCATCGGCCATCAGCTTGGAAAGCTTATCCTTCTGGGCCTGGGGCACCGTGCAGCCTGTTATGCTCAGGAAGGTCAGCGCGGGGAGCTTGAGCACCGGGCGGATGTCGATCACCGAGGTGTGATCAGCATACAGGACCGTCAGCGAGGAGAGCTCGCTCAGCGGCGAAAGATCGGCCACCGGATTGTTGGTGATCGAAAGCCGCTGCAGCTTTTTGGGCGTGGCGAGCAGCGCGATATCCTCGATTTCGTTGTGATCCAGGTACACCCGCTCCAGCCGGAACAGGTTATCGAAGCAGGAAATGCTGGTGATCTGGTTATCCTGCAAGTAGAGCTCGCGCAGGTACATCATGACCCGCAGCGGGCGGATGTCCTTGAGCCCGCATTCCTCCAGCTGCAGCACCTCCAGCTTGGTGAGCGTGTTGATAGGCTTTAGGCTGCTGACCGGGTTGCCCGAAAGGGAGAGCTGCGTGAGGCGGGTGAGCTTGCCCACCGGGGCCAAGTCGACGATTTCGTTGCCCGAAAGATCGAGCCGGTTCAGCTTGGTCAGGCGGCGCAGGGTGTTTGCGCTGGTCAGTCCGCATTGGGAAAGGGTCAGGGTTTCCAGCCCCTTGAGCCAGCTTAGGGGCTTGGTGTCGCCCAGCTTCGCCTCGGAGATCACCAGGGTTTTCAGCCCCACCAGCTTTGCCAGCGGATCGAGCTTCGCTAGCGGATGCCCGCCCAGGGCTAGCTGATTGAGCTCGGTCAGCGATTCCAGCGGCGTTAGGTCGGTGGCGGGGTTGCCGCGCAGGTTGAGCGTTTGCAGCGCGGTCAGCTTCGCCAGCGGCTTGAAGCTGGCGATTTGGTTTTCGCTGAGGTTCAGGTTGACCAGCTGGGTCAGCTTTGCCAGCGGCTTGATGTCGGTGATTTGATTGCCGCTCAGGTTCAGATTGACCAGCGATTGCAGCTTCTCCAGGCCGGAGAGGTCGGTCAGCTCCAGGCCGGATAGATCGAGGGTGTGAGAATCGCTGCGCAGGCTGCGCCCGAAAAGCTCCACCATCTCCACAGTGGGCACGGGGGTGGGCGTCGCCTTTTTCTTGGCGGCGAAGGCGGGGGCGGTGGTGAGCAGGATGAACGCGGCGCACAGGAGCGCCGCGGATTTTCGCAGCATGGGGCACTCTCCTATTCGTTGTGATCGGGCCGAGAGGGCGAGGGGAATGGGGATAGTATACCATAGAAAGTATAGCACAAAACGTGTCGCCGAAAAAGACGGAACATGAAGCCCATGCGAGGCCGTTTTCGGCCGAATCAGGGCCGAATGAGAGCCGATTCGAAGAAAGCCGTGCTTTACAGCGCGCGCGTTTTTCGGTATACTTCCTGCATATTCTTTTGCAGTTCAAAACGCCTCGCGCCCCCACGACCTCGCTTAAATGAAAATCGAAAGGCAGGTGGATCCCCTGGCTGCAACCGCCCAAACACCCCCCAAGCCCGCAAAAACCGTGATCGCCAAGAAGCCCAACCGCGTGATTTACGCCATCGCTCATGCGATCCTCTGGGTTTTCCTGAAGCTCGTCTATCGGCTCCGGGTCGATAAAACCGCCGTGAAGGATGCCCGCGCGCCCTACCTTCTCTTATGCAATCATATCTGTAATATCGATTTTCTGATCGCCGCCGTGGCGATGTACCCGCAAAAGCTTAACTTCATGACGGCCGCGCTCTACTTTCAGAACCCGGCGCTCGCATGGCTGCTGGGCATCATGGGCTGCTTTCCCAAGCAGCAATTCGTTTCCGACATCCAGTCGGTGCGCAACATCGTGCGCGTCTGCCAGCGCGGCGACGCGGTGGTTCTGTTTCCTTCGGGGCAAAGCAGCTTCACCGGGCAGGATACGCTGATCGATCCCAGCATCGCCAAACTGATCCGCCTGGCGCGCGTGCCGGTGCTGGCCCTGCGCACCGAGGGCGCGCACATCGGCTTCCCCAAATGGAACATGAAGCGCCTGCGCCGCTCGCGCATCCGGTGCGAGGTGCGTCCTCTGTTTACCGCCGAGGAGGCGCAGAGCCTGGACGACGGCGAGCTCTACCGCCGCGTGGTGCAGTCCCTGGCCTTCGACGATTACGAATGGCAGCGCGAGCACCGCATCGCCGCGCGCAGGCCGCGCTGCGCCGAGGGCCTGGAGCAGCTGCTGTTCCTTTGCCCGGCCTGCGGGAGTGAATTTGCCACCACGGCGCAGGGCAGCAGCCTGCGCTGCACCCATTGCTGCGGCGAGGCGACCATGGACGAGTATGGTCTGCTGGCGCCCGCGGAAGGCTCGGGCTGGAGGTTCGATACGCCCACGGCATGGCACCGCTGGCAGCTGGAGCGTTACGGCGCGCAGCTCACCGAGGGCTTTCGCTACGCGGAGCGCGCCGCGCTTTCCCGCATCCTGCCCAACGGCAAGCTGGTCGCGGTGGGGGAGGCCGAGGTCTCGCTGGATATGCGCGAGCTGCGCGTGCTGGGCACCGCCGAGGGGAAGCCCATCGATTGGCGCATCGACAACATGCTCTCCGGCGTGTTCCCGCACGAGAAAAAGTTCTGTTTCGAGATCATAGTCGAGGGCCAGCTCTACGCCATCGCGCCGGAAAACCCGCGCGCCACGTTCAAGTTTATACTCATTAAGGAAGCGCTCTACCGCGCGCTGCGCCCCGAGGCGAGGTAACGCTTGCCCAGGAAGGAATCCTTTGCATTTTTATTAGCAGAAGCCGCTTGAAGGGCGACAGACAAGGAGTCCAGGGGGCGAGCGATAAGCCTCCTGGTCGTGCGTGAGCACGAAATCATCCTGAAACGTTTCATTGAATGGCTCGTTCATATAGGCATTTTACCCTCACGGTCGCTCCTAGGGCTTATCGATCCCCTCAATTCACTTTTGTGTTTCCATGCAAATGCTTCTTCCGCACCGCAGGACCAAAATCGCTTGCCTGTCCAAGAGGGCTGTGTTACAATGGGCAGGTTCCGAGTCGCTCCGCTTGCCGGGGCGTCAAAAGGGAAGCGGGTGGAAATCCCGCGCGGTCCCGCCGCTGTGAATGCGTGCGGTTTTCATGGGCAGCCCAACCGCAGCCCAAGCCACTGGGGAAACCCGGGAAGGCGGAAACCGTCGGGCAGCTTGCCCAACGCATCAGCCAGAAGACCTGCTCGGATACTGCGCACGCGCTGCCTTCGGGCATCGGCCCCACGATGGATGGGGTGTGCGGTTGTTTGCCACGGCGAAAACGGGCCGGGCGGAGTTTGCTATGCCAGGGCGGGCCGCATCCACGGGTGCGGCAGCGCGGGCGGGAGCGGCTCTGTCCGGCTCTTTGTGTTGCGCCGCTTCGATTGCGTACCTCCGATCGCGTACCTCCAAATGGGACGGAAAGAAATCGGACAAAGGACTGGACAAAAGACTGGACAGAAGACGAGAGAAAGACTGGGAGGAAGAGACATGCAACATAACCAAAAGACTGGGTTCCATTCTGCGCTGACCAAGCTGACTGCGCTGGCACTGCTGGCCGTGCTGATCTGCACGCTGACCGTGGGCGCGCTGGCTACCGACGTGACCGACGGATTGGGTCGCACGGTGACCATCCCCGCCGCGCCGCAGCGCATCGTGGTGCTGCCGGTGTGGGCCGAGGAGATGCTGCTGGACATGGTGGGCCCGGAGCGCATCGTGGCGGTATCGGCCTGGGGCGACGACCCGGCGGTGTCGCCGACCGCGGAGCTGGCCGCCCAGGTCAAGGATCGGGTGAGCAGCGACAACCCCGAAGGGATCCTGGCGCTCCAGCCCGATCTGGTGGTGCTGGATACCTTCTCGTCCGGCTTTGACGGCGCGCTGGTTCAAACGCTCTCGGATGCGGGTCTGAACGTGCTGTGCTTGCAGTCGCCTACGGATTTTAACACCATCATCGATGCGCTGACCCTGCTGGGCACCGCCGTCGGCGCGCAGGAGAAGGCCCTGGAGATGGTGAATGAGGTGCAGAACACGCTGGCTACCATTGCCATGGGCATGATGCGCGTGCCGCCGGAAAACTACATGACCGTGATGTTTGTGGAGGACTACTTTGATCCCAACGGTTCGCAGGGCATGCTGTGTGCCTATGGCCCCGGCTCCACTTTCGATGCGATCTCCAAAGCTGCCGGGCTGATCAACGTCTGCGATGCACCCAACTACAGCGCGGTGAGCAAGGAAAAGCTGGTCGCCGAATGGAAGCCGCAGGCCATCATCGTGCCCAGCTCTAGCTTTGGCGAGGATGGCAAGTTCGCCGATGATGCGGGCGCGGCCAACATCGCGGGCGTGCTGGCCGATGAGACCCTGGCCGAAGTGCCTGCCGTCAAAGAGGGGAAGGTGTTCGCCGTGACCGATAAGTTCCGCGGCTCCACCTCGCACTACATGGCGCAGGCCGCGCTGGAAATGGCCAAGTTGTTCTACCCCATCCAGTGAGCGCGGATTTCCGCGAAGAGGTTTCATTAGCATGACCGAACAAATTTCACAAAAGAAGGCTTGGGTGTGGGCGGCGGTGGGTATCGCCGCCCTGCCCGTTTGTACGCTGCTGTGCATTGCCCTGGGCACGGTGCGCATTCCTCCGCTGACCGTGCTGCGCTGCCTTCTGTGCGGGCTGGGGCTGTATCCGACGGAGGCGGTCGATGCGGTGCAGCGTACCGCTGTACTCCTCATCCGCCTGCCGCGTGTGCTGGTGGGCGGGCTGGCCGGGGCGGGGCTTTCGGTGGCCGGGGTGGTGATGCAGGGCGTGTTCCGCAACCCGTTGGCGGAGCCCGGTGTGCTGGGGGTATCGGCGGGGGCAAGCCTGGGCGCGCTGCTGGCGATCACCCTGGGCTTGATCCGTTTCGCCTCTATTCCGGTCTTCGGCTTCGTGGGCGCGATGGTGGCGATGCTCATGATACTGGGCGTATCGCTGCGCACGCGCAGTGTGCAGGGCTCGGCGGGGCTGGTGATGAGCGGCATGGCGGTGAGCGCGATGTTCTCGGCGCTGACCTCGCTGGTGCTTACCCACGCCAACGAGTACCAGGTGGCCAACTACATTTTTTGGACCATGGGCGGGCTGGCGAACCGGCGATGGGAGCATCTGCGCATGCTGGCCGTGCCGGTCTGCTTTGCGCTGGCTGCGCTGGCGGTGATGGGGAGGCGGCTCGATCTGCTGCTGCTGGGCGACGAACAGGCCCGTGCGCTTGGGGCGCATCCGGGCCGTACGCGCGTGCTGCTGGTGACCTTGGCCTCGCTCTGCGCGGCTGCGGTGGTGTCGGTCACCGGGCCCATCGGCTTCGTGGGGCTCATCGTGCCCCATATGCTGCGCATGCTGCTGGGGCCCTCGAACCGCCGCCTGATGCTGGCCAGCGCGCTGGGCGGTGCGGTGTTTCTGATGCTGTGCGATCTGCTGGTGCGGCTGCTTGGCTCCAGCCGGGGCAACGAGTTGCCGGTGGGCATCGTCACCGCGCTGATGGGTGCGCCGTTCTTCCTGGCGCTGCTTCTTCGCCGATCCGGAAGGGGGGCTTCGCTGTGAGCAATGCGAGCGAACCTTTCGCTCATGCCACGCCCGCCGCTCTGAGCGGAGCGCAAACCCCGCTTCTTTCCGCGCGCGAGGTGCGCTACAGCGCGCGGGCGGGCCGGGGTCATACCGACATCCTGCGCGGCGTACGCCTCGATGCCTCCGCCGGGGAGCTGCTCGGCCTGTGCGGGCCCAACGGCGCAGGAAAGTCCACGCTGCTGCGCGCCTTGGCCGGGCTGCTGCCCGCCCAAGGCGAGATCACGCTGGGCGGAAAGCCGCTGCGCGCCTACTCGGTGCGTGCGCTGGCCCACCAGATCGCTTTCATGCACCAGGATACCCAGGTGCCCTTCGGCTTCACCGCGCGCGAGATCGTGGCCATGGGTCGCCACCCATATCGCGGGGCGTTCGGCGGATTGAGTCGCAGCGATTTGGACGCTATCGACCGCTCGATGGAGCTTTCGCGTTGCGCCGAATATGCCGATAAGCTGATCACCCAGCTCTCCGGCGGCGAGCGGCAGCGCGTGATGCTGGCCCGTGCCCTGGCACAGGATACGCCCATTCTGCTGCTCGATGAGCCAGCCTCCAGCCAGGATGCCAAGCTGGCGCACCAGGTGTTTGCGCTGGCCGCGCAGCTCGCGGAGAAGGGCAGGCTGGTGATCGCGGTGGCGCATGATCTGCGCATTGCGGCCGCCCATTGCCATCGGCTGCTGCTGCTGGCCGAGGGCGCACCGCTGGCCTGCGGAGCGCCGCGCGAGGTGTTGACCGAGACCAACCTGGCACAGGGCTTCGGGCTGAACACACGCGTGTTCGATAACCCAGCGGGGCAATGGGATTACTACGTGGAGGAAGAGCCGCCCAACACCCGGTGCAGCAGCTGATAGAGCGTCGCCGCCTCCTCCGGAGAGAGGGGGAGGCACGCCCCGATCTTTGCCGGGACGGAGAGGGCCTGTCCGCGCAGCCGCTCGCCCTTGGCGGTCAGCGTCACTTCGAGATTGCGCTCATCCTTGGTCGAGCGGGTGCGGCAAACCAGGCCGTCGCTCTCCAGCTTTTTCAGCAGCGGGGTTAGTGTGCCCGAATCCAAATAGAGCCGCTCGCCCAGCGACTTTACGTTGACCTGCCTGTGCTCCCACAGCACCATCATGGCGATGTACTGCGTGTAGGTGAGGCCCAGCTCGTCAAGCAGCGGCTTGTACTTGCGCACGACCTCCTTGGCGCAGGCATATAGCGGGAAGCAGAGCTGGTTTTCCAGCTTGAGCGGGTCGTATTCCATGGCTACACCTTGCCCGCCTGATTCAGCGCGGTGCGCACCGCGATGGCCAGCTGATCGGAACAGGAGGTGGGCCTGCGCCCGCAGTGGATGCCCGCGCACTTTTCCTCGATCTGCGCCACGGTCATGCCGTCCACCAGCTTGGCGACGGTCTGCAGGTTGCCGCTGCAGCCGTCGGTAAACTGCACGTTGCGTACCACGTCACCTTCGAGCTCGAAGGTGATCTTGCTGGAGCAGGTGTTCTGGGTCTTATAGGTGTGTTTCTTTGTGTTCATGGTGGTTAGCCTCCGATCGTTTTTACGATGGCCGCTTCCAGGTCGGCGGGTTTCTTGGTGGGCGCGAAGCGTGCGACGACCTTGCCTTGCCCATCCACCAGGAATTTGGTGAAGTTCCACTTGATGGCCGAGCCAAGTGCGCCGCCCTTTTGCGATTTGAGCCAGGCGTACAGCGGGCTTTGATTCGCGCCGTTTACCTCGATCTTCGCAAATTGGGGGAAGGTGATGCCGTACCGCCCGGTGCAGAATGCGCCAATCTCCTCCTGCGTGCCCGGGGCTTGGTTGCCGAATTGATTGCAGGGAAAATCGAGAATCTCGAGCCCTTTGCCCGCATACTTTTCGTACAGATTCTGCAACCCGTCGTACTGCGGGGTGAAGCCGCAGGCCGTGGCGGTGTTGACGATGAGCAGCGTCTTGTTCCGGTAATCGGCCATGCTCACCTCGCGGCCCTGAGCGTCCCGGATCATGATATCATAGATGTTCATGTTTGTCCCTCCTACATTTAAATTGAATACAATTGAATTGTACAAAATTAATATCGCTTTGTCAACCATGATTTCGAAAAACAGGCGCACAAAAAATCCGCCCCCGTCCAAGGGAGCGGATTTTGCATAGGTGTCTATAGAACCAAGGTGATGGAGCCGAATTGCGGCACTTTGTGCTTCTGCATCAGGGCAATGAGCGTCGCCTGGTCGATGTCCTCTACCGTGGCCTTTTCGCCCAGGGCGTCCAACAGAGCCTGCAGCTCTTCTTCAAAAGTGGGTTCGGATTGGGTGCTGCCGCCCTTATTACCGCCGTTGCCGTTGCTCGGCGCTTTAGGGGTCTCGGGAGCTTCAGGGCTTGCGGGCTCATCCGGGTTCTCGGGCTCCTCAGGAGTCTCGGACTCTTCGGGATCCTCGGGGCTCTCGGGAGTCTCAGGAGTCTCGGGCTCGTCCGGGTTCTCGGGCTCCTCGGGAGTCTCGGGCTCTTCGGGGCTTTCGGGCTCCTCGGGAGTCTCGGGCTCATCCGGATTCTCGGGCTCTTCGGTCACCTCGGGGTCGAGAGGTAGCTCCATCTCGATGGGATCGGGCAGGAGGGTGGTATCGGGCAGCTTATCGTGGCTGTTGAAATCTTCGCGATGCGCAACGGGTCCGACGATCGGTATTCCGGGCGCTTCACAGGCGGAGTGATCGCCGCCGTGGCAGAGCCAATGGCCGGCGGGGCACTTGGTGTGATCATACCCGAGCTCGCAGGAGAAGTGACCGCAGGCCAAGCGCGGGTGACCGCCGCCGTTCGGGTCGTGGGGGCTGCGGTCGCACATGCTGTGATCGCCGTAGCAGTGGGGTTCGCCGCAGATGGTGCACAGGGTATGGTCGCCATCGCATGAGCATTCGCCGCAGAATAGGCAGGTGCAATCGGTTCCGTTGCAGTGATCCTGGCCGCAACCGGCGCAGTAGCCATGCTTGCCCTTGCACAGGTGTTCTCCGCACTCGTTGCACTTGCCGTGCTCACCGGTGCATACGCGCAGGCCGCAGGCTTCGCACAGGCCGTGTTCGCCCTGGCACAGCTCGCCGCTGCAGTTGGGGCAGGTGCCATGCTCGCCTTCGCAGAGATGCTCGCCGCATATTGCGCACAGGCCGTGTTCGCCTTCGCACAGGTGCTCGCCGCAGGCCAGGCACAGGCCGTGTTCGCCGATGCAGAGATGCGCGCCGCACTCGTTGCACAGGCCGTGCTCACCCGAGCAGAGGTACTGGCCGCACTCGCTGCAGAGGCCATGTTCGCCCGGGGTGCCCTCGTAGTGGCCGCAGGGCAAGGTGGCCGGAGTGGGCGTAGGGGTGGGCACAGGCGTGGCGGTGGGCTTGGGCTTGGGGGTCGAGGTGGCGGGGGTGGGCGTATGGGTAGCGGCTGCGGTGCGCGCGGGCCGCTTGGTGGGATCGGGTTCGATCGGAGGAGTGAGCGATGCGACCAGATCGGCGCCCGTCTGCGGCAGCGTGGCAGCCAGCAGCGAATGATCGACGACCGGCAGCGCGTCGGCCAGCAGATCGGAAAGGGAGGTCAAGCCCTGTTCGGCCAGGAACTCTTGCACGCCTTCGGCACCGGCGACCTGCATCGCATGGCCTTCGTACTTGATGCCATACACGTGCCAGGTGCGAACTTCCGCGGCGGCGTCGCGGGGGGTGACAATGCCGCGCATCGCCATGGAGACCAGCTGATTGGTGAAGGGGAAGGTGTTGGTGCGCAGGCTACCCTCCGCGCGCAACGTGAGGAACAGGGTGAACTCGCGATTGAGGTCCAGGCCTTGCAGCGTCACGATGATTGGAGCGGAGCCCTTTTTCTCCTGCGCGTGCACCAGGATGGGGAACGAATCGCCTTCGCGCAGCAAGTAAACTTCCAATATGCCCTCGCCCTTGGCGGGCGGATAGACTTCGATTTCGGTAGAATGCGGGGTGGTGAGATGGCCAGAGAAGCCGATTGCGGGCTCCTTGCCGTAGGGGGAAGCGCCTTTTGCCTGTGCTCCGCTGGCCAATAATAGCAGACAACAGAGCAATCCAATCGCAAAACGCCAACGAAATCGATTCATCGGTCGCATTCAATGACACCTCTACTTGCTTTCGTAACCGGCGATGCGCCGGATTAGTGCGGGGAACATACTGGCAAACCTTCGCCCAGGAAGCGGGTCGATAGGAGCGGATAATCATGGGAAAAATGAGGACTGAACCTGCTTTTCGATAGAAAAAAGCTTGCGTACACTTACGCAAGCCCA
Source organism: Eubacteriales bacterium (assembly GCA_031553615.1). Taxonomy (GTDB): domain Bacteria; phylum Bacillota; class Clostridia; order Christensenellales; family Aristaeellaceae; genus WQXF01. The sequence goes on from JAVBLJ010000043.1 coordinate 12,668, forward strand.
TCATAGCAGATTGCCCTTATCAAAGTAAATACTTCGACTATTAAGAAAGGTGTATTCTCATATGAAATCGTACTTTAGAATTAGGCTTTTGTGGGTATTTTGGCGCGATTTTGCGCGCCGGGGGAAGAGCGGGAGAGCAAGCTAGGCGCGGCGGCGCACAATCTCCAGCCAATACCCATCCGGATCCTCAATAAAATACAGGCCCATGGCCGTATTTTCGTAGCAAATGCAGCCCATGCGCTCGTGCAGCGCGTGTGCCTCCTCGTAATCGGGCACCGAGAAACAGATGTGGCTCTCGTTGTCGCCCAGTTCGTAGCGGCCTTCCTTGTCGCGCAGCCAGGTGAGCTCCAGCGCGAAATCGGATTGGCCATCGGTCAGGAAGCAAATTTCGAAGCTGCCATCGGCCGCGGGCTTGCGGCGCAAGGGCGTAAGGCCCAGCGCATCGCGGTAAAACGCGAGACTGGCCTCCAAATCGGTTACATTGATGTTGATGTGTTCCAGCCTAGCTTGCATGCCGATCCCTCGCTCTACTCTTCCTCGTCCCCGTATTCGCCCCGGTATTCATCCTGGTGCTCGGTGGAGTGCTCGCGCTCCTCAAGGATGCTTTTGGTAATCATTTGGTAGTACCACATCTGCGAATCGGCGGCCTGATCGAACTGCTTACCGATCGCCACCGAATCGCCCCGGTGCAACAGCGCTACCATCTCTACGCGGCGGGTGCGGTTTTTGCGCACGTACTCCTGCGCCACATCGATGCGCTCCTGCCAATGCATGGGGATCAGCACCCGGGGCTTGACCGCCATCACGAAATAATTGGCGCCCGCATCGTATAGGCTGCCCTGCCGGGGGTCGACGGGGAAGAACGCCAGGTCGATCTCGCGGCCCTGCAGCGGCTTGACCGCCGCGTGAAAATCGCGCTCGGCCTCCTCGATTTCGCGCAGGGTTGAAACCTCGCGCCAATGCCAAAGGTTCAGATCGCCCGCGTGGAAAATGGTGTACCCCCCCAGCGTGACCAGGAAGGATACGCCCAGGTCGGTGGAATCGAAGGCTTCCACCGTCGCCTCGCCCACGGGGATGCTTTCGCCGGGCTGCATGCGTTGGCCAGGCCAGCGGCCCGGTATCTCCGCGCTGAGCACATAGTATACGCGGCCCGTATCGGCCCAATCGAATATTACCGGATCGAAATGATCGCCATGACTGTGGCTTACGAACACGAGCACCTGGCGGTACTTGGCCAGCGCTTCCCTGCTCAGCAAGCCGAGGGTGTTGGGTTGGGCGGTTCCCGGCGCGTAATCGAACACCAACAGGATATCATCAAGTTCCACGCTAAAACCACTATGGTATAAATAGGTTACTTGAAGCTCATTCATGCTTGCGCCTCCTTGCGGCGATGCACTACGGCGGGGGCGAACCGGCCGTTCACCAAGCCCTGCGTGTGCGTTGAGGCTATTGTTGTTCTATCGTAACGGAGCCATGCTCCGGGGCTTTCGAAAGAGAGTTTTAGCAGTTTTAAGTTTCATAGGCTCAATGCTATCGATAGTTTCGAAAGTTACAAAAGTCTCAAACAGTCTCAGACAGTCTCAGCTCTGAAAGGCCTCGCCGCGAAGTGTACGACCATTTTACCAAGTTTTCTCCACTTGTCAAGAGAATTGGTGCGATTTGAGGCCTACTGTCGCCCTTTTTGAGGACATTTTCGTCGATTTTTGGCATTTCAAAACCACGCGGGCGCTAACACACGCAATCCGAAGCGCAAGCGCTCCGGATCGAAGAGATGCGTGAGGGGCGAGGCCCGGTGGGCCGCTACACGTTGGCAAAGAACGGCTCGCCGCTTTCCTTGTAGCGCAGGGTGCCGAAACCGTCGAACGCCAGGGCGATGGGGCTTGCATCGATGTATTTCAGGATATCGTCGAGGCGGACGCCGTCCACGAACCCCACGAAGGAAAAGCTGACGCCGGCGCGCTTGGCGCGGCCCGTGCGGCCGATGCGGTGCAGGTAGTATTCGTTCTTGTCGGGCAGATCGTAGTTCATCACGGCTTCCACGTCGTCCACGTCGATGCCGCGCGCGGCCACGTCGGTCGCAACCAGTATTTCAAACCGGCCTTTGCGGAAATCGGCCATCACGCGGTCGCGCTGGGATTGGCGGATGTCGCCATGCAGACAATCGGCGCTGTACCCGGCCTTCTGCAGGCGGGTGCACAGGCGGCCGGTCATATCCTTGGTGTTGCAGAAGATCATCACGCGCTTGTACTGATCGCTGTCCAGCAGGTAGAGCAGGTGCTCGTACTTGGTGTTGCGATCGGAATCGATCACGTATTGGGTGATGTCGGGCTTGGTCTCCTCGGTGGCGGCGATCACGATCTCCGAGGGGTTCTGCTGGTACTTCCAGGCGATGGTCATTACGTCGGGGTTGGTGGTGGCGCTGAACATCACCAGCTGGCGGCCTGCGGGCGTCGATTCGATGATCTTGCAAACGTCCTTCACGAAGCCCATCTTAAGCATCTCGTCGGCTTCGTCGAGCACCATGGTGTGCACCGCGGAAAGGGACACGTTGCCGCGCTGCATGTGGTCGAGCAGGCGGCCCGGCGTGGCCACCACGATCTGGGGCTTGCGCTTGAGCTGGGCGATCTGCTTGTTCATGTTCTGCCCGCCGTAGATCACCGAAATTTTGATTTCGGGTATGAACTTGGCGAGGTGGGTCAGCTCGTCGGCGATCTGCTGCGCCAATTCGCGGGTGGGACAAAGCACCAGCTCCTGCACGCGCGTGTCGCTCAGGCTAATGTACTCCAGCATCGGTATGCCAAAGGCGCAGGTCTTGCCGGTGCCCGTGGGCGCGATGCCAATGATGTCTTCGCCCGCCATCATGCGCGGGATGCAGGCCTGCTGCACGGGTGTGGTCTGGGAGAAGCCCATTTGGGCCACGGCGCGGAGCACATCGTTGCTGATGTCCAGCTCGGCGAAGGTCGCCGGGATTTCGGCGTTCGGATGGATGGGTTTGGCTGGCAAGAGAAGTCTCCTTTTCGCGTATCTACTTCGCGTTTTCTACTGTGGGGGGTGAAACCTATTCGAAATTCCTCTAATGTAAATAAGAGGAGACGCCCCATTGTATCACGGTGCGGGGCGTGTCCGCAAGGGCTGTGCGGCGTAAGCGGCACAAGCGGCTTCGGGAGCGGCGTTAGGAACTAGGTTAGGGACTGAATTCCGGAACTGAATTCCGGAGCTGTATTCCGGAACTGTATTACGAACGGGCGGCTTCGCTCTGCTTGGCCCGAAGGTTGATCAGCGCCAGCAGCACCAGCAGGCCCAGCACGACGGCCAGCGCCACCATGCCCGCGCGGATGCCTCCCCAATCGTCGAACAGACCGACCAACAGCGGCATCACCGCCGCGCCCAGCCCGCCGCCCGCAAACATCAGGCCGGGAACCAGCTGCGATTGGCGCATGACCTCGCTGTTGGTCGCCACGATGGTGGCGTACATGGCCGACATCGAAAGCCCGGCGAACGCCACGCTGAGCAACGCCAGTGGGGTGCTCTTCACGAACACGATGAGCGCCACCATGCCCAGCAGGAAGCCCAGCGCCTCCAGCGCGAGCAGGCGCGCTTTGTTCAGGCGGCCGCCCAGCGAGGCCACCAGCAGCCGGCCCACGATCATCAGCAGCCACATCAGCGAGATCATGGTCTCCGGCGGCACCGATTGAAAATCGAGGTTCTCGGCGTAGAGGAAGGTGGCTATCCACGAGCTGGCCGCCACCTCGCAGCCCACGTAGGCAAAGAAGGTGAACGTGCCCAGGTAAAACTGCGGACTGCGCCAGAAGGCGCGCACAGCCAGGGTATCGCCGGTGCGCTCCTGTGGGGCGGGAGGCGAGGGGATCGGCATGCGCAGCGCGGCCAGCAGCGCCAGCGCCAGCGCCGCCACTACCGCCCATACGGGCATGCGCCAGTTCAGCCCCGCGCTGATCATGGCGCTGGCCATCAGCGGCGCGATCACCGCACCCACGGCATAGGAAGTGTGCAGCAGATTGATGCGCGGTATGCTGTTGTTGAACGCTTCGGCGATAAACATGTTGAGGCAGGTATTTGAGATGCCCCAAAAAATGCCGGTGAGCAGTATGAACGGGTAGGCCAGCGCGGTGGAGGAGGCCAGCGTGATGCCCGCGAACCCGGCTACGCCCAGCGCCGTCGCCAGCGCCAACGACCGCCTGCGTCCCAGCGTTTGCAAAAAGAAACCGCCCACCAGGCTGGAGAGCAGGTTGCCCATGGCCTGCAGCGTGACCAGCAGGCCGCCCTGGGCCGAGCTCCAATGGAATTCGGCGATCAGCGTGCGCAGCACCGCGCTGGTGGTCAGCACCATCATGCCCAGCGCGAAGTAAATCCAGCAGCTGTAGAGAAAGAGCCGGTTTGGGGATTGTTCGGGTGCGCGCATCCATGCCTCCGCGCGGCGCAAGGCCGCCTGCTTTTTTCGCAAACCATTATAGCACGGAGGCGTGCCGTTTGCTAGAAAATCCCGCCGCCGCTCGCTTGACACCCCCTTGCCGCGAGCGTAAAATGCACAGGAAACCGTGCGCATGAACCATGCGCAGGAAACCCCGCAAGGAGGAACCGGCATTGCACGACGAGCGTTGGGTGGATTTGCACGCACACACCGACCGGAGCGACGGCACCGATTCACCGGTGGCGGTGGCGGAGCTGGCCGCTTCGCGCGGCGTATCGATGCTGGCCGTGGCCGATCACGATACCGATGCCGGGGTGGAGGCCGCGCGGGTCGCCTGCCGCCGGTTGGGCATCGCCCTGCTGCCCGCCGTGGAGATCGATGCCCACTGTGCGCGCGGCGAGCTGCATCTGCTGGCCTATGGCGCGGATACGAGCACGCCTTCGCTGCGCCGCGCCATGGAGCGCGCGAATGCCGCGCTATTTGAAAGCAATTTTGGGCTGCTGCACAGCCTGCGGCGCGCTGGGTATCCTATTGATATTGACCCGGCACCCTACAACGGCTCGCAGCTGCACGTCGCTATCCGCAATTGGCTTTTTGCCGCGGGCTTGGCGCAGGATCGCCGCGAGGTCTACCGCAAGTTCATGGGCAATCCGGAGCTGCGCCAGCCTGGTCCGCGCATCGATCCAGAGGAGATTCTTTCCGCCGTCGCCGATGCGGGCGGGGTGACCTCCCTTGCGCACCCGTGCAAGCTGAAGGTGGACGACGAAGCCACGGTACGCTCGCTGGCCGGGGCCGGACTTTGGGGGCTGGAGGTCTACTACGGTGACGGCGGAGAGGCCTATATCCCCCGCGCGCAGGAGCTGGCCCACCGCTATGGGCTGCACCCCACCATCGGCAGCGATTACCATGGGAGTTACCGCGATTCCTCGCTGGGCATGCGCGTACCCGGGGATTCCGCGCTGTTCGATAGCCTGGAGCATTTGGGGGGCCTGGCGCGGTAAGTAAGCCTGACGCGAGACTGAAAAAAACTGCAGGGTGAAAGTATGCGCATTTTTACTCGCTAAAACCAAGTAAGGTTGCGCGGCGAAGGATTCCAAAGGGCGACCGCAAAGCCCTTTGGTCGTGCTCGAAGGCACGAATCACTTCTTTTAGGCTGGGCGTTTCGCCTTCACAGGCGACCCAAGGGCTTATCGATCCCCTCAATTCGCGATTGTCGCAGCCCTTGGCTGCTCTGTCGCTCATTGGCCTGCCGCTTCGGCTTTTCGCCCGCTGGGCGGCTTCAGCTCTGGCCCCTTGGGGACCTTCTCGCCCTTTAATACCCATTCCAACTACGTTTTGCCAGAATCCAGCGGATCTTTATCCGATCGGCGTTGTCGTGCCTCGGTCAGCGTAGCTGCCGGCTACGCCTCCTTCGGACTCCTAGCCGAACGGAAAAATCTATCGCCGGCTTATTGGCAAAACCTAATTGGAATTGGTATAAGCGGTTTCTGTGAATAAAAAGGCAAATGCTTTTGCCCTGAAAAACCGCGGGCGCGGTTGCGCGCCTGTGGCACTTGTGGTATCATCGCAGGGGAAATACGCGCATGCCGCGCGCCTCGCCCTGCATGCTTTTGCCGCCTCTGCGCATACTGACAAAAAAGGTTCGCGGAGGGATGCACATGAAGGTAGCGTTTCAACAGGGATTGGAAGGGCTGGCCGACAGCCTGGGGCAGATGGGTTTCGATATGATCCCCCTGGGGCAAGAGCAGGAGACCGACGCCGTGCTGTATCAGCAGGGCATCGAGGTGGCGCTGCGCGCCCGGCCCTCGAAGCGCGGCGCGCTGCTGCTCAACGTGCACGGCATGTCGGCCGCGCAGACGGCCCAAGCGCTGCGCAGACGCAGCAATACCCAGATTTTTTAAGAGCTTCGGGCATGCAGACCCGCCGTACATAGGAGGTGGAACATGGTCAAGAAAACCGCCGCCCGCTCGCCTTGGCGCGCCCGGCTGATGGCCCTGGGCGCCCTGGCGGCGCTGGTGGGCTTGGTGCTTTTGATCCGAGCGTTTTCCGCAACGGGCAAGGCCTATGTAGAGGTTAACGCGCTGCCCAACCAGCACATCGAGGTTTTCGGCAACGATATCGTCTACTACGATGGCGCCATGATCCACCGCATTGGTTCCAACGGGGTGCGGCGCTGGTCGTTCCAGGCCGGGCAGCTGGCCGATTTTCACGTCAGCTCGAAGCGCATCGTCGCCTGGTCGGCCAACCAATTCTTCATATTGGATCCAGCCTCGGGCAACGCGGTCTACAACGATCGCATGGATGCGGCGGTTCAGTTTGCCCGTGCGGGCCAAAACTACGTGGCGGTGTTCGTGGGTGAAAAGAAGGATACGGGCACGGTGTACGTGCTGGATGCCACGGGCAAGCGCATCGACGCCGTGACCATCGACGGCACCATGCCGCTAGACATCGGCTTCTTCACCGGGGGCGGCGAGCTGATGTGGCTGCTGATGCTGGATACCTTCGGCAGCGTGCCCACCACCACCCTGCAGACATTCGATCTCGATGCGCTGCTCTCCACGGGCAGCGCCACCCTGGGCGAAGAGCTGGTGTACCGCGTGTACTACCACAACGGTGCGCTGCGCGTGGCCGATACGCGCCAGATTACCACCTACGATTACCGCATCAAGGAGGATACCAACACGCCGCAGGTGCTCATCTACGGCTGGTACCTCAAGGATGTGCGCGTCATCAATCGCGAGCTGTACCAATTGCTCGTGCCCATGCCCCGCAACGATGGCGGGCTCGATTTTTCCGATGTGCGTCTTATTTATGGCGGCGTTAACCGTGTGCTGCATCTGCCCACGGCCAGTGTGGGCGTGCTCATGGGCAGCAAGGCTGTGTACGCCTTCGCCGGGGGTTACGTCTATACTTGCCATTATGGCGATAACAGCTTCATGCCCGCCATACTGCCCATGGCAGTTTCGAAGGTGCTGGGCATCACGCAGGACGATCATGCCGTTGTGGCCGACAACAACAAGGTGTACTTGGTCAAGCTGCCCCAGTAACCCTGGGGAATCCGGCGGCCTGGCCTTTGTGGAACCCCGAACGCCCAAGGTACCCAATGTCGGAGGAGGCATCGCGTTGAACGTAGTCGATCTGGTGATACTGGGGGTCCTGGGGGTGAGCGTGCTCTTTGGGCTGTACAAGGGCTTCATCAACTCGGTGCTTGCGCTGGTGGGCGTCTTTCTGGCGCTGCTGATCGCTTACGGTACCTATCCGACGCTGGCTTCCTCGCTGCAGGACAACGAGAGCCTCGTGCGCACGTTGATCCACTATTCCGATGCATCCTCGCGCATCAAGGATTTGGAGCTTTCGCTCACGCCGGTGCAGGGCATCCCGGAAGCGACGCTCAACGAAGTGATGACCCGCGCCGAGCTCCCGCAGCCCTTCGATGCGTTTGTGCGCGCCAACGTGGCCGGGCAGGTGTTCTCCCCGCTGGGCAGCACCAACGTTTCCGAGTATCTCAACCAGACCATCATCGCGGTCTCGCTGAACATCCTGTGCTTCATGGTCTGCTTCGCCGTGGCCTACGCGGTGATCATGCTGCTGGTGCACCTGATGGGCTACGTGTTCCGGCTACCGGTGCTCAAGCACTTCGATCTGCTGCTGGGCGGCGCTTTTGGTGCGGTGCGCGGCGTGCTGCTGGTATTTGTCATTTTTGCGCTGGTACCGGTGCTGCTTACCATTTCGCCCATCGAGCAGGTTTCCCAGGCCGTAGCTGAATCGCAGCTGGCAGGTTTTTTCTACAAAACCAACCTCATTCAATCCATCATGCAGGGCACGCTGTTTTAGCTCGCTGCCGTACGAATGAACCGGAAAAGAGGGAAGTCCATGGATTCGCAGAAGCAGATCAACCCCGGCGATGCCAACCGCATCACCCGCGAATACCTCGATTCGCTGCTCATCGAAATGCGCCACTTGGATAACGTGCTGCCCTCTATCAAGCTGGAGCTTTACGGCCGCAGCTTCGAGACCCCGGTGATGATGGCCGCGTTCTCGCACCTTTCGGCCTTTGGCTATCACCAGGATGGCATGGTCGAAATAGCAAAAGCTGCCCAAAGCACCGGCGCGGTCAATTGGGCCGGGATGGGCAGCGAGGAGGAGCTGGAGCGCATCGTGGCGACCGGCGCGGCCACCCTCAAGATCATCAAACCTTACCGGGAAAACGATCGCATCTTCCGAAAGATGGAGCACGCCGAAAAGTGCGGCGCGATCGCGGTGGGCATCGATATCGACCACAGCTTCAACCACGCCGGAGAGTACGATACGATTCACGAGGACGAGATGCGGCCCAAGACCTTCGCCGAACTGGCGGATTTCGTGAAGGCCACGCGCCTGCCGTTCGTGGTGAAGGGCGTGCTCAGCGTGCAGGATGCCGTGAAGTGCGCCCGGGCCGGGGTGCAGGGCATCGTGGTTTCCCATCACCACGGCATATTGCCCTACGCTGTGCCGCCGCTGAGGATATTGCCCCAGATCGTGGAGGCGGTGGGCTCCGAGATGCCGATCTTCGTGGATTGCGGCATCGCTTCGGGCTACGATGCGTTCAAGGCGCTCGCCTTGGGCGCGACCGCGGTCTGCGTGGGTCGCGCCATACTCGATCCGCTCAAGGCCGAGGGCTGCGAGGGCGCGGCTCGGTGGATTGAGAAAATGAATCGCGAGCTAGCCGGGGCCATGGCGCGCACCGGCGCGGCCACGCTACGGGGGATCGATGCTTCGGTGATTTGGCGGGGATAGCGCTGTTGCTCCGACGATTTACTCGGCTTCAAGCGGCAAACGAATCGTGTGTTCCTCCCCGTCGCGAACGTACACCACATCGATCGATTCGCCTTCCAACAGCTTCGTTTTGCCTCTTTCCACCGCATAGATATCGTTTATGGGGTTGATGCCATCGAAGAGCACGATGACATCCCCTTTTTTTAACCCTGCCTTTTCTGCTACCGAGCCTTCGGTGATGGCTACCATGAGCGCTCCGGAAGGACACAGGTAGTAGGGTGTATCATACTGCGCAATGCGTACATACTTGAAGCCTAGCATAACCTCCTGCGCCGCGGTGATGGTTTCTACGCTAAGCGCTTCGGCTGCGACCGTATCGGAGGGCTGCCCTGTGGTGTTGCCTTTGGAGTCCATCCAAACCAACTGATCTTCGCGGAGAGAAATGCGGCGGCTATCGGCGAGCACCACCCAATCGATCGCTACCTCAACCCTATCTGCACCGAGATAGTTCTCATAGCTTTTCTCGAAGCTGTCGTCGGTTGCGTGGGCAGAAAGCCCCTCGGAAAACACAAGGTAATCCCAAGAAGCGGCCCTTTCCGCCTCGGCCCCCTCTGCGTCCTTGCCAAAAGCGTAGATGCGTTCGCCGTTGCTGTCGTAATAGCGGAAACGGAGTTCCGCGTATACGATGCCCTGTTCGCAACTGTTTTGAAAGGTGACCGCGATCGTGTTTTCGCTCTTTTTGGGCGTGAACGTGACGCTGGTGATCTCCAGACAGGTCGTGCTGGGCGGGTTTCCTTCCGCGGCCAAAGCAACACAGCATTGCAGGAGGAGAAGGATTGCCAGAATCGCCGCGATGCGCGCATTTCTCATTTTTCAATCGCCTTTCATTTCCGCTTTTGCGTTAAACAGCCAAAATTATTCTAGCAAATCTGGGTATGTCTGTCAACGACGTGCGGCAAATCTGAGGATTCGCATGTTTGTCCCCCCATCGGCTTGACACGCACATTCCACTTCATTATACTATAAACGTTTGGGTGTTAGCATGCCTTGCCTCGCTATGCGGCTCCGTGGGCATGCGCGGGCCAAAATGCCCGTCGATCAAATGGATCTGCATTAAGGAGGGTAACCCATGGCAACGAAAATGACCATCGATGGAAACACTGCTGTCAGCCACATCGCGTACGCTTTTAGCGATGTGGCCGCCATCTACCCCATCACCCCTTCGTCTAACATGGCGGAAATGGTGGATGAATGGGCTGCGCACGACCGCAAGAATTTGTTTGGACAGAATGTCCGTGTGGCGGAGATGCAGAGCGAAGCCGGCGCCGCCGGCGCTGTGCACGGCTCGCTGTCGGCTGGTGCGCTCACCAGCACCTTCACGGCCTCCCAGGGTTTGCTGCTCATGGTTCCCAACATGTACAAGATCGCGGGCGAGCTGCTGCCCAGCGTGTTCCACGTCAGCGCCCGCGCGCTGGCCGCCCACGCGCTTTCGATCTTTGGCGATCATCAGGACGTTATGGCTTGCCGCCAGACCGGCTTTGCGATGATGGCCTCGGCCTCCGTGCAGGAAGCGATGGACTTGGCGCTGGTCTCCCACATCGCCACGCTCAAGACCTCGGTTCCGTTCCTGCACTTCTTCGATGGCTTCCGTACCTCCCACGAGGTGCAGAAGATCGATGGCATCGATTACGATGAAATCGCCAGCATCACCCCCTTCGACAAGATCGCCGAGTTCCGCGCGCGCGGCCTCAACCCCGAGCATCCGCATCAGGCGGGCACCGCGCAGAACCCCGATATCTACTTCCAGAACCGCGAAGCGGCCAACAAGTACTACGACGCCACGCCCGCCATCGTAGAGGAAGTGATGGCGCAGGTGAAGAAGCTGACCGGCCGCGCGTACAAGCTGTTTGACTACGTGGGCGCGCCCGATGCGGAGTACGTCACCGTCACCATGGGCTCGGGCTGCGAAGTCATCGAAGAGACCATCAACAAGCTGGTCGCCATGGGCGAAAAGGTCGGCCTGGTGAAGGTTCGCCTGTACCGTCCGTTCTCCACCAAGCACTTCGTGAACGCCATCCCCGCCAGCTGCAAGCGCGTGGTGGTGCTCGACCGCACCAAGGAAGCCGGTTCCCTGGGCGAGCCGCTGTACCTGGACGTGTGCGCCGCGCTCAGCGAGGCGGGCCGCAAGGTCGATATCATCTGCGGCCGCTACGGCCTGGGCTCTAAGGAATTCACCCCCACCACCGTCAGGTCGGTGTATGAGAACGCCAAGGCCGCCAAGCCCATGAACCACTTCACCGTGGGCATCATGGACGACGTGACCCATACCTCCATCGCCATCGGCGAGCAGTTCAACGCCGCGCCCGAGGGCACCATCTCCTGCAAGTTCTACGGCCTAGGCTCGGATGGCACCGTGGGCGCGAACAAGAACTCCATCAAGATCATCGGCGATCACACCGACATGTACGCCCAGGGCTACTTCGCCTACGATTCCAAGAAGTCGGGCGGCTTCACCGTCAGCCACCTGCGCTTTGGCAAGAACCCCATCCAGTCGCCGTACCTCATCGACGCGGCCGACTTCGTGGCCTGCCACAACCCCTCGTACGTCACCCGCTACAACATGCTCTCCAGCCTGAAGGAAGGCGGAGTGTTCCTGCTCAGCAGCCCGTGGAGCGCCGCGGAAATGGAGGAGCAGCTGCCCGCCGCCATGAAGCGTGAGCTGGCGCAAAAGAAGATTCGCTTCTACAACGTGGATGCCATCTCCCTGGCGACCAAGGTGGGCATGGGCGGACGCATCAACACCATCATGCAGGCCGCGTTCTTCAAGCTGGCGGAGATCATCCCCTACGCCGAAGCCGAGAAGTACATGAAGGATGCCGCGAAAAAGACCTACGGCAAGAAGGGCGACGCCGTGGTCAACATGAACTACGCCGCCATCGACAGCGCCATCGACGGCCTGGTCGAGATCGCGGTTCCGGCCCATTGGGCCAAGGCCACCACCGGGGCGGAGCCCGTGGAAATCCCGGCCACCGATTACTTCCGCAACATCGTGCAGCCCATCCTTTCCCAGGAGGGCGACAAGCTGCCCGTGTCGGCGTTCGATCCTGCGGGCATCGTGCCCACCGGCACCTCGCAGTTTGAGAAGCGCGGCATCGCCGTGAACGTGCCCGAGTGGATTCCCGAAAACTGCATCCAGTGCAACCAGTGCTCGCTGGTCTGCCCGCACGCCGTGCTGCGCCCCTACTTGGTCGATGAGAATACCTCTGGCAAGCCGGAGAACTTTGTCACCAAGAACGCCACCGGCAAGGAGTTCGCCGGCAAGCAGTACCGCATGCAGATTTCGCCGCTGGATTGCACCGGCTGCGGCAACTGCGCGCAGGTTTGCCCTGCCAAGAACAAGGCTTTGGAAATGAAGCCGCTGGCCACCCAAATGGATCAGGAGGCTAACTGGGCCTTTGCCCAGACCCTGCCCGAGATCGACCTGCCCGTGGACACCAAGACCGTGAAGGGCAGCCAGTTCCTCAAGCCGCTGTTTGAGTTCTCCGGCGCCTGCGCGGGCTGCGGCGAGACCCCGTACGTCAAGCTGGTTACCCAGCTGTTCGGCGATCGCATGATCATCGCCAACGCCACGGGCTGCTCCTCCATCTATGGCGGCAGCGCCCCCACCTGCCCCTACACCACCAACGATAAGGGCCACGGCCCCGCCTGGGCCAACTCCCTGTTTGAGGACAACGCCGAGTTCGGCTTCGGCATCAACCTGGCCACCGAGCAGCGCCGCGAAAAGCTGACCATGCTGGTGGAGCGCTTGGCCAAGGATTGCGCCGAGTACCCCGAAGGCAAGGCCATCTGCGAAGCATGGCTCGAAGGCAAGGACGACGCAGACAAGTCGAAGGCCGCCACCCCCGCGCTGGTGAAGCTGGTGGACGATTGTCGGAACTGCGGCTGCGAATCCGATCCGGTGACCAAAGAGATTTATGAGATGCGCGACCTGCTCATCAAGAAGTCGATCTGGATCTTCGGCGGCGACGGCTGGGCGTACGACATCGGATACGGCGGACTCGATCACGTGCTGGCCCAGGGCGAGGATGTGAACATCCTGGTGCTCGATACCGAGGTGTACTCCAACACCGGCGGCCAGGCCTCGAAGTCCACCCCCACCGGCTCGGTGGCGAAGTTCGCCGCCAGCGGCAAGAAGACCCGCAAGAAGGATCTGGGCCTGATGGCCATGTCCTATGGCTACGTGTACGTGGCCAGCGTGGGCATGGGCTCCAACCCCGCCCAGCTGCTAAAGGCCATGAACGAGGCCGAGGCGTACAAGGGCCCCTCGCTCATCATCGCCTACGCGCCCTGCATCAACCACACCATCAACATGGGCCTGGCGCAGGAAGAGATCAAGAAGGCGGTCGCCGCCGGTTACTGGCCGCTGTACCGCTACAACCCGATGCTGGCCGAGGAAGGCAAGAACCCGCTGGTGATCGACAGCAAGGAGCCCACCGCCGACTATCAGGAATTCCTGAAGGGCGAAGGCCGCTACACCACGCTGGCCAAGCAGTTCCCCGAGCAGGCCGAGAAGCTCTTTAAGGAGAGCGAGACCGAGGCCCGCGCGCGGATGGCCGTCTACAAGAAGCTGGCCGCCGAGTAATCGGAACCTGGCTGATACGGGGCTGATATCGAAGGCGATATCGCGCTAAAACCAATTCCAATTAGGTTTTGCCAATAAGCCAGCGAGAGATTTTTTCGATCGGCTAGGAGTCCGAAGGAGGCGTAGCCAGCAGCTACGCTGACCGAGGCACGACAACGCCGATCGGATAAAGATCCGCTGGATTCTGGCAA
>JAVBLJ010000018.1:0-41214 GCA_031553615.1 Eubacteriales bacterium
GAGGGGATGCGCAGAGAAGGATTCTCAAGGGGCCCGAGTTGAGGCCGCCCAGTGGGCGAAAAGCCGAAACGGCAGGCCAATGAGCGACAGAGCAGCCAAGGGCTGCGACAATCGCGAATTGAGGGGACCGATAAGCCCTTGGGTCGCCTGTGAAGGCGAAATCCTCAGCCAAAAGGAAGTGTTTCGTGCCTTCGGGCACGACCAAAGGGCTTTGCGGTCGCCCTTTGGAATCCTTCGCGTGCCCATCCCTGCATGTTTATCAGTAAGTGATTTTGCCCCGGTCTGAGCCCCACGGCTAAAGCATTTACAGAAAAACACATGAAAAGGGAAGAGGGGATGCGCAGAGAAGGATTCTCAAGGGCGAGCGATAGGCCCTTGAGTCGCCCGTGAGGGTGAAATCCCCTTTGAAAGCAGGGGTTTCGTGCCTTCGGGCACGACCAAAGGGCTTTGCGGTCGCCCTTTGGAATCCTTCGCGCGCCCATCCCTGCATCATTATTCGTAAATGCTTTTCCCCCGGTCTGAGCCCGGCGCGTCTTGTGGATGCGCCGGGTTTCGTGGTATGCTACAGGTAATGTATTACTTCCGGCAAAAGAGGAGGAATGAATATGACCAACCCTGTGGCGCGTGCTGTGCTTGCCATCGACATTGGGGCATCCAGCGGGCGCGCGATTCTGGGCCACTTTGATGGCCAGAAGGTGACGCTGGAGGAGGTGCACCGCTTTACCAACGATGCGGTGCAGGTGGGCGATACCCTGTATTGGGACGTATTCCGGCTCTGGCACGAAATTCAGCAGGGCATCCTGCGCGCGCGGGCAGTGACGGAGATCGCCGCCATCGGCATCGACACCTGGGGCGTGGACTTCGGGCTGCTCAACGCGCGCGGCGACCTTATCGAGCACCCGGTGCACTACCGCGATCCGCGCACCGAGGGCGTGCCGGAGGAGGTGTACCGCGAGGTATCGGCGGCGGAGCTTTACCGGCGCACGGGGTTGCACGCGCTGCGCATCAATTCGCTGTTCCAGCTGCGCGCGCTCAAAAAGCGGCGTCCCGAGAGCCTCTCGAACGCCGCTACGCTGCTGTTTATGCCCGATCTGTTGGCCTATTTCCTTACCGGGGAGCGCGCTTGCGAGCACACCATCGCCTCCACCAGCCAATTGCTGCGCGCCGATAAACCCGAATGGGATTTTGAGCTCATCCGCGCGCTGGGCCTTCCCGAGCGCATCTTCCCGCGCGTGGTGCTGCCCGGAACGCCCTACGGCACCGTGAGGCCCGAGGTGGCCGAAGCGCTGGGCATCGGCACCATCCCCGTGGTCGCCGTGGCTGCGCACGATACCGCATCGGCGGTTACCGCGGCGGGCGGCGGCGAGGTGGGCTCGCTGTTCCTCTCCTCGGGCACCTGGTCGCTCATGGGAACGCCCCAGGCCGCGCCCTGCCTGACCGATGCGGCGGCCGCGTTCAACCTGGCGAACGAAGCCGGGGTGGGCAGCGTGCTGCTGCTGCGCAACATCATGGGCATGTGGCTGGTGCAGGAATCGCGCCGCTGGTGGCAGCGCGACGGAGCGCAGGTCTCCTACCCCGATTTGGTGCGGGAGGCGATGGAGGGCACCGAGCCGTTTGCCGCGCTCATTTCGCCCAACGATCCCGATTTTGAAACGCCGGGCGACATGCCGGGCCGCATCGCCCGCGCGTGCGAGGCCTCCGGACAGGCTGCGCCCACCACGCGCGGCCAGCTGGTGCGCGGCATATATGAGAGCCTGGCGCTGCAATACCGGCTGACGGTGGCGCAGCTGCGCGCGGTCACCGGCGGCGAATTCGCCATGCTGCACCTGGTGGGCGGCGGCGCGCAGGTGCAGTTGCTCTGCCAGATGACCGCCGATGCGCTGCGCATGCCGGTGCTCGCCGGGCCTGTGGAGGCCACCGCGCTGGGCAATCTGCTCATACAGCTGACGGGCCTGGGCGCGCTGCCCGATGCGCAGGCGCGCAAGGCCGTGCTGCAAGCCAGCGCCGGAGCCGAGCGCTACGAACCGCGCGAGGCTGAGGCTGCGGCGTTCGATGCCGCATACGAGAAATTTTTGCGGATTACCGGCCAGGCCGAGCCTGCCGGGAAGTGAGCTGCGCGAGCGGGCGCGGCGGGGCGGTCGGGGTGCGGCGCGCGCCGTTCGGGGCGTGCCGCGCCCGTTCCTCTATGCCCAGCATGCGCAGGCCCTTGGCGCAGAGCGTGCGGCACCAACGATCCACGTAGCCCACCCGCGGCGCGATCTCATCCCAAATGAGGCCATCAATGTACCGCAGGCGCAGGAGGGTGCGCAGGTCAGGATCGGGCAGCGCTTCGAGCGCACGCTCCACGCGCTGCACGAGTTCGGTGTAGTGCTCAATCTTGGCCAGCCAATCGCGCTCTAGTTCATCGATATGGGCCACCGCCCGCGCTACCGGGTCGGCGGTTTGCGATCCGCGTGGGCTGGGCGAGAGCCGAACCGTGGCCGCGCTGGCCGAGAGTGCGCGCATATCTTCAATCCGCCGACGCAGCCCCGCGACCTCACGCGCATGGGCGGCGCACAGCTCCAGATCGTTTAATGTCAGCTTCGATGTTGGCTCGGAAGGTGACTCGGAAGGTGGCTCGGATGCCAGCTCCGATGCTAACTTCGTTATTGGCTTCGTTAAGGGTTTCGTTGTCGTTTGCATTTGTTGTGCACCTCGTCCTCTGTTTGTCGGTTACGAACGGCAGGCGCCGTGTGGGCTGCCGGGCAGTATCGGGTTGCCACAACCCGGGCAGATCGGTAACTCGTCGGTATCATCCTCCCAGGGGCTGAGCGGACAGCCCTCGGGCACATAATCGCTGGACACGGGAAATCTCCTTTCGGCTTGCCCATAACGTGTTTACAGGCAGGGCGTTCCATGGTACAATAACATCCAGAATCTACATATATACCGCGCGTGTAGAAACAAAAATAGGAGGAATATCATGCGTAAATTTTTGCTGATCGCGCTGTGCGTGCTGCTGATGGTTCCCTCGCTGGCGTTCGCCGCGGGCAAGGCCACCATCGAGCAGGAGAAGGTCTACCTCTTCAAGGGTGAGTATTCCAGCTACACCTACGCCACCACCTTCCTCGAAGTGGTGAACACCGGCGACAAGGCCATCGAGATGGATCAGGGCACCTTTGAAGTGTTCGACGCCAATGGCGATGTGATGGACGACACCAGCCTGTATAGCTTCTTCCCCAAGTTCGTGGAGCCCGGCGAGAGCTGCTACGTTTCCGCCTACATCATGCTCAGCGACAAGGAGCCCAAGGATGTGGATGATTACAGCATTCAGGTTTCCAGCAAGAGCGCGAAGGTGTCGACCCAGTACCTGAAGGTGGTCGACGCGAAGCTGATTGAGGTTCCGTCCTACCCGGGTTCGGATCGCATGACCACCAAGCTCTCGATCGTGGTGGAAAACGACACCGCCGAGACCCTGTATGACATCAGCGCCGCTGCCGGTGCGTACGATGCCGATGGCAAGCTGCTGTTCTGCGTTTCCGGCAATGAAGATTTCGGCCTGCTGCCCGGCAGCCAAGCGGAATTCCGCCTCGACGTGGATGAGACCGCGACCGCCGCGCTCGACCAGGCGGCCGATCCGGATTCGGGCATGAGCTTGGTCAAGAACATCAAGGCCCTGGCTTTTGTGGATGCGGGATGGTAAAATGCGGCTAGCGCCGCCGAACGGACACGCTGAGGCGATTTCCGTTCGTTAGGAGGTGCGCGCTGAGGCGCGGCTCCCGCTGGTCGCTGGGGGAGGAATGTTTTCCTCCGCTCGGCCCTGCGGGGCTACGGCTTCGCTCCGCTCGCCCTCGTCTACGGAAAACTCCCCGCCCGCCCGGCAAAGCCGTGCGATACGAATTGATTCGAGGGGCTGCGGCCCCTCGAGCTCCCTTGGGGCGGCTCGCTTCGCTGGCCGCGGGCTCGCTTCGCGGGCTGCGGGCTCGCTTCGCTGGCCGTGGAGTTTTGGAATCGTGGTTTCTGCGCTCCTGGAGACGGGAGCGCTTTTTTTGTGCCGGGGGACGTGATGAAAACATCACGTTTGGGGGGAGAACTTGCTTTTGGTCGCGAAGAGGAGGGGAGATCGCGACTGGGAGCGGGAACATAGTAGCACATATGTTCGCATATGTCAACCTGTTGGGAGTGACATTTAAGCGCGTCTATAAGTTCCCCGACGGCACCGACGAACTGCGCGCGGAAAACCCAAGGTATCCGCCCCTGCGCATCGGGGACACAGCGAAACCCGGTCGGTACGCATACTGGGGGTCGCGGTGGCGTTTCAATCCGATGTGGTGTAGGGATGTGGTGTAGGGATGGGACGTAGGGATTGGAATGTGGGAATGGGGATGTGGGAATCGGAAGCAGGGACACGGCGTAGGGAGGGGCGTTGGGGAGGATCGGCGGAGGATATTGCGCAGCCTGCCGAACAGCGGAGCAATCTTTTACAGGTTTTCATGATTCTGTAAAAGACGATGCGAACGCCCAAGGTTCATTCAGCAGGTTGTGGGCGATTAACCACGCGAACACAATATGACGCGCGCTTCGCCAAAATAAAACAAAAAGAATTTTTGCATAAAAATGAGTAAAAAAGCGATGGATATACAGGGCATTGTGTATGCGGTGATCATAGTTACGTTTTCGATAAACGCAAGAATTGGTATGCCGTCACTCTGTGGATAACTACAGATTGGCGCAAACGCGTTGCACAAGATTTGAACCCCGCACAAGCAAAACACGAAACCAGCGCATGTTCACAAGTGTTGCAGGCCTTGTAAATGCAAGGAATCTTTGCTATGATAGGGACAGTTTCCGAGCGGACCCTGGCAAGGGGAGTAGCGCTCCCCCTGCTTTTTCTGTGCTTTTTTACGCAGGCCGATCCATGCGGATTCGCCCATGTTTCGATAGGAGGAGTTGCCTTGGCCATGACCCAGAATCCTCGGGGCGCTTTTCGCGCGCGTATGTATGCAGCGGCAACCTCGCCCTACGGGCCTGCGCCGAACGCTATGCAGGGGGCACAAGATGCAGTAATAGGAGGAACCCAAAGCATGGCGCAACTCGATTTTCAGGCGATATGGATCCAGGCTACCACGCTGCTGCGCGAGGACATGCCCGACGTGTCCTACAAAACCTGGATTGAGTCCTCCCTCAAGCCCTTCGCGATGGCCGACGATACGCTCTACCTCGAAGCGGCTTCCGATTTCGTGCGCAAAACCATCCTGAGCCGCTATCAGGAGCTGCTGGTCAACGCAGTCAACGAGCAGTCGCCCCGCCGCCTGGGCATCGAATACCTTACCGCCCAGGAGCGTCTGGAGCGCTTTGGCCCGCTTGGGGTGCCCGGCGGCGCGCCCGGTCCGGCCTCCGCGCCCACCATGCTCAACGGCAAGTATACCTTCGATACCTTCGTGGTAGGCAACTCCAACCGCTTCGCCAAAGCGGCCTCGGTCGCCGTGGCCGAATCCCCGGGTGATGCGTACAATCCGCTGTTCATCTACGGCGGGGTCGGCCTGGGCAAGACCCACCTTATGCACGCCGTGGGCCACGAGATCGCCCGCCGCAACCCCGCCCTGCGCCAGCTCTACATCACCTCCGAAAACTTCACCAACGAGCTGATCGCCGCCATCCAAAACAACAAAAACATCGAGTTCCGCAACCGCTTTCGCAATCTCGATCTGCTGATGATCGACGATATCCAGTTCATCGGCGGCCGCGAAAGCACCCAGGAGGAATTCTTCCACACCTTCAACGCGCTCCATTCAGCGGGCAAGCAGATCGTCATCACGGCGGACAAGCCGCCGCACGAGATCGCGCGCATCGAGGAGCGCTTGCTCTCCCGCTTCCAGTGGGGCATGGTGGCCGACATCCAGCGCCCCGACCTGGAAACCCGCATCGCCATCCTGCGCAAGAAGGCGCTTTCCGAGGAGATCACCGTGGGCGACGACGTGCTGGAGGCCATCGCCACCCGCTCCGAATCCAACATCCGCGAGCTGGAGGGCTCCTTGGCGCGCATCGTCGCCTACGCCCACCTGGAGAATTGCCCCGTCAGCGTCGAGCTGGTTACCACGGCGCTTTCGACCATTCGCTCCGAGCCGCGCCGCATCTCCTGCGACATGGTGCAGAGCGCCGTCGCCACCTACTACAACCTGGAGGTGGGCGACCTGACCGGCCCCAAGCGCAACCGGGAGATTATCGTGCCGCGCCAGGTGGCCATGTTTCTCACGCGCGAGCTCACCGACCTCTCGCTGCCCCGCATCGGTGATGCGTTTGGCAAGCGCGACCACACCACCGTGATGCACTCCTGCGAAAAAATATCCAAGCTTGTCCAGGATAAGGACAAGATCACCAAGGAGATCGAGGACGTGCGCAAGACCCTGCACAACCGATCGTAGACCATGCCTTTCACAGGGAGCGCGCGGCGTGGACGCAGTGCGCTCCCTTGTGCATTTGTACGCGGAAAGGGCTGGCCGGGGGTTTGGCGCAACGAGGGGAGGGGGCGGCGGCTTGGTGCTCATGGACCTGACATGCCCGGCGGAGTTCGTGGCCGTAGAGGTGCTGCGCGATAGCAGCGGCCGTGCGCAAGCGTATCTTTCCTTCCGCAACCTTTCGGAGGATACGCTCACCGAGCTGCACGCCATGGTGACCATGCTCGATGCCGACGGTGTGAGCCTGGGTCTTTGCCCGCTGCGCTACCGGCGGCTCCAGGCGCAGCCCCATGCGATGTTCACGCTCTGCATGGTGATGGATGAGCTGCCCTTCTTCCAGGATGCGCGGGTGAGCATCCAGCGCGTGGGCCTGGAGGAGGGCGAGCCCTGGATTTGGGACGAGGACGCGCTGATGGATTGCACACCCAAGGTGCTCGCCCAGGGGCCACAGCGCGCGGCGCTGGTGGCGGTGGCGGGGGCCGATGCGATCTGCTGGCCGGAGCGCCGCCAGGATACCTGGGTCTGCGTGTGCGGGCGGTTCAATCAGCGCGCATGGCGCGTCTGCCGCCGCTGCCGCCGCAATCGCGAGGAGACCTTTGCGCGCTACGAGCTCAATGCCGTGATGGCGCAATTCCTGCGCCAGCGCAGCGAGGAGGCCGCCACCGAGCAGCAGGAGCGCGAGGATTCTTTCTGGCAAGAGCGGCAAAAGACCTCGGATCGCCGGCAGGATTTTGCGCGCCGGGTCGGCATGGTGCGGGTGCGGCGGGTGGCGCTTTGGATGGTGGTGGTGGCGTTGCTGCTGCTGGCCTGGGGCGGATGGCGCACGCTGCGGGAGCTGCCCCCGCCCAGCAACTCCCTGGTGCAGACCATGCCCACGGTGTCGCCGGGGCGGATGCCCTAGCGTACTGTATCGAGGGGGCTGCCGCAGTAGCGACGCCCCGCAAATACAGAAAACCCTGGCTGCGGATTGGACTGCAGCCAGGGCTTTGCTTTTTGCTGAATGTTGGGAAGAATTACTTCTTCACCAGCACCACTTCGACGCCTTCGATGGTCAGGGTCAGCTTGTTGCCATCGAGCTTGTAGGCGTATTCGGCGGAAGTGCCGGTGGCCACGCCGCTCATCGCGCCCGCGTCCATGGTGATCTTGTCGCCCGCGACCTTGTAATCGGCGGTGCCGGTGGTGGTGCCGCCCATGATGACGTTCATTTTGCCATCGGCGGTGAACTCAAAACCGACCTGCGCGGCTTCCAAAGCGGTCTTCACGGTTTCGTCGGTGGGATCCACGCCCTGCGCCTTCGCCATGCCTTCGATGTCCACCAGCCACGTGCCCACGATGGCCTTGGCGGGATCGGCGGCGGTGGAGCCGGTGGAGGCGGCGTCGTTCTTGTTGCCGCAGGCGGTCAGGGAAACCAGAGCAAGCACCAGGGCGAGGATCAGTACGAGAGATTTCTTATTCATGAATACCCTCCGTTTATGCAAAATCCTTGATCATTATACAGTTTTTAGCCGCTTTAGCGCAATGGGTGATAACACCCAGATGCGCCGGGAAAATCTGTTATATTTCCCTATAGAGAGCATCGCTTGAATGAAAAATCCCCGCAACCTGGCAAGTCCGCGCCGGACGGTGCATATGCTGGTGCATGTCCCATTCGGGGGCCGCACGCACGGGCTGGGCGGCACACCAAGGCAGGAGGTTGCGACGATGCACACGAGGCTACAGGAGCTATGGATTGGCCGCCGCGCGGTGATTAGCGGAGCCAATGAGGGCTTGGCCCAATGGACGCGCACGCTGTTGGAGGCGCTGGGTGCGCAGGCCGAGATATTGGAAGCACCCGAGGGATCGAACGGGCTGTCCGCCCCTTCCCAAGCCGATGCATGGGGCGGATGGGCGGGGGAGGTGGCCCCGGCCTGGAGTATCGGCGCGCTGCGCGAGGCGCTTAAGCGGTGCCGCGCCGAGGTGTGGATTTGCGCCGATCCGCCGCCCGCGCACACCCCCGCCGAGCTGCGCGAGGCTCTGGCCCTGCTGAGCGATAGCCTGACCGCCGCGCGGGACGCGGGCTGCCGCTGCGCGCTGCTGATGCTGGGCGACGGCGCTTATCGCAATCTGGATACGCCCTGGAGCTGCCACGAGACCGATCCTTTGGGCGGGCAGGATGCCGCGGGCTGCGCGGAAAGCTGTTTGCGCCTGCTGGCCGAAGGCTTTCGCCAGGGGTTCTGGGGCGAAGCGCTGCCCACGGTGGTGGCCCACCACGGCGCGCTATGCTGCGGTGGCATGGCCTCGAACCTGCCCCCGAACCTGTCTTTGGGAAATCCTGCGCAAACCTGGCTCACCATGCTGGCCCGGGGCCGCACCCTTTTTATGGAGCATCCCGATCAGCTACAGCCCTTCCAGCACGCGCTGGAGCCGGTGGCCGGGGCGCTGCTGGCCGCCGGACGCGCGCTCACGCTGCCGCTGCACTGCGGCGACACGTGGAATTTCGGCGCATCCGCGCAAAACTGGTGCTCCCCGCGCACGGCCTGCCGCACCTTGGCCGAAACGCTGCGGGTGCAGCCGCTGATCGAGGAAGCCCGCACACAGCCCTCCGGTCAGGAGCCCCAAGACCCGACCGCCGCGCCGCTTTCGCGCGCAAAGGCGCAGCGACGCACGCCCCAGCCGCCCCTTCATCCGCCGCGCTTGGAGAGCGAAAAGGCGCGCCAACAGTTGGGTTGGCGCACCGTGTACGATGCGGAGGATACCCTGCGCATGCTGGCTGCTTGGCAGGCCGACGCACAGGCGCGGGGCGAGAGAGCTGCCAGTGCCGCCCAGGCCGAGGCCTTTCTGCGCGAATGCATGCGGCCCAGGGATTGATGCTCCCCGCATTCGATCAGTTTGGGATCGCGCGATCCAGAAACGCGTCGACATCGGCCATAAAGCCCGGATCGAGTGCGCTGGCGCGCATGCGGTTGATGTCGGCAAAGAACTCGGCCCGCTCCTCTTCTGACACGCTGCCGCTCCGCAGGGCCAGCAGGTCGTTGTACTCGGCATGGAGCTCGTTCACGTACGAAAGCGCGTCGGCGCTCATGAACAGCGAGTTGTGTCCGTTCTGCCCTTCGGTGGCGCAGGCTTTGTATTCCACGTTCGGGTTGGTGATCCGCGCGGATTGCGCGGTGATGCTGGTGGTTTCGTAGCCGATCATCTCATCCGAGGTGCCGTGGAGGAGGAGCACCGGGGTATCGACGGCGTTGATGCCGTCCAGCGCGGTGCGCCAGCCCGCCGGGCCAAACAGCAGCGCGTTGTACGACCACAGGAAGGGATACTGCACGTAGGCGAATGCGCCCATCATGCTGTGGGCCTGATCCAGCAGCATGCTCGGCGGCGAATTGTATCCGGCTACGCTGACCACCGCCGATAGGTTGTGCCCCTTGCCCAGCACCGCCGCCACCGCATACCCGCCCCAGCTGTGCCCATAGAGCGCCACGGGAAGCCCCTCGAAGGCCGGTTTTCCCTCGGCATCGGTGAGCGCGCCCTCCTTCGATTTCCCCTCCAGGAAGGAGAGCGCCGCATCCAAATCCAGGGCCGATTGCGAAAGGCCGCGCGTGCCCTTGCCCTCGCTGGCGTAGCTTCCGGTGCAATCGTAGGCGAACACGCACCAGCCCGCCTCCACGAAGTGCGCGATTTCGGTCAGGTAGCTATCCGCGCCGCCGCCGATGCCGTGGGCGATCACCATCAGGCCCCGGCGGTTCGATGCGCCGTAGAGGTAGCCGGTCAGCGTGTTGCGGCCCGATTGGAAGTGCACCACCTCGCGGGGGAAATGCGCGGCC
This sequence comes from Eubacteriales bacterium, assembly GCA_031553615.1. GTDB lineage: Bacteria > Bacillota > Clostridia > Christensenellales > Aristaeellaceae > WQXF01. The sequence continues at coordinate 10,238 of JAVBLJ010000018.1, forward strand.
AAATCATCGTACACCAGGTAAAAGGAGCGATCCGGCGCGTCCGCGCGCCCAAACTGGTCGCTGTACACGAAGTGCACCACCAGCATCGAGGTCAACGCAAACATCAGCAGGCACGCCAACACGGCGCGGAGCGCATTCTTCCATCCCTTGCGCTTTCCCGCCGAGGGCAAGCCGCCCTCGCCCCGCGCATCGGCCGACACGGGCTCTTCGAGCTCCAGCAGGTCCGATGCGTCTTGTTCGAACTCCTCGTTTGCGTGCGCTGCTTCGTTTCTCGTCTTTTCGTTTACCGTCTTTTTGTTTACTGTCTTTTTGTTCTTTGCGCGTTTATCCTGGGTGTCCATGTCGCCACCAATCCCTTCTACGGCGCCGCCGTTCACCATGCGCGCTCCACAATGCCGCCGCCCAGGCAGGTTTCGCCCTGGTAAAGCACCACCGATTGGCCGGGCGTGACAGCGCGCTGCAGCTCCTCTGCCGCCAGATGCAGACCCTCGGCGGTCAGCCGTGCCCTGACGCGCTGATCCTCCTGCCGATAGCGGAACTTGGCGGTGCAGGCCAGTTCGGCCCCTTCGCTCACCGGAGGCCGCTCCGCGATCCAGGTCACCTGGCCCGCCAACGCTTCCCGCGTATACAGGCCGGGGTGATCGTCGCCCTGGGCTACCCAGAGCAGGTTTTGCTCCAAATCCTTCGATACTACGAACCAGCGCCGCCCATCGCCGCTGCCGCCAATGCCCAGGCCGCGCCGCTGGCCCAGGGTGTAGTACATCAATCCATCGTGCCGACCCACTGCCTGCCCGGTGCGCAGATCGCGCATCTCGCCAGGCTGCGCGGGCAGGTACGCCTGCAAAAACGCCTTGAAATCGCGCTCGCCAATGAAGCACACCCCGGTGGAATCGCGCTTGGCGAAGGTGGGCAGCCCAGCCTCGCGCGCGATCGCCCGCACCTCGGCCTTGGTCATGCCCCCCACCGGGAATTCAGCGTAGGAGAGAGCGCGCTGCCCCAGCATATACAGAAAGTAGCTTTGATCCTTGGCCGGGTCGAGGCCGCGCAGCAGCCGGAAGCCTTCCGCATCCTGCGCGCGGCGCACGAAGTGCCCGGTGGCGATGCGATCCGCGCCCAGCTGCAGGCCAAAGTCGAGAAATGCCTTGAACTTGATCTCGCGATTGCAGAGCACGTCCGGATTGGGCGTGCGGCCCGCGCGGTACTCCTCCAGGAAGTAGGCGAACACCCGCTCACGGTATTCCTGCGCGAAGTTGACCGCGTAGTACGGGATTCCGATCGCATCGCAGACCGCGCGCACGTCGGCCCAATCGCTCTCGGCGGTGCACACGCCGTCCTCGCCGCTTTCCTCCCAATTGTTCATGAAAACGCCGATGACCTCGTGCCCCGCGCGGTGCAAAAGCAGCGCCGTTACCGAGGAATCCACCCCGCCCGACATGCCCACCACGATGCGCACCGCGCCACCCCCCTCTTTTTATTACATAGCCTTTTCACACCATCATACTATGAAAATCCCACCACCGCAAGGTGATGGGATGGACTCCGCACGGCCAAAGCATTTATGGTTTTATTCGCAGAAACTGCTTCAAGGGTGGGAGAAGGTTCCCCAAGGGCGATCGATAAGCCCTTGGGTCGTGCGCGAGCGCGAAATCTTCCTAAGAAATTCCATCAAAAGCCTCAAGCCTCATCGAAAGGGGGATTTCGCCCTCACGGGCGACCTAAGGGCTTTCCGGTCGCCCTTAGGGATCCTTCGGGGGGCGAGGAGATGCGTTGAATTTCCCGCGAAGGCTCGAAAAGCTTACTGCGCAAAAGCGCCGCTATCCACAACTTCCTTCATCAGCTCCGCCGAGTCCTTTTGCCCCCCGGCGACCGCGCCGATGCTGGACATCCACAGCTCGCGCGCCTCGGGCGTCATGCGATCGGCGATGGGCGGGCAGAGCCGGGTGGCGTTGCCCAGCATGGCCTTGATGGATTCGCGCAGCGCATCATTGGCCAGGCTCTCGCCCAGCGCGGCGCGCATCTCGTCGGTGGTGAGCGCTTGCAGCAGCGACACGGCGGCATCGCGTCGTGCCGGATCGTCCCAGGCGGCGCGGGTGATGTAGAAGCCCATCGACATGCCGCCGATCAACGCGGTGGGATCGGAGGAGGGTGAGAACGAGGGGAAAGGCACCACCACGGTGCTATCGTAGCTCTCGGGCGGAATGGTGCCCACGAACCACGAGCCGTCGAAGTGCATAGCGGCTTCCTTGTCGCGGAAGGCCTGCGCACTCTCCATGTCGGTGGTCTGCACGGCGTTTTGGCCCAGCGCACCCGCCGCATACAGCTCGCGCACCAGCTTCACGCCCTCCGCCCAGGAGGTGGGGGTCTCCGCCGAGCTGTGTGGGGTAGAGCTGTAATCGGTGGGGCTGCCGCTGGCCAGGATCGCCGCCTCCACGATGTAGTGCGGATAATCGGCCAGCGAGGTGGAGATGGGCGGAATGCCCAGATCGCGGAACTTCATCACCGCCGTGCCCAGCTTACCCCAATCGGTGGGCAACTCCAGGCCGTTGGTTTCAAAAAGATCCTTGTTGCAATAAAGCGCTTCCCAGTAGTAATTGATCGGGACAGCGTACACGCGGCCATCGACCTCGGCGGCCAGCGGATTGATGGTGATGGCCGCATCGGGGTAAGCGGCCTTCACTTCGCTCAGCGGCACCACCTTGTCGAGGATAAAGCCGGAATCCTCGTTGCCAATGTCGTAGTAGATGATGTCATACTTGCCGGCGGCCAATTCCTGCAGCACGACGGGTTTCCACATTTCGTCGGGCAGGCCGGAAAAGTCCTCCACGGTGTTGCCCGTTTCGGTTTCCCAGGCGACCAATGCATCCATGTAAGCCTGTGCCACGTCGGCGATACCAAAAAGATTGGAGGCGGTGTACACGGTGGTCCCGGCCAAACCTGCCGTAGGCAACGTCAGCAGCAGGGTCAGCGCTACACAGAGGGCGAGCATTTTCTTCACGGGTAAGTCCTCCTTACAGCAAAACAATCATACCTGTCGAATCCGGCCAAGACCGGCAAACGAACATCCACATAGCATTAAACGGATCGGGGAGGGGAATCCATCCCCGCGTTCGGGCTATAATCCCAAATCGAGGGCTTTTGCTAAATATTTCTTTGCCAGCGGCGCGGCCACCTGGCCGCCCGAGCCGCTGCGTTCCACCAGCACTGCGATGGCCAGCGGATGCGCGTCGTCATCCACAAAGCCCACGAACCAGGCGTGGGGCTGTATGGTCTTGTCGTTCACGGCCTCGGCGCTACCCGTCTTGCCCGCCACGGTGCGGCCGCTGATGCGCGCGCCGCTGCCGGTGCCGGTCTCCACGGTGGCGATCATGGCGCTGCGGATCGCGGCGGCGGATTCGGGGGTCAGCGCGGTGCGGTAAGCCTTGGCCCCTGCCAGCATGCGGCGCTGGCCCTGGGGGCCGGTCACCTGCATCAGCAGGCGGGGCTCCATCATCACGCCGTCGTTGGCGATGGCGGCGGCGGTCATGGCCATGTGCAGAGGGGTCACGAGCACGCGGCCCTGCCCCAGGCCCGACCAGGCCAGATCGGCATCCGAGGGGTTGTCGGTGGGGTAGGTGGAGTTGTACACCACCAGATCGCGGAACAGGAAGTTATCGCCCACACCAAATGCGGCGGACTCCTTGCTCATCAAATCGTACCCCACCTCCCGCGTCAGCTGCGCGAATGTGACGTTGCAGCTCTTGGCAAACGCATCCTGCAGGGTGAGGTTGCCGTGCGCATTGTTGCCCGCATCGGTAACCACCGAGAGCTTGACTTCCAGCTTGCCGCTGCAGTAAAAGGAGCGCGAACGCACATCGGCCAGGTTGTCCAGCGCGGCGGCCATGGTGATGATCTTGAACGTGGAGCCCGGCGGATAGAGGCCCTGGGTGGCGCGGTTGATGAGCGGGCTGGCCTCCTCGCTCTGGATCGATTTGGCGATGTCCACCGGGTCGAAATCGGGCTTGGAGACCATGGCGTAGATATCGCCGGTGCGGTAGTTCATGATGACCACCGCGCCCGATTGACCGGAAGGAAAGTTCTTGGATATATAGGCATTCAGCCGCGCGTTGAGGGTGATGCGGATATCGTCCCCGCGGCGCTCGCCGCCCTGGAACACCTGGGTCAGCCGCTCGAGGATGTTGGTTTTAAAGCCCAGCAGGTATTGCGCATGAAAGGTTTCCACGCCGTTGGCCACGTTGCCTACGTTGTCGCCGATGGCGTGGGATACGGCGCGGCGGGTTTCGGTATCCTTCGCGTAGTGGCGCTTACCGTCCTCGTCGGTGTAAGCCAGCACCGTGCCCTCGCGGTCGGTCACCGTGCCCTCGCGCACCTGCTGCTTTTGCGAGCTCAGGCGCGGGTTGTAGGGGTTGGCGAACCAACGCCCGCCAAAGAAATAGACCGAATAGCCGAAGTAGACGAAGAACGCGATGAATAGGCTCATCACGATGGCGGTGACCAGCCGCATGTTGCGGCGCAGCTCCTTCATTCGAATTCCACCTCCCCCGCCGCCTGGACGATGGCCTCGTCCTGCTCGGTATCGATGCGGATGTGCGAATGCACGCCCTGCAGGAAGCCCACCAGCGTCATGCACGAAAGCAGCGAGGTGCCGCCCGAGCTGATGAACGGCATGGTGATGCCGGTGAGCGGGATCATCTTGATCACGCCCGCGATGATCACGAAGGTTTGGATGCCCAGCATGGCGGTGCAGCCGAAGGCCAGCAGGGCATAGAAGGATTGCCGGGAACGCAGCGCAATGGAGAATCCGCGCACCAGCAGCGCCATGTACACCAGAATAACGCACAGGCCGAACACGATGCCAAACTGTTCGCAGATGACGGCAAAAATGAAGTCGGTATGGTAGGCGGGCACGGTGCGCGGCAGGCCCAGCCCCAGGCCCAGGCCAAAGAGCCCGCCCGAGCCGATGGCCATCAGCGCTTGGATGATCTGGTAGCCCTTGCCCAGCGCATCGGCCCAGGGGTTGCGCCAAATGGCCACGCGCACCTTAACGTGGGCGAACATCATGTAACCTGCCACCGCCGCTAGCGCGCCGCCGCCCAGGCCGATGCCGGTCATGAGCACGTTGCTGGTGGATACGAAGTAAAGCGCCACACCCGTGAGGTAGTACATGAGCGCGGTGCCCAAATCGCGCTGCAGCAGCAGCATGCCCAGGCAGCCCACGATGAAGATGACGGCGGGCATCATGCGGCGCAGGCTGCGGCGCGAGGAAAAGAACCAGGCCAGCACCAGCAGCATCGCCAGCTTCACCAGCTCGGAGGGCTGAAACATGCCGATCCAGGGCAGGCGCACCCAGGCCTTCGCGCCGTTGTTCCAGCTGCCGATGACCACCGGCAGCGCCAGCAGCGCCACGCCCACCGGCATCATCAGCCAGCTCAGTGCGCGCCAGCTGCGCACCACCCGCACCAGCAAAAAGCCCACCAGCATGGTCACCAGGCCCAGCGCGTAGAACTGCGCCTGCTTGATGCCCACATCGGGCACCACGCTGTACAGAATGACGATGCCCACCCCGCAGAGGAAGTTGGTGAGCGCCATGAGCAGCTGATCGAAGGGGATCAGCTTCGGTATCAATATAGTAGAGATCCAGCACAGCAGCGGCAGCGCGCCCGCCATAGCCAGCGCCTGCACATTGACACCCGACGAATAAACGCCCGACGCCTCAGCGCTCGATGGCTTCAGCGCGATGAGCAGCAAGGCCAGCGCTTCAAACAGCATGACGGCGCTCACCAGCAGCCGGATCGGGTTTTTTTGCTTTGTTCGCGCCACGCTGTCACCTCCTCCGCCGCCCGTACACCGGGGCATCGTCCGGATTCGCATCCCCGTCGCGCCAGGGCTTGGCTCCGCGGGGTGCGTTTTGTTCGTATTCGTCGTATGCGTCGTCCTCGTGACGGCGCCTTTTTTTGCCGCGCTTGCCGGCCACCGGGCGGGCGCTTATCGGGGGAGCATCGTATTCCTCAGCGCGGCGCGAGCGCTTATCACGCTTGGTTTCGGCTGAATCGGAGCGAATCACGGCCGGGGTCTGTATGCCTGCAAACAGCCGGAATTGCAGCATCACGCCGCCCAGCGTCACCACGGCGCCGTGCTGCAGGATCGCCTCGCAGCCCTGCGGCAGCGGTTGGCCATCCACCTGCAGCCGTTCATCGCGGTAGGGCCGCAGATGCAGCCCATCCTCGCGGAATTCGAACACTGCGTGCCGTCCGCCCACGGTGGGGTGCGGTATGCGCACATCGCAGCCCGTGCCGCTGCCCAGCACGCCCTCTGTGGGCAGCTGGAAGGCTTCGCCGGGCCCCATGCCCTTGCTTTCGCCCGCCATGACGTATAGCGTCCCCACATAGCCCGCATCGGGCAGTGCGCTCAGCTTTTTGCGGCGCAGCAGGGAATCCCTGCGCAGCCAGCGCATCGAATGCCAGACGATCACCACGCTCAGCGCGGCAAACGCATAGCGCGCGGCCAACAGCAGTAGTTCGTAATACTCGGCGTTCAGACGGATTCCCTCCCTTCGGGTCGCGGTATGCCTTCAATGAGTAAGTATAAGGGCTGGGGGTTTAGGGGATATTTCAACCGGCTGGGTATACCTCCCCTGGTATGCCGATTCGACGGTAACGGCTAATTATAGCATATAAATGCGCCTATAAAACCCCAACAGTCAAAAAATGCATGCGCATGGGGATCATTCCCTTCCAAAGGGCATCGACCGGGGCCAATTATGAAGTTTATTTCATGTGTTTATTAAGCGTTTTCACGCTAAGCTTAAGCTGTGAAGCATTGACGACGCTGGTGTTTGCTGGTTATAATCGTGCTGTTGGTAACACAAACGAAACAAATTAATTACAAAAATGTTACGCGACGGCTCCCTGGGTCTCCCGGCACAAATGCCCAGCCCATTCCCAACACAACCCGCCTTTAACACATTCCACCTCCGAAAGGATGACTTACAAATGATGACCATGGACAACGCTTCCCGGGTATTGCACCGCGCACTGCAACTGCTGATCGCCGTCGTCGTGCTGATCGCCGCGTCCCTGATCATCGTATCCCCCACCATCACATTTGCGGAGAGCACCTCACAGGTCTCCGAGGTGATCCGCTTGGTCAACGTCGAGCGAGAAAAGGCGGGCCTCCAGCCGCTGGTAGCGGACGTTCAATTGCTGACCGCCGCCACCGTGCGCGCCAAGGAGGCCGCCAGCCTCTTCTCGCACTCCCGGCCCAACGGCACCAAGTGGAAAACCGTGTTTGACGATCTTGGCCTCACCTTCTACAGCCAGGGGGAAAACCTTGCATATGGCCAGCGCAGCGCTAAAGCTGTGGTGCGCGCATGGATGGCCAGCCCCGCGCACCGCAATAATATACTGGATAGCACCTTCGAACGCATCGCCGTGGCCCAATACCGCGCGAAGGGAACCCCCTATTGGAGCCTGTTGTTTGCGCGCAGCACGCCGCTGCCCCGCGTGATCGATGGCGATTCGTTGGCCTACAAGGGCAACGCGTTGAGCGTAGGTCACACAGCGGTGGTCATCGATCGCAATATAGCCCTGCGCACCGTTGGCGCCGCCGTGGGCCGCGCGGTGTTTGAAGCCCCGGAGAGCAGCATAGTCACGGTGCTGGAACTCGAGCCGGGTTGGGCCCGCGTAGAAACCGAAAGCGGCATGCGCGGCTGGGCCAGCACCAAGTACCTGGCCCATTGGAACCTGGCCCTCGCGCACCGTGATGCCCCGGCCTCCACGCAGGTAGCGCTGCTAGCCTCGGCTTCCCTGGATCATTCGATGCTCGTACGCGGCCGCCCCTATACCGCCGAGCAGGAGCCCGCCGTTCCCTCCGCAATGCCCCTGCCCGCCTTGGCCAAAGCCCGACCCGCCAACGCCGGGGAGCCCAAGCAAACGCCCCTTGCCGAAAAAAAGGAACAGTCCACGCGCATCGCGCAGGTGATCGATCGCGATCTAAACCTGCGAGACGCGGGCAGCGCCTGCGCCGAGGTGGTGCGTGTCATAAAGCAGGGCGCTACGTTGACCATACTCGAGGCGTACTCGGGCTGGGCGCATGTCCGCCTCTCTGATGGCACTGAGGGCTGGGCCAGCATGAAGTACCTCGCAGAATAACCGCGCTGCGCCAGCGGAACAGCCCACACCGGAGGGGTTCCTTCCGCGATCTATTGCGTGAAATCTAACGAGGAGTAGTATTATGCAATCCGCATCCGAAAGGGCGCGGTTTTTTTGTGCCTTTTTGTATCTTCGTTCACGGCGTTCGGCGGGAGCAATGCTTTTTCGTATCGTATCGCATACTTCTTGCGAACACAGCCACACTATTCCTGCTATAGGAGGGTTTTCACTGCCTCCAGATTCCAGGTCTCAGCACCCGAACACGATGCCCACCCAAACACAACGCCCAATAAAGGGGGAGCTTTCCATTGCATAGTGCGCCGGACATTGCCGAAAAGGTAAACGCACGGGTGGTCGCCTCGTTGCAGGATAACCTCACCCTGATCCGGAGCACGCTGCGCATGCCGCGCAACCGGGATTGCGTGGTGCGCGAATTCGTGGTGGCCGGCGAGCGGGCCGCTTTGCTGTATATCGATGGGCTGACCAACCGCGCCGCGCTGGAAATGCACGTGCTGGAGCCCTGCATGCGCTGGAGCGAAACCGCGCGCGAAACGCCGCCCGATCTCATCACCTACCTGGCCGAACGGGTGCTGAGCATTTACGACCTGCGCACCTCCAGCGACATGGATGAATGCATCCACAACCTGCTCAACCACAAGGCGCTGATGCTGGTAAACGGCTGCGATTCCGCGCTGATGCTGGAATCGCGTTGGATGCAGCGGCGCACCGTCGATCGGCCCATCAACGAATCCGTGGTGCTGGGCGCGCAGGAGGGGTTTGTGGAAAACCTACGCGCCAACCTTGCGCTGGTGCGCGCGGGCGTGCACTCGCCACGCCTGGTGACCGAGATGCTCGATCTCGGCAAGGGGATTCCCACCCAGTGCGCGGTGATGTACCTGGACGGCGTGGCCGAGGAGACCGTGGTGCAGGAGGTGCTGCGCCGTATCCGCGGCGTAGCGATGGACTACGTGCCCGGCGTGGGGCATCTGGAGCAGCTCATCGAGGATCACCCCTTCTCGATCTACCCGCAAATCTGCTCCACCGAGCGGTCCGATCGCGCGTGCTCCTTCCTGCTGGAAGGGCAAGTGCTGGTATTCGTGGATGGTTCGCCGCTGGCCCTGGCCATGCCGGTCACCCTGCTGCACATCATGCATACCCCCGACGACACCTCGATGCGCTGGCAATTTGGCACGTTCCTGCGGCTGATCCGCACGGCGGGCATGTACGCGGCCATGTTCATGCCGGGCATCTACCTGGCGCTGGTCGTGCATCATCATCAGGCCATCCCTAGCGTGTTCCTCTCCTCGCTCTACGAAGCCCAGGCACGCATGCCGCTGCCCCTGGTGGTGGAGGCGCTGGTGATGATCGTGTCGTTCCACCTCATCAACGAGGCCAGCACCCGCGTGCCCGGCACCTTGGGCTCGTCGCTGGGCGTAGTCAGCGCGCTGATATTGGGCCAGGCGGCGGTGACTGCCGACCTCGCCAGCCCGTTCATGATCATTGTGGTTGCGGTATCCGGCTTGGGCATGTTTGCGGTGCCCGATTTTGCGCTGGGCATGGGGCTGAAGATACGGCAGCTGCTGTACGTGCTGGTCGCCAACTTCTGGGGCCTATATGGAATGATACTTCTCTACCTGCTGCTGCAAACCAACCTGGGCATGCTCCATTCGTTTGGTGTGCCCTACTACGCGCCCATCTCGCCGCCGCGCCCACACAACCCCGATCTGCTGGTGCGGTATCCGCTATGGAAGCAACGGCTGCGCGGCTTCTATGCGCAGGCCGGGCAAAGGGTACGCGCATGGGGACGGGTGCGCAGCTGGGATCGCCCCGGCAAAAAACGCTAGCCCGGCTTTCTTTCCCTTTAGGGCCAACACATTTGCACGGCCAACGCATTTGCACGGCCAACACATTTGCTCGGTCAACGCATTTGCAGCCCCCAACAATCGCGCGCCGCGCAGGCCGTGTAAAGCGAGGTTACGCCCATGAACGCCAATCCACCCCCCGCGCCGCGCAAGGCTGACCTAACCCCTCGGCAACAGCGGGCGCGCGCCGAGATACAGGGGCATGCGTGGATGTGTGCCCTCATGGTGTTTACGCAGCTATGGATCTACGGCAACGCGCGCCTGGCCCTGGAAAACGGCGCGGCAGCCTGGTGGTCTGCCGCGCTGTGCCTGGCGGGCGGCGCGGCCGTATGGCTCCCGGTGCAGCTGCTCCTGCGCGCGCACCCAGGGCAGGGCTTGTGCGAAGCGTTGACCGAGGCGGCGGGCCCGTGGGCGGGCGGCGCGATGAACGCCTGGCTGGGCTTTTTGCTGGCGCTGGATGCGGTGCTATGTCAGTTCACGCTCATCGGCCTGTGTGCGGAATTTCTGCTGCTGGAATTCACCGCCCGCCACATCGGCATTCTTACAGCCGTGGGGCTGGGGGCTACATTCATCCTGGGCGGACCCGTGGGCGCAGCCCGCCTCGCGTTTCGCATGCGAAAGCGCCTCGGGATCGGCTTCGTGCTGGCGCTGGCCCTGCTGCTGAGCAATGCCTCGGGCTCCAACCTTTTCCCCCTGGCAGGGCATGGCGTAGCGCCCAGCCTGGGCAACGGCTTGCTGGCGGGGAGCGCCTGCTGCTCCATTTGCGTGCTGGGGTTCGCCACCGCCCGCGCAGAGAATATGCCCCCGCAGGGCACCGCCCACCGGGGCTCCTTGGCCGGGTGGCTCGCGCTGGGCGGCTGTGCGCTGGCGATCGTCGTCATGCTGCTGGGCTTTGCGCTGGCGCAGCCGCCCTCCCCGGGGGTGCACGAGGTCGGCTGGCAATTTCGGCTGCTGATGTCCTCCTCCACTTTGAATCGCACGGCCGAGGTGCGCACCGTGTTCGTGCTGCTTCAAGCCTGCCTGCTGCTCATCGCGGCCCAGAGCACGCTGTCCGTGAGCCACCAGGCGTTGCAGGCGGCCCGACCCGGCCTGTCCAAACGGATTCCACAAGCCCTGCTATGCGCCGCGCTGCTGCTGGCGGCGTGGTTTTATACGCCGGATCGCAACCGGCTGCTGCTGCAATTCCTGCATTGGCGGTTACCGGCCATGGTCCTTCCGCTCTGGGTCGCCTGGGCCGTGGACGCGGTGCGCCGGAAGCGCAAAAAGGGTGCCCAGAACGCGGAAACATACGTCAAGGGGGGAAACGTATGAAGCGCATGGCGATCCTGGCGGCTTTGCTGTTGTCCATCCTGCCCGTGCTCTCCGGCTGCGATTCCGCCATAGATTTGGATGAACGCTCCTTCGTGTTCGTCGTGACCCTGGATGCGGTGGACGATGGCAAACTGCGCGTGGGCATACAGATCGCTTCGGGCACGCAGAGCCTAAACGAGAGCAGCGCGGGCAGCATGAGCGGAACCGATGAAGGTTCTTCGGGCTCCGGTGGCGGCGCGTCGCAGGGCGGGGCCGGGCATTCACCCACCAGCCCCAGCCACCTGCAGCAGGGCGCATACTACCTCATCAGCACGGTGGGGCAGGATTATTGGCAGGCGCTGATGCTGCTGCACGCCACCATCCCTCGCAAGCTGGATTTTTCCCACGTGCGTGAGGTGCTGTTCTCCGAACGGCTGGCGCGCTCCGAAGCGTTTACCGGGCTACTCCTTGCGCTGATGACGACGCAGAGCATGCGCGAATCGGCGTACGTGGCGGTTGTCCAGGGCGACGCGCTGGATTTTGCCGCGCATCAGCAGAGCTTTTTGGGCTCGCGGCTCTCCGAATATATCGACAGCCGCATGAGGAACGCGGAGTACTACGGCTTCGTGGCCGACGCGACGCTGGCGGAAACCTGGCAAAACTTGCGCGCCAATCGCCAGGATACGCTGGTCAGCTTCGCGGCCGTCAACGATTTTTCCACGCCTCGCGCGCTCACCGCCGGTCGGCCGCTGGACGACCTGCCCGGGCACCTGCCGCGCACCAGCATCAACCAAACCGAGTACATGGGCGCGGCGATGATTGGCCGCGACGGCATGGTGGGCACCCTGACCGGATACGGCATGGAGCTGACCCATCTGCTGCGCGGCGGCTACCAAACCCTTTTTTATAAAAGCGAGAACACGGCGGCCAAGATCGTGAAAAAGCGCGCGCCCCGGCTGCGCGTCGAGCGGCGGGGCGAACGCTTCCGCATGGAGATAGACGTCTACCTGCTGGCTTGGTACGGGCTATTCCCGCAGTCCTCCGCGCTGGATAAGCTGGAGGCGGAACTACGCGAGGAATGCCTGCGCCAAGTGCAGTTCTTCCAGGCGCAAAGGTTCGACCCCCTCGGCTTCGGCCGGGCGGCGGTGCGTTTTTTCCCCACCCAGGAAGCGTGGGAGGCATTCGATTGGCGCGAAGCCTTCGCCCAGGCCGAGGTGATCATCCGCGTTCACGTCGAAGAGAGCGATCCGGTCTAGCGGGCGCGGGGCCTGCCGCTCTCCCTTACCGTATTTTCGCGAACCGTTCCGTGGCCCGAAGCGTGTTTTCCCGCGTGTTGAAGGCAGTGAGGCGGAAGTAGCCTTCGCCGCTGGGGCCAAAGCCCACGCCAGGCGTGCCCACGATGTGGGCTTCCCGCAGCAGAGCATCGAAGAACGTCCAGGAATCCACGCCGCCGGGGGTCTTCATCCAGATGTACGGGGCGTCCACGCCGCCGAACACGCTGAGCCCCTGGGCGTGCAGGCCTTCGCGGATGATGCGCGCGTTCTCCATGTAATAGGCGACGGTGGCGGCGGTCTGCTCCCGGCCCTCGGGGGTATAGATGGCGGCGGCGGCGCGCTGCACCGGGTAAGAAACGCCGTTGAACTTGGTGCTCTGGCGGCGCTTCCAAAGCGCGTTGAGCTCCACGGGCTGGCCCTGCGCATCCGAAACGGAAATCGCATGGGGCACGATGGTGTAGGCGCAGCGCGTGCCGGTGAATCCGGCCGTCTTGGAATAGGAGCAGAATTCGACGGCCACCTCGCGCGCGCCCTCGATCTCGTAGATGCTGCGCGGGATATCGGGGCGGGTGATGTAGGCGCGGTAGGCCGCGTCGTATAGGATCACCGCGCCGTGGGCCTTGGCGTAATCCACCCAGGCCTTGAGCTGCTCGCGGGTGAGGGTGGTGCCGCTGGGATTGTTGGGGTAGCAGAGGTAGATGATATCCACCGGCACGGCGGGCAGCGCGGGCACGAAGCCGTTGCCTTCGTGGCAGGGCAGGTAGACCAGCTTATCCCATCCGCCCGGGGCGGCGTGGCCGGCGCGCCCCGCCATCACGTTGGTATCGACGTACACCGGGTAGACCGGGTCGGTCACCGCCACCACGCAATCCTCGCTAAAAAGCTCCTGGAAGTTGCCCACGTCGCACTTGCTGCCATCGCTGACGAACACCTCATCGTACTCCAGCGTGATGCCCAGCGCCGCATAATCGTGCTCGCGAATGGCGTTGACCAAGAAATCGTAGCCAAAATCCGGGCCGTAGCCCCGGAAGCTGGAGGCCTGCGCCATCTCATCGACGGCGGCATGCATCGCGGCGACCACCGCCGGGGCCAGCGGTTGCGTCACGTCGCCGATGCCCAGGCGGATTAAATCCGCGCCCGGGTTGGCGGCGGTGAATTCCTTTACGCGCCGCGCGATCTCCGCAAACAGGTAGCTGCCTTGCAGCAGAGCGTAGTTGGGGTTCGCCTTGACCATGGTGGTACCTCCTTGTGCGGGGGGGAACCCGCTGTATCGTCGGTGTGAAGTGCCGCCGGGCGCAGAGCCTCGCGGATTAAAGCCATTCGCCATCGAACACGAAGGCCGCCGGGCCGGTCATGAACACGTGGCCGTTGTAGGGGTCCCATTCGATATCCAGATCGCCGCCTACCAAGTGGACGGTGGCGCGCCGATCGGTGAGGCTGCAAAGCGAGGAGGCCACCAGCACCGAGCACGCGCCCGTGCCGCAGGCCTGGGTCTCGCCGCTGCCCCGCTCCCAAACGCGCATGCGCAGGGCATCGCGGCCCAGCACCTGCACGAATTCGGTATTGATGCGGCGTGGAAACAGCGGGTGATGCTCGAATGCCGGGCCGATGGTGGCCAAATCCAGGGTGGCCGGATCGACCTCCACAAACACCACCGCGTGCGGATTGCCCATGGAGACGCAGGTCATGCGCCAGGAGCGGCCCGCCGCCTCGATAGGGGCCAGCACCACGCGGTCGCCGGGCAGGTTCACGCCGATCTCCGCCGGATCGAGCCGGGGCTGGCCCATGTCGACGCGCACGCTGACCACGGTGCCATCGTGCACCGAGAGCCAGAGCGTGCGCACGCCCGCCTTGGTCTCCAGCGTGATCTCCTGCTTGTGGGTCAGGCCGCGCTCGTACACGTACTTGCCCACGCAGCGCGAGGCATTGCCGCACATCTCGGCCTCGGAACCATCGGCGTTAAAAAGGCGCATAGAAAAATCGGCCACCAGGGAGGGCCCCAGCAGCACCAGACCATCGGAACCCACGCCCAGGTGCGGGCGGCTGATGGCCACGGACAGCTCGGCAGGGTTTTCGATGGGCTCGCGCAGGGTATCCACGTAAACGTAGTCGTTGCCGATGCCATGCATCTTGGTAAAGCGCATACGCTCCTCCTTCTCCTCGGCCCAACCGGCTCCTGAACAAGATTTCTTCGGCATGCCCGCGCGCATTTCCTGCTTGCTGCGCGAAAACGGCGCATTCGACATTTTTGCAGGTCGCCCGGCAAACCGTCGTTTCCTATTTTATGCCCGATGCGGGCAATGCATATCCGGTTTTTGCGCGGATGACCTGAAACTTGGAGGTTGGCAGAGAAGGATTCCCAAGGGCGAGCGATAAGCCCTTGGGTCGCCTGTGAAGGCGAAATCTTCCTGAAAAGCTTCGTTGAAAAAAGGGGGTGTTTCGCCCTCGCGGTCGACCAAAGGGCTTTGCGGTCGCCCTTTGGAAACCTTCGCCCGCCCCTACCGCAAGTTTATCGGCAAATGTGTTTGCCCCGACCCTGCTGGCAAACGCTTGCCCCCTGGACATGCCGAATGTATAATAGCGGTAAGACTGCCTACAAAGCGCCGAAAGGCACGGGAAGGAGGCCGCGCATGGAACCAAGGCCGAGCATGGAACCAAGGCCGAACAGCGCCTTGCGCTGGTGCGCGTTTGCGGCGTTTCTGGCCGCCTATGGCTTCGCGGTGTTTGCCATCCTGGTCTACCGCAAGCTCCCGCCGATTTACTTCGGGGGCGCGTGCGTGGTCTGCATCGGCGGGCTGTTCCTGCTGCACAGGATGCTGGCGCGACGCCCAAGGGGGCTCGAACGCGCCTATCCGTACGTGCTGGGCGCGCTGCTGCTGGGCATGCTCATCACCCAGATCGTGCTGGGCATGCGGCTGGAGATCGATCCCATCGCGGATTTCGGGCATGTCTACCGGGGCGCGATCGATTGGGTGCTCCGGGGCTCCTACGCTGTGGAGCCCGAGCGCGCCGATTACTTTTGCCTCTACCCCAACAATTTGGGATTGACCGCGCTGCTGGCTGCGCTGTTCTTTGTGGTCAAGGCGCTGGGCAGCGAAAGCTTCTACCTGGCGGCGGTGGTGCTGGCCAGCTTGACGGCTACGGTGACCGTGCTGGTATGCGCCGACATTCTGCGCCGCATGGCGGGGCGTGCGCTGGCGCTCACCGGGGCGGCGGCGTTTGTGCTGTTGCCCTCCTACCTGCTGGTGGGCGCGGTGTTCTACAGCGATACCATGACCCTGCTCTTCCCCCCGCTGCTGCTCTGGCTCTCACTGGTGGCGCGGGAGCGCCAGCCCCGCCGCCGCTGGCCGATCGATCTCCTGATCGCGCTGTGCGCGTTTGCCGGGTATCTGCTCAAGGCCACGGTGCTCATCATGCTGATCGCGCTGTGGATAGGCGCGCTGCTGCGCTATGATTGGAAGCGGACGAGTTGGAAGCGGCTGTGTTGGAAGCGGCTGGCGGCCCAAGTCATCGCCACGGTGTGCGTGTTTGCGGTGGGGTCGGTGGGCTGGAACGCGGTGATCGTCAATCGATACCTCAACCGCGAAACGTTGGCCTACAACAAGGTGCCGCTGGTGAGCTGGCTGGTGCTGGGCGCAAACATGGAGCGCGGGCATAACGCGTTCGAGGACGTGTTCCGCTCCGGGACCAGCGGGCCGGAGCGCGCCGCCGCAGGGTGGGAAATGCTGCGCACCAGCCTGCAAGCCAAGGCGGAAAAGGGCAAGTTGCCCGCCTACTACGCGCGCAAGCTGTCCATCGCGCTGGGCGGCGGCACCCTGGGGCTGGCCGATTTCCTGGACGACCGGCCCCAAAATAAGGCGGTGCTGCATCAGGTAGTGCTCATCGACGCGCCGCATTACAACGCATACAACGCATGGTGTTCCGGCCTGCTGTTTGGGCTGTTCCTGCTGGCGATGTTCGCCGCGCTGCAGGGGCTGCGCGGCAAGAACCCGCTGGCCATGGGATACCCCGAGGTGTACGTGGCGCTGGTGGGGGTGTTTTTGTTCCTGATGGCATGGGAGCTGCGGGAGCGCTACTTCTCCAATTATGTGCCCGTGGTGATCCTGGCTGCGGTGATGGGGCTTTGCCCGCGGCAGCCCGGCCCAGAGCCCTCCGATCCGCCGCCGCCGTCTTCCGAAGGCTCGTGAGTCTTACCCAGCTTTTTCCTGGGCACGGCGAAAGCATTTACATAAAAACACATGAAAAGGGAAGAGGGGAAGCGCAGAGAAGGATTCTCAAGGGCGATCGATAAGCCCTTGAGCCGCCCGTGAGGGTGAAATACCCTTCGAAAGCAGGGGTTTCGTGCCTTCGGGCACGACCAAAGGGCTTTGCGGTCGCCCTTTGGAATCCTTCGCGCGCCCATCCCTGCATCATTATTGGTAAATGCTTTTGCCGTGTTTTCCCGGGCGGCGTTTGGCGTGGGGCCTATTCTATGGTATAATACACAAAGACTTATGCTGAGAGGGGTGTTCGCGCCATGAAAAAGGGATTGCTTTTGGCGCTTGTGTGCTGCGTGCTGTGCGCGCCGCTGGGGGCTTGGGCCGAGGAGCCGATGAGCATGATGGGCTTGGACGCGCTGACCGGGCGCGATTGGTCGCAAAGCCATTTCTTTACGCGCATGGCGGAGCTGACCGGGGTTTCGTTTACCTTCCAACAATATCAGGATGCGGAGGGCTTCCCCAAGATCAAGGCGGATGTGCTGAGCAGCGCCGTGCTGCCCGACGTGCTGTTTAAGGCGGGGCTCACCTCCCAGGAGGAGCTGCGCTACGCCGAGAACGGCGTGCTGATCGATCTGGCGCCGCTGCTGCAGGAAAACGCCCCCAACCTTTGGGCGCTGCTGGAGGCGCACCCCGATTGGAAGAAGGCCATCACCCTGCCCGATGGCAAGATCGTGGCGCTGCCCGCGCTGGCCGATCCGGCCGATCAGGTGTGCATTTGGATCAACCGCAGCTGGCTGGACGTGCTGGGCCTGGAGATACCCGCCACGCCGGAAGCGTACCGCGAGGCGCTCATCGCCTTCCGCGACCGCGACCCCAACGGCAACGGCAAGAGGGACGAGGTGCCGCTGTACCTCGTGGGCCCTTGGGAGGCCAAGTGGCTGATGTCGTTCTTTGGGCTGGCGGCCAACGATTACAACGTGTACCTTGACGAGGCGGGCACGGTGCGCTTCGCGCCGTTTGAGCCGCAGTACGCCGAATTCTTGGCCTACCTGCGCGAGCTGAACCAGCAGGAGCTGCTGGGCAAGGATGCCTTCCGCACCACCCACAGCATGGCCGAACAGCTGGAGAAGCAGGCCGAAACGGTGCGTGTCGGCGGCATGATCTCGCTGGCGCCGTACACCCTGCTGGACATCAAGCATGCGGGGCAATTCGCCGCGATGCCGCCCATGGCCTACCAGGGCCGCACGGTGTACCGCGACCTGCTGGGCCCGGTGTGGCGCGGAACGTTCGCGATCACCAACACGTGCGAATACCCGGTGGCGGCGCTGAGCTGGGCGGATGCGTTATACACCGAGGAGGGCGCGGTGTTGGCCATGGCGGGCCGCGAGGGCACCGATTTCCAATACGACGACAAGGGCAAGTGGAACCTGCTGGTGGACGAAATGCGCACCGCCGATTCGCTGCGCACCGAATCGCTCATGGATTCGGCGGGCGGGCAGATGCCCGGCGTGCGCCCCCGGAATTTCCTGGCCAAGGTGGCCGTGGAAACGCAGCTGCAGATGATGGAGCAAATGAACGTGGTGGGGCAGGCCGCGCGTCTGCCCATGCCGCTTTACTACCTCACCGAGGCCGAGCAGGCCGAAATCGACGCGCTGCAAGCCGAGCTGGGCGCGCTGGTGGACATGGGCATCGCCCGGTTTGCGACCGGCGAAACCCCGCTGGACGAGCAGCACCTGCAGGAATTTGCGCAGCAGCTGCGCGATGCGGGGGCGGAGAAGCTGGTGGCCGCCTGGCAGCGCATCGCGGATGCGAACAAGTAAGGCTGCGAACAACTAAGTGGAGAAAACGATGGAGCAAAGGAATGCGGTTGAACTGCGCGAGGTGACCGATCCGCAGGAGCGCAGCGCGGTGTGCGATCGCGTGCTTCGCTCGCTGCCCGATTGGTTCGGCATCGAGGAATCGATCATAGATTACGTGCGCGATGCGGCGGAGCTGCCGCTGTTTGAGGCGCAGCTCGATGGCCGGGAGGCTGGATTCGCTACGATGAAGGCGCAGACCGCGCACGCGAACGAGGTGCACGTGATGGGCGTGTACGCATGGGCGCACCGGCGGGGCGTGGGCCGCGCGCTGATCGAGCGCTTGGCGCAGGCCAGCCGCGAGCAGGGAAGGGGCTATTTGACCGTCAAAACCCTGGCGGACAGCCACCCGGATGAGGGCTACGCAAACACGCGCAGGTTTTATGAGGCGATGGGCTTTCGACCGATCGAGGTTTTCCCCACGCTGTGGGACGAGGCCAACCCCTGCCTGCTGATGATCAAGCGGCTGGATTAGGCGAGGCGGTAGAATAAGGAAAGGAATGTATGGTTTCCGCTGGCTTTTGCCATGCTGTTATCATACAAGGATACGCATGCCAGGCGAAACGCAAACACCGCTGGCCGATATGCTGCGCGCCGCGCAGGGCCGCACGCGCATGCACATGCCTGGCCACAAAGGGGAAACCCCGCCGGGCTGGCAGCCCTTCGCCTGGGACATGACCGAGCTGGCCTGCACCGACGATCTGTTTGCCCCCGAGCGCGGCATCGCGCAGGCCGAGGCGTTGGCGGCGCGTTCCGCCGAGGCCGGGGCCACGCTGATGCTAAGCGGAGGCGGCACGGCGGGCGTGCTGGCCATGGTGCTCAGCTTCGTTCGGCCCGGAGGTACGCTCATCGTGCCCCGGGATTGCCATCATAGCGTGCTTTCGGCCTGCGTGTGGGGAGATATCGAGCCGGTGTTCGTATGGCCGAGGGAATGCGGCCTGCCCTACGTGGATGCGGGGGACGTGGAGCGCACCTTGGCGGCGCACCCGCAGGCCGAGGCGGTGCTGATCACCCGGCCCGATTACCGGGGCGTTTGTGCCGATGGGGCGCGGATTGCGCGCGCCGCGCACGAGCGGGGCATGCGCTTGCTGGTGGATGAGGCGCACGGCGCGCACTGGAATTGGCGCGTGGCCGGGTTCGATAGGGAGATCAGCGCGCAGCCGCAGAGCGCGGGCGTGCTGGGTGCGGATGCCTGGGTGCAGAGTGCGCACAAGACGCTGCCCGCCCTGACCGGCGGCGCGTGGCTGCATCTGCGCAATGCCGATGAGCAGGCGCGGGTGCGGGCGATGCTGCGCATGGTGCACACTTCCAGCCCCTCGTTTCCCATATTGGCTTCGGTGGATGGCGCGCGCGCCTGGATGGATGCGCGCGGCGGCGAAGCGCTGGCGGCGTTGCATGCGCGCATCGGCGCATTTTGGGAAGCGCTTCGGGCGGGCGCGCCGGGGATGCGCAATGCCCACGATGCGCTTTTAGAATCAACAGAAACGAACGGGGTTTGCGTCGACCCAGCGCGCATCGTGCTGGATGCGACGCGGCACGGCTATACCGGCACCGAGGTGGCCGAATGGCTGCGCGCGCGGGGCATCGACGTGGAGATGGCCGACGCGCGGCACGCGGTGCTGATTCCTACGGTGTGCGATGTGCCGGATGTGTCCGGCGCACCGGGGGCATTGGAGCGAGTGGCGGAGGCGCTGTGTGCGCTGCCCGCGCGGGAGTCGTTGCCCGTTCCGGAGCCGCTAACTTTACGGGATGCGAGGGCTGTGTCCGAAGTTCAGAGCGCGCCCGAGGCCCCGCCCGAGCGGGTGCTGCGCGTGCGCGAAGCCGCGCTCTCGCTGGAGGAGCTGGTTCCGCTGGCGCAGGCGGCGGGCCGGATATCGGCGCGGTGCGCGGGCGTATACCCCCCGGGGGTGCCGCTGATTGTGCCCGGCGAGCGGGTGACCGAGGCCATCGCGCAGGCGTTGGAGGCGTCGGCGCAGCGCTTTGGCGTGGAGGAGGGCGGGCTGCGCTGTGTGCGCGAGCCCTGGGCCTAGGGTGACAGAAAAACGACCGTCTGCGCAGGCGCGGGCGAGGGCATGAGGAGAAGAGCATTGCGATACGATGTAATCCTGTTTGACCTGGATGGGACGCTGACCGAATCCGCGCCGGGCATCGCGCGCTCCGCGCGCATCGCTGTGGACGGCATGGGCTACACCGGCTACGATCCCGACGTGTTCATGAAGTTCGTGGGGCCGCCGCTGCACGGCTCGTTCCGCGAACACTTTGGCATGGATGAGGCGCAGGCCGATGAGGCGGTGCGCCGCTACCGCGAATATTACGCGGAGCACGGGCTTTTTGAAAACGCGGTGTACGAGGGCATCCCCAATCTGCTGCGCCGTCTGCGGGCGGGCGGGGCCCGCCTGTTTGTGGCCACGGCTAAGCCCGAGGCGTTCATGCGCCGCATCCTCGACCGGTTCGGGCTCTCGCGCTTCTTCGAGGGCATGGTGGGCGTTACGCTGCAGGAGCGCGCCACCGACAAGGCTCCGGTCATCCGCGCGGCGCTCCCGGCGGATGCGCGGTGCGCCGTGATGATCGGCGACCGCCGCTACGATATCGAGGGCGGACAAGCCAACGGCATCGAGACCATCGGCGTGTGCTACGGCTACGGCGACCGGCAGGAGCTGGCCGACGCGGGTGCGACCCATATCGTGGAAACGGTGGCCGAGCTTTCCGATTTTCTGGCGGGCGAGGTGGAGCCCGCGCCGGGTTTCTTCGTGACGGTGGAGGGCCTGGACGGATCGGGCAAGACCACGCAGATCAACCAGCTGGCCGAGCACCTGCGGCAGATCGGCTACAGCACGCGTTGCACCCGCGAGCCGGGCGGAACCGCCATCGCCGAAAAAATCCGCGAAGTGGTGCTTAGCCCGGAAAACCTGGGCATGCACCCGTGGACCGAAGCGCTGCTTTACGCGGCAGCGCGGGCCGAGCATGTCAACGCCGTGGTGCGGCCTGCGCTCGCGTCGGGGCAGGTGGTCATCTGCGATCGGTACGTGGATTCCAGCGCGGTGTACCAGGGCATGGGCCGCGCACTGGGCCTGGAGCGGGTGCTGGCGGTCAACGAGATCGCGACCGAGGGCCTGCAGCCCGATTTGACCGTGTACCTGCGCCTCGATGCGGCCACGTCGCTGGAGCGGCGCCGGAACGCCACCTCCCTCGACCGCATCGAGATGGAGCAGGCGGCCTTCCACCAGCAGGTGTTCGAGGCATACGAGCTGCTCGCCGAACGCTTCCCGAAGCGCATCCGCCCGGTGGACGCGTCGCTGGCGGTGGAGGAGATTGCGGCGGCGGCCTGCGCGGAGATGGATGCGGCGCTGGCGAAGCGATAGCTTTGGGGTTGGCCTGGATTACTCCTCTTTTTTGAGCAGCCACAGCGCATAGCCGATGGAAAGGGCGGACAATACGGCGGCGGTTAGGAGGCGGGCCGTCGGCGAAGGTTCCACTGCAAAGGCGCTGAGGGCATTGAAAGCACTATGGGCGAGGATGCACGGCCATAGGCTTTTTCCCTTATATAAAATGATGGTGAGCAGGAACCCAATGGCGATTGCGTAAACGATTTGCAGCAAGGTGGGAAGTATCTCCGCGCCGTTCAGCAGGTTTACAATATGGCCCATTCCGAACGTGACGCTTGCAATCAGAATCGCCTGCTTCACGTTGTCTTTGCCTATCGCTTTGAATAGAAAGCCCCGGAAAATGATCTCTTCGATAAAGCCGACGCACAGCATGCTCAGCACGTAGAGCGCCGTTTCCACCCCAGAAAGATTTACTTGGAAGCCGCGCCATAGATTGCAGCTCGCGATCAAAATGAGCGGGATGAAGTACAGGTAATTATTCCAGTTACCTTCGAATTTGCGAAGGCCATATTTTTCGCAAAGGCCATGCCTATGAATCCAACACAGAAGAAAGACGGCGAGGATTGCGCTGAAAGGCGCGGAAAGCAGCTTTTCCACGCCCAATGCGGTCGAAGCATTGTCCATCAAGCCCGATACCACCACATAAATTCCGATCCACAGCAAGGAAAACAGCAGCTCGTTTTTTTTGTACAACCGATGCATTATAGCGTCTCCTTCGCGGCATATACCGCGCCCATCATCATTCGTTCCAAATCAGCAGAGATGGTTTCTTCTTCATATTTCATGGCGTTGTTCGCAAGCATGCTGGCGTATCCATGCGCGCACAGGAACAGTGATCGGAAGAGGGTCTTTGCCTGCTCGGGGTTGACATCCGCTTCCTGCGCGAGCACCCCCAGCAGGGCCGAAAGGGCCTCAGCGTCTATCAGCTCGCCCATGTCTTTCCCTGAAAACTCGTTGGACTGAAACAGAAACCGAAAGAGATTTTTTTCCGAGACCGCAAACCGGACATACTGCAATCCGATCTCCTTCATTGGGTCATAGCCCTGGATGGTGGTGATGTATTCGGAATGATACGCGTCTGCCTTACGGTAGATCGCCCTTTTGATATCCTCGATTTTTTGGAAATGATACAGGACGGGTTGCGTGGAACAGCCCAGCCTTTCCGATAGGGTGCGGGCATTGAGGTGCTCGATGCCGCGCTCCCGGATGATTTCGAATCCGGCGTCGATGATCATTTCTCTGGTGATTCTGGCTTTCGGAGGCATGCTCAACCGTCCTTTTCAATTACGCATGTTATATAACGAAAATTATAATGCAGAGCATGTTGCTTGTCAAGGCTCCTTCCGCAAGTATTCGCGCGGTTTTCGTGCAGGGTATTTCCGCGAGCAAGGCTTGCTGCTGTGGCGCATGCTCCGTTTTGGCTGCTGCTGCGCTTTCGGCCGTTTCGAATATTCCGCATCCCCGGCTCATACGCTAATGCGCTTATACCAATGTGTTTGTGTATAAGCGCATGCTTTTTTATGCCGGAAGGGGGCGGATGCCGGTGTTTCCTGTGCTGATTGTTCAATGTGCGCAGCCGGGCTTGCTGTATGTGAACGGTGCGTTTTGCGGCGAGCTATCCGAGCCGCAGATGCTTCCCGTGCGCCCCGAGGGCCGCGTGTACGTGGAATTCCGTGCGCTGGAGGGTCCGGCCTTTCCGCTGGCGGTGGCGCTGGAGCTGCGCGAGGGGAGGCTCGTCGGCGCGCCGCCAAGCTCGGCATATGCCGTGCAATGGCCCGATCGCGTGATCGAGCTGGAGCTGCGGCCCGTGCTGCTGCCCAAGGCCCCGGCCCCGCGCGAGCCGATGGCCACGCTGCCGCTGGGCGCGGTGGCGCTGCACCATCAACGGTTGGGCGGTGAAGAAGCGATCTGCGCGGGCGATACGCCGCTCTTTGGCGTGCCCGCCGGGACGCACGGCCTGCGCTTGCAGAGCGCGCCGGAGGGCGCGCTGCTGCTGGGTGAGCATCCGGGGGGCGCTTCGGCCTGGCTGATCGATACCGGCGATGCGGCGATGCCCGTGCTGGCTGACCAGGCGCACGCACAGCAGATCGCGCTGGAGGGCGACGGCACACTGCGGGCGCTTTCCTATGCGCACGATGCGGTGGGCCACGCGCACCTGACGATCTACCGCCCGCAGCAGCGCCGTCTGGAGCGATTGAGCCGACAGCACGCGTGGATGCCCGGTGCGCCGCACTGGCCGCAGACCGGGCAGGAAACGTTGCGCGCCTATCTCGACGCACTGCGCGTCGGTGCCGCCGAGGAGGCCGCCGCCTACCTTACGCCTTCGGCTGCCGGGGCGCTGGCCTCCGCACCGCTGCCCGCCTTCCACTCGGTGGTGGCGCTGCAGCGCCCGCTGCTCGCCCCGCCCGCCGATCATCCGCTGGCGTTGGGCCTGCTCGAAGCCTTGGCGCCCAACCTGGGCACGGTGCGCGCAGTGTGCGCCCGCGCGGTGGCGCAGCAGCATGCGCAGGGGCGATACCTGCTCGAAGCGGTGGCCCTGGTGGAGTAGCGGAGCGATCCGCCCGCGGCAAAAGCATGCACATGAGAAAACTTGGAAGATGCGATGCGAAGGTGGCCGGAGGGCGACCGCAAAGCCTCCGGTCGACCGTGAGGGCGAAATCCACTTTCAAAAAGACTCTTCAAAAAGACTCTTCAAAAGACTCTTTGAAAAGACTTTTTGAAAAGATTTCGTGCTCACGCACGACCAGGGGGCTTATCGCTCTCCTCAATTCGCGATTGTCGCGCCCTTCGGTCGCTCTGTCGCTCATTGGTCTTCCGCGCCGTCTCTTCGCGCCACTGGCGCGACGGCGCTCCGCCCCCCCTGGACTCCTTCTCTGTCGCCTCTTCAAGCGGTTTTCGCAAATAAAATGGTAATGCCCGTGGCCAATCTCCCGCTTGACTTGTGCATGCGCCCACGCTATAGTGGAATCGAGTGTTTTTTACACAAAAGCATGCATTGCGCTGCCTCCGCTTCCATATCCTACAGCTACGGATGCTACGGCTACGTATGCTACGGTGAAGCGTGGCAAAAGGGCAGCGGCGAGGCGCGTTTTACACGGGAGGATTTCGATGAACGTACTACAAGCGGTGATACTCGGCATTATTCAAGGGCTAGCGGAATTTTTGCCCATCAGCTCCAGCGGCCACCTGTTGTTGGCGCAGGCTGCGCTGAAAATCCCCGATCCCAGCCTGATGATGACCATACTGCTCCACCTGGGCACGCTGGTGGCGGTGCTGATCGTTTTTTGGCGCGATTGGTGGGAGATGCTCAAGAATCCCTTCAAGAGCCGCGTTTTCTGGATGCTGGTGCTGGCCTCGCTGCCTGCGGTGGTGGTGGCTTTGCTGCTGGGCGATTTCCTGGATGCGCTGTTTGCCGAGGCATCGATGCACTGGCTCGTGGGCATATTCTTCCTGTGCACGGCGCTGCTGCTGGTGGTGGCCGAGCGCTTTGCGCGCAAGCCGGTAGCCACCGGCCGCCACGCGCGCAAGTACGACGTGAATGAAGTGGGGGTCAGCAACGCGCTGGCCATGGGCGTCATGCAGGGCGTGGCGATACTGCCCGGCGTATCGCGCTCCGGCTCCACGATCGTGGGCGGCATGCTTTCTGGGCTGGATCGTGGCACGGCGGCCAAGTTTTCGTTCATGATGTCGGTGCCCGCCATCCTGGGCTCTCTGCTGTTCGAAGGCAAGGATTTGTTGGAGGGCGGCGTGGCTTCGGCCCTGCCCGCCGACTGGGTGCCCACGGTGGTGGGCGTGCTGGTGGCGGCGGTGAGCGGTTACCTTGCCATCCGTTGGATGCTCCGGCTGGTGCAGCGCATATCGCTCAATTGGTTTGCGCTGTACGTGGGGGTGCTCGGCCTGCTGGTAATCGCCGATCATTTCTTCTTTCATCTGGTGGTTTGATCAGTTTCCACAAACAACTGGCTGCATGTGTATGTGGTTCTGCGCACGGCAAAATTTGTCGTGTGCTTTTTTTGCGCTACATCTTGTATTCGCATCATTACAAGGGTACAATAGAACGTACCCTTTCCACCGTGAACGCGTACTGACGAAGGAGGAAGGATTTTCATGCGAACAATGCAGCAGGTGACGCTCCTCGATTTTGGCGGAGCGTACACCCAACAGCTGGCCCGACTGATCCGCGATTCGCACGTTTACTGCGAAGTGCTGCCCTATACCACCCCGCTCGAGACCGTGATGACGAGCAAGCCGAAGGGCTTGATCCTTTGCGGCGGCGAGCTGAGCGTGACGACACCCGGTGCTCCGCAAGCGGCGGAAGGCCTATGGGAGTGCGGCGTGCCGGTGCTGGGCATCGGCTACGGCTACGCGTTGATGGCCCAGGCGTTGGGCGGCCGCGTGGAGGCAATGGCGCAGCATTTCGATGAAGAGATCGCGATCCGGCCTACGGCCAACAGCACGCTGTTCGCGCAATGCCCCCCTTCGTTTACCTTACATGCCTGCGCCGCCGACTGCGTGGATCAGATGCCCCAGGGCTTCACGGCCACCGCGCTGTGCGCCAACGGCTGCATATTTGCCATGGAGGATGCGGCAAACAAGCGCTACGGCATTGCGGCGCACAAGGCCATCGGCAAGCATCCCCAGAGCGCGCAGATGATCCACAACTTCCTATTCACGCTGTGCGGTTGCGTAGGCGATTGGCAGATGGACACATTCATCGAGGCTTGCGTGGCCGATATCCGCGCCCAGGTCGGCGAACAGGGCCGCGTGTTGCTGGGGCTTTCGGGCGGCGTGGATTCCTCGGTCTGTGCCGCGCTGATCTACAAGGCGATCGGCGATCGGCTCACCTGCGTGTTTGTCAACACCGGTTTCATGCGCAAGGGTGAGCCTGAGCAGGTGCACGAGATTTTCACCAGCGTGTTCCCGGTCAACCTGGTGATGGTGGATGCGGTGGCCCGCTTCCAATCGAAGGTTGACGACGTGGACGATCCCGAGCGCAAGCGCAAGAGCATCGGCGCGGAGTTCATCGAGGTATTCGCCGAGGAGGCGCGCGCGCTGGGCGAGCTCGGCTTCCTGGGTCAGGGCACCATCTACCCCGACATCATTGAATCGGGCGCGATCCCCGGCGCGCCGGTGATCAAGAGCCACCACAATGTGGGCGGTCTGCCCGCCGACTTGAAGTTCACTGGTTTGGTTGAGCCGCTCCGGTACCTCTTCAAGGATGAGGTGCGCCGCTGCGGCGAGGCGCTTGGCCTGCCCCGCGACATGGTGTGGCGTCAGCCCTTCCCCGGCCCCGGTTTGGCCGTGCGGGTGGTAGGCGCTATCACCCAAGAGAAGCTGCACATCGTGCGCGAGAGCGATGCCATCGTGCGCGAGGAGATCGCCGCTGCCGGTCTCGACCGGTCGATCAATCAATATTTCGCGCTGCTCACCGGCGTGCGCACCGTGGGCATTCACGGCGGGGAACGCAGCTACGATTACACCATCGGCATCCGCGCCGTGGTCACCGACAACTTCGTGACCGGCGATTGGGCCCGCATTCCCCACGAGGTGCTCGGCAAGATGAGCGCCAGGATTGTGAGCGAAGTGCCCCACGTGAACCGGGTGGTATACGATATTACGGCTAAACCGCCTGCGGCGATTGAGTGGGAGTGACCGCTGAAAACCCGCAAAGCCGCATGAATACTAGGTTTTTCGAGGGTTTCAGACTCCGTTGATACTGTTTTGATACTATCTGGTCAAAACAATTATCGGAGAACAACTCCATAAAGACATGAAAATGTCCGACGAAACAACGAGATTGTTTCGCCGGACATTTTTTCGTTGAGCGGTAAACACAGTGATAAGGAGGGGGTGAAAGACCAATGAGAATGTGGCAACAGGATTCCTATCCCGGATAGGGTCTGCTAGATTTCGATGCAATAAAACTTCTTACCATCAGAGAGGGCTTCCCACACAAAAGAATATTCGCCGTTCAACTCAACATAGTCTGCGTTTTTTCCTTTGCCTGTAGGCTTGTAGATGCGACCATAGACTTTATTCGCTTCTCGAAAATACTGGTATATTCCATGATTCTTGTGCCCACGGTAAAAAGGCCGGTCGGCTACTAAAGAAACACAGTATGTATGCTGAAATCCCTGTGCCCTTAGTTGCTCCATGAACTTAACATCCTTGGCAAAAGAATAGAGCTGTTCTGGATATTGCCCGTTCAGAGGGAACTTCAACTCAATGGCAAAGCACTTTCTTTTCTCGGCATTAAATATGGAAATATCAATTTCCTTTTTGATGGTGTCTTCAACAACACCAAAGAAAGCGACATTTCGCTCGAATTGTACTTGGTAGCCAACCAGAGCGTTTCTCAAATAAATCCCAAGTTCATGTTGGAGTGAAAATTCATTATACAACTCAATATCATTTTGCCCCACATAGGTGAAAAACGTGTAAATAAGCGGTGTTAGAGAGGTGAGAGGCTGCGCTTGCTTTATTGATTGGTTATTCATGTGACTTTCTCCACGGCTTTATCGGCGTGTGCTTCCCACAATCGTCCGCTGTTCGGGGCCAGTTCACCTTCCATTCCATATATTCGGCCTTAGTGATCTCCCCAGCGGCAAGCTCCTTTTTCCGCAGCATCCATTCTTTCATAAAACCATCAAGGATGCGGGTGTGAAAATTGACGGCTATATGTTTCTCCGAAAAATACGGATCACTATCATCTACAACCTCGTGCAGCCGGATGGGATAGTGCTCATCCAACTCAAAGAGCGTGTACATTACGTCCTCGGCGGCGTAGCGCGTCGGCTCATAGAGAGCGCGGTAATTGACATCCAGCGCTTCTGCAATCTTCGTCAGAATGTCCTCCTTGGGTGTGCGGGTTCCGCTCTCATACTGCGCGATGCGTACATCGGCGGTGTTGCCCTCAAAGCCAACAGCAAGGCCAAGCTCCTTCTGCGTCATTCCGCGCATGTTCCGGGCACGCTTGATTCTATCTCCAACCGCCATCGTGCTACCTCCATGAAATCTCTGCTAAACAGAGTATAGCATATTTGCTAGAACATCGTCGAGAAAAAATTAAACTAAAAAGCTAAATTTTCTTTTCGCAGCACCTTGACTTAAACTTTAATAGTTAGTATAATTCGAAAGCAAAGCAAATAAGATTAGTTTTTTGAAGGAGGTGAGTAAAACGTAGCCAACCAGATACCCAGTATCGACGAGAGACGGAAAAAGAAAAAGAAGGAGGCCTGTATGTCGGACATGTTGTTTATCAAGGTGGAAGAAATCGCAAAGGAGCTTGATGTTTCCAAACCATACGCCTACAAACTGGTGCGGGAAATGAACGAGGAACTCAGGAAAAAAGGCTTTATCACCATTGCGGGGCGGGTGAGCCGGGAGTATTTCAAAGAGAAGTTTTACGGTTTTCACAAAGCAGATTAAGAGGGGGAGCTTATGCCAGCATACAAAGACACGGCAAAAGGAACATGGTATGTTTCTTTCTACTATGTAAATTGGAAAGGCGAGCGGGATCGCAAGCTCAAGCGCGGTTTTCCCACAAAGCGGGAGGCGCTGGAGTGGGAGCGGGAGTTTCTACAACAGAAAAACGCTGATCTCACTATGAGCTTTGAGGCGTTCGTCAAAATCTACATTGAGGATATGAAGAACCGCATCAAACGGCACACATGGAAAACGAAGGTCAGCATCATCGAGAGCAAGCTACTGCCCTATTTCAAGGACAAGAAAATGTCGGAGATTACCCCCAAGGATGTCATCCAATGGCAGAACGAAATGATGGATCACCGGGATGCGAACGGCAAAGCATTCGCACCCACCTACCTGAAAACGCTGCACAACCAGCTCAGCGCCGTTATGAACCACGCAGTCAGATATTACGAGCTGAAATCCAACCCGGCGGCGAAAGCCGGAAACATGGGCAAGGAAAAGACAAAGGAGATGCTGTTCTGGACGAAGGACGAATACCGTGAGTTTTCTAACGCGATGATGGACAAGCCTCTTTCCTTCTACGCATTTCAAATGCTCTACTGGTGCGGCATCCGGGTTGGTGAACTGCTTGCCCTTACCCCAGTGGATTTTGACTTCGCCAAGGGTACCGTAACCATCAGCAAGTCCTATCAACGTATCGAGCGCGAGGATATTATTACCGAACCCAAAACACCTAAAAGCAACCGGGTTATCAAGATGCCAGGATTTCTGTGTGAGGAGATGCAAGAGTATCTGAAATCGCTCTATGGTCACAAAAAGGCAGATCGCATCTTCCCTATCACGAAGAACTATCTGCACCACGAGATGAACCGGGGGAGCAAGGCGCAGGGTGTCAAGCGCATACGGGTGCATGATATCCGGCACAGCCATGTTTCGCTTTTGATCGAAATGGGCTTTTCGGCAGTGGCGATCGCCGACCGCGTGGGGCATGAGAGCATCGACATCACTTATCGCTATGCGCACTTGTTTCCATCCAAACAGGCTGAAATTGCCGACAAACTGGATTCAGAATACGTTGAAGGAGGATTTTGAAAATGTCGCGGAAAGTGTATGACGGGCAAGGTCGTTGGCGGAGCAGCACCGTGGCGTTTCGGATTTCGCCGGAGGAAGATGAACAGCTCGAAAAAGCGGTGGCGCTGTCGGGATTGACGAAACAGGATTACATGATCCGGCGGTTGCTGGAAAGGGAAATCGTCGTGGTCGGCAATCCGCGTGTGTACAAAGCGGTGCGGAATCAACGTGCGACAGTGCTCGACGAATTGCGGCGCATCACTCCCGGTGAGCGGATCAGTGATGATCTACTAAGCGTCATTAAGCTAATCACCGCGACCATGGACGGATTGAAGGGAGAGTGCTAATGAACCATTCAAACAAAAAAGTGACCGCCCTTAACTCGCCTGCGCCAACAGACGATGGACAGTCAACTTCAAAAGAAATCAATAAAAGTATACCGGATAACCAGCCTAAGAGCA
>JAVBLJ010000031.1:0-33925 GCA_031553615.1 Eubacteriales bacterium
GGGAATCGAACCCACGTGACCAGCTTGGAAGGCTGGAGCTCTGCCATTGAGCTACACCCGCAAATGGAGCGGTAGACGAGATTCGAACTCGCGACATCCACCTTGGCAAGGTGGCACTCTACCACTGAGCTACTACCGCACGTCACTCCATGCCAGCAAGGTGCAAAAGGTACTTTCGATGGTGCGGGCGAAGAGACTTGAACTCATACGCCTTGCGGCACCAGATCCTAAGTCTGGCGCGTCTGCCATTCCGCCACGCCCGCACGCCGGGGAATCCCCCCAGCCACGAATCGCTTCGCGGATGGGCATGCTGCAAAATCAGCGGATTTATTATACCGCCAAACGAGAGTGCTGTCAATCCTAAAAATGCAAGAGCGGCGTCCCTACGCTAGCCAAAACAGATTCCCTCTCCCTTCGCGCAAATGGCAAGGCTCCTGCTCCGCAGAGAGCATTTCGGGCATTTTTTCGTTGACAATTTCGGGCATTTTTTCGTTGACACCTCATCGCAAAATGTGGTATCATACCATGCATACCGCCCAAAGCAAGGATGTACATGGCCGTGAACCGTGCGCCCTGCCGTCGGCAAAATGACCCATTAGCTCAGTTGGCAGAGCACTTGACTTTTAATCAAGGTGTCCCGGGTTCGAGTCCCGGATGGGTCACCAAAGCAAAACCCTTGTGCCGCAGGGGTTTTTTTAGTTCCCGTCTTTTTTGCATCTCGTTTCCCTGCCGCACGCTTTTTTTCTGCGATTTCCTGCGATATTGGCGCAAACCTATTGACAAAACACAGGGACAATGTTATCATTCTATCTCGTCGGCAGGGAGCCGAATGGCCAGATCCCGGCAAGTGCGCCTGTAGCTCAGTTGGATAGAGCAACGGCCTTCTAAGCCGTGGGCCAGGGGTTCGAATCCCTTCAGGCGCGCCATATGGTGGGTGTAGTTCAGCGGTTAGAGCGTCAGATTGTGGCTCTGAATGTCGTGGGTTCGATTCCCACCACCCACCCCATCTTTTTTTTTACACTTGCGGCGGCTATGTTGGGGTGTCGCCAAGCGGTAAGGCACGGGACTTTGACTCCCGCATTCGTAGGTTCGAATCCTGCCACCCCAGCCACATTTTCAAACCGCCTTTGATGCGACGAGAGCCCTCCGTACAGGATGGCTCTTGTTGTATGCCCCGGGAAAACATGGTATACTGCAGATGCCAAATCTGCTATTCTATGGGAGAAAAGCAATGATCATATCGTTTGATTTAGATGACACCTTGTTCGTAGATGGGAGCATCACAAAGATCGAAAAGAAGCTCAATTTTCCATATGATCGCATATACAAAGAAAGCTTGCGATTGGGTGCCGTCAACCTTCTTAAGAAAATACGGGAACAGCGGATGCAGCTTTGGGTATATACCTCCTCCTTTCGTTCCGAAAGATACATAAAGACCTATTTCCGGTGCTATGGCATCAAAATAGATCGCGTGATTAACGGCAAAAGGCATTACGAGGACGTGCAAAAAGGAAAAAGCGAGCCCATGCCTTCAAAATATCCCTCTTTCTATCGAATTGATTTGCATGTAGATGATGATCCGTCCGTTGCACAGAACGGAAGAACCCATGGTTTTAGGGTTTTCCTGATTGCGAATGAAGCCGACTGGGATGTGCGGTTATGGGATGTGATCGCCCGCATGCAGCAAAAAGAAGCTGCGCGGTAGCAGCGAATTTTTGATTCATTCGTAAAGAAATCATTATGGAGGCTTTCATTGTGTGCAACCCCAGAATGGCGGCATGCGGAGTGGACTGCAACGCGTGCGCGCAGTACAAAATCACCATGGAGCAGGATCGGCCGTCTGCGGAACTGCTGGTTGGCTGGTTCCGCTGCCAAGGCTGGATCGGGGCGGACGAAGGCGCGGAGGCGGTGCTGCGGAAGGCCCCGCTGTGCAAAGGATGCTGGGATATCACCGCAGATTGTTTCTGGCAATGCGGCTGCGGCGCACTCGATTTCCGCGTGTGCTGCACGGAGCGACAGATTCTTCATTGCGGCGAATGTGGCGATTTCCCCTGTGCCGATTACCGGGCTTGGGTCGATTGGCACGAGAGCCACCGGGAGGCCATGGAGCGCCTGCAAGAAAAAGGGAAGCTCCTGCGTTCTTATTAGCAAGAAAACGGTTGTTTTTTCTTGCACAAATAAAGCACCAAAGAGAAAGAGGAACAACGATGAGAAAACTATGCGCAGCCCTCGTGATTCTCGCATGCTTGGCAAACTCCGTCTGCCTCACCGTAAGCGCAGCTGCGATTCCGGCGGGCCCCACCCCCTCCGAATACGAATACGAGGTGTGGCTCAAAACGCCGAATATTTCGCTGATGGTTCCAGCGGACGCGTCGTACAAGGTGTACCAGGAGGATGCGCAGGCAAGCATCGCCCTCGTCTACCCGCCTCAATACGCGGACTTGGTGACGTTCGTCTTTTTCGCCATTCGATATGAAGGCGCGGAGAACGTCGCCTTGGATCAGCTCGAAGGCGCTGCGCTAACCGAGTTTCTTTCCACCATTTCCCACGCTCCGGAAAACTTGAGCTCGAAGGTGGCGCAGGGCATGAGCCTCGACCGCCCTGCCCTGGAAGTGGATGAACCGACCGAGGTCAACACAAAGCACCTCGTATCGGTAGCGGGTGACTGGGTGTTGAACGTGATGGTCCAGCGAAACGAGGGCCTCGATCCGTTCCCCGAGGAAGTGTTGGCGTTTCAGCGTCGGCTGTTGGAGCGGATCATCGCGATGGAGAGCTACCCCAAGCGCACGAACGCATACACCCTCCCCCATTCGTCCATCACCCTGCAAACGCCGCCGGATACCTACCTGCGCCTGGTAGGAGAAGAGCCTGATTTCAACCAGCTCGCAGTCTATCAGCCCGATACCTCCCTGGTCGCGTTGAGCGTGTTCGCATCGTTCGATTCTCAGCTGACCGATCAAACCGTGGAAAGCTTGGATGAGCAAGCGCTGATCGAGCTAACGAGCCAGTATTCCCTCGGCGAGATCGATCCTGCCACCTTCCAAATCGAAACCGACCCATCGTATCAGGTGCCGGTTCTTTCTTACCAAACCAATGACCTGCCGAACCGTGGGCTTTCGACCTACAAGCTGGTGATCCGGGATGGGTGGTCGGTGGTGAGCATGTTCATGCCCCTGGAAACGCTGGAGGCCGAATGGGCGTTGGACGTTCAAACGCAGCTCACGCGCCAGGTGGCGGGCGGCCAAAGCGAAAAATGGGATGCCGAGGCCAAAACCCGCTCCGTGATTGAGGCCGATCGCGTAGTCGTGCCCATGCAGGGGCAGTTCCTCGATGTGCACATCCCCAAGGACTTCATCGCCGAAATTGAAAAGGACACGCAGGGCTCCCGCCAGCTTTCGCTTTACGATCTCCGGGATGAAAACCTGATGCTGCACGTTTCGCTGTTCTATAATGCCGCCTTCGCGGGGGCCACGATCGAAACGCTTGGCGAGGATACCGCGCTCTCCCTGCTGGGCGAGCCAGAGGCTGAACGCATGGAGGAGATGGGCTCGCCTGCTTCGGCATCGTATCAAAAGGAGGGGCTCTTGGGCTTGCCCTGCATCTACATCACCAATGAAGCCCACACCGCCGAGGCCTACATGATCATCTGGAACAGCCACATCATCACGTGCTCCCTGGTTTCCTACGAAGCGCCGGTAACGCCCGAGCTATCGGAAATACTCAAGAATCTGCTTGCGCTTCGCGAAGCCGATGAATAGCGCGTGCCCAACGCACTTCAACTCAAAAGCCGCCACAAGGTGACGGTTCCAACCCGAACACGGGGCTATCGCGTCAGCGAAGCCCCGTGTCGTATTTTCGTTATGTAATCATTGCTTTATACTGCCCGGGCAAGCAGCACAATCGCCATGATGATCATAATGACGCCACCCACCCTTTGCCAGATCAGCGCCACGTCAGAGGGCTCTGCGTTCCGGAATTGCCAGCCGATCGAATGCCGCCACGATGCCTCCGGCTTGATCAGCGCAAAAAGCCCAACGCCCACCAACACCAGCAGCATCAGGTACAGGAGCGGGTTGCGCTCCTTTTCCGGCGCATTCGCCAGCAGGATCGCGTCCGCGAGAATCTCGGGCTTCGGGTATTGGGGATCAAGCTCGAAAACATCGAATCCTTCCCGGCTTTCCCGCCCCTTACTGCGCACAAACATGGCATTCGAGCTGGTCACCATGCCGTCGGAATCGGCGGTGTACTGATAACCATCCGGGTAATTGATGAGCATCGAGTATGCGCTGCGGGTCCGCGCGCTTAGCGAAAATTCGTACACCTCGCCGTTCCGCGTCACGGTGTCCGCGCCCACGATGAGCACAAACTTCTCATCGGGGCCGGTGCAATGAACGTCGCGCACCCTTTGCCCCTCCAGCCGATACGCCTTGCTCACGGTATACGAAAAGCCCTCGCGACCTTCATGAACCTTCGGATCGGAAACACAGCCGGCCAGCAACAGCGCGGCCACCAATACGATCAGCAACAGCAGTGCGCGTCCCTTGTTTTGCATGAAAGCACCTCAACTTTACACGAATTGTGATCTTGATTATACATCACGGCGTTCGGCAGCACAAACGCCACAGTTCACCTGCTGCCCGCATCCCCCTGCGCCAGCGCAGCCTTGTCCTTGCGGGTCAGCTTGGCGTGCACCGCCTCATATGCGTGATCGGCCATGCGGCGCAGCTCGTCCTCGGGCAACCCGCTGTCGTGGGCAAAGGTGATAAAGTGCGGGCGCTGCACCGGCGGGCAGTGATACCCCGGCACCACCACGCCCGGATGCAGTTGCTGCGCAATAAAGCCGAAATCCGGCACGCACTTTAGCGTGGTCGTAGCCCTACCCTTGAGCGTGAAAAACTGCGCCACGATGCGTCCGCACAGCTTGACACAAGCCACCTCCGGCCCAAACGGGAAATCGAGGTACGCGCCGGGTTTGCCCAGGCAATAATCCAGCAACGCTTGAAAATCCATGATTTCCTCCTTGCCAGTCGATGGGCTACTCCCCGGCCTCGAATGTGAACGCGCGGAAATCAAAATCGCTACCGGGCAAGAATACGAAGCTTAACGTGCCATACCCCTGGAAGGGCTCGATATCGAAGCGCTGCCGGGTGAAATCCTCACTTCCCGCAAACTCGATCAGCCGGACTTGCTCACCGCTCTCGCCTTCAAAGCGCAGCTGCACCGGATTCTTCGCATTGCGCGCGCGCCCCTCGAGCGCTATGCCCAGCGCGGGGGGTGCGCCGAAATCCAGGCCGTCGTAGCGCAGCGTCACGTTGTTGCCGATGCCCAGCACGTCGGCCCCGGATTCGGTAAAAGCATCGCCATAGATTGCGTCACGATCGGCGCCGGTATTGCGGCGATAGGCGCTCGATTGGCGTGCAAACACAAATTCCTTGATGTGAATCTTCTTGTGCACCACGAAGCAGAGCGCCTTTTGCCCGCGCATGCGGCGCGAAAGCCGGAAGGTTTCGAGCTGGTACTCGTTCCAAATGCAGGGCTTGTGGTAGATCACCTCGGCCAGCAGGCTGGCCCCAGGCGTGTCGGGCGCGCCCTCCCAAATCTCGATAGGGGTCGGATCGGAATCCAGGCAGAATATGCTCATGGTCAGCTCGTCGGAACCCGCCGCGCCAAAGTCCAGACCCTGGTACCCCAGCATGCTGCGCCCATCGCGGGCGGTGGATGCGCCGCGCTCGTTGCCATTGCCGATTTGCCCCTCGGAGAGGCTGTACAGCCCGCCACATACCGGCTGATAGGGATCGAGGGTGGGGCAACCTATGCCGACGGCCTCGAATTCGAGCTGCGAGATGATGCACACGTGATCAGTGCCACACTTCGATAGGCAGCGCAGGTAGAATCGGCCATCGCCCAGCGCGCGCACCGTGGCACGGAGGCCGTGGGCCTCGACCGCCGCCAAGTTGGTATCGATGCCCGCCGCGTTGGTCACACGCCAGATCACCTCGCGATCGGTGCAATGGGCGGGCAGCAAGCGCGCCTCGACCTCGGTCTGCAAAGTGCTCGGGTCCAGGCGCGTTACCGCGCTGTGCAGCTCCACCTTCCGCACGGGGATATCCGGGTGGGAATCGTTGCGTGGCGAGACGGTATTACGGCGCGTAGCCGAAATCCCGGCGGGTACCGGCGCGGACAGCGCACGCAGACCGATGCTCCGGTCGGGCAACCCGGCCGAGGAGACCGTCACCTCGATATCGCCCGGCTCGGTGCAGGCGGCCAGCATGATCAGCAGC
Organism: Eubacteriales bacterium; assembly: GCA_031553615.1. GTDB lineage: Bacteria > Bacillota > Clostridia > Christensenellales > Aristaeellaceae > WQXF01. The sequence goes on from JAVBLJ010000031.1 coordinate 6,282, forward strand.
TTCCCGCTAAACAGGCGGCGGCTCGAGCCCGTATACGGCTCATAATCGGTGCTGTCGCCATTGTCGAGGCCTACCAGTCGGGCTGCGCCGCGCACCTCCACCTCCATGCGGTTGCGCGCGTTTTCGACCGGGTTGCCCGCCTCATCGCGGACCGTCACGGTCAGGAAGGCCATATCGAGGCCATCGGCACGCAGCTCGCTCCGGTCGGCCGCCAAGTCAATGCTGGCCGCCTCACCAAAGGAGCGGCGCTCGTCGGTCGCCACCACGTTGCCCTGCTCATCGTAGGCCTCGGCGCGCAGCACGCCCGGCGCATACGGTATCTGCCAATCGCCCAGCAACCGGTGACCCCGCTCGTGGTCGATCTCCACCCGGCCCTGCGGTACGCCATCCACAAAGAGCTGCACGCTGGCCGCATTGGTGCAGGCGCGCACGTCGATCCTCTGCCCGGGGTTGAAATCCCAATAGGGAAAGAGGTGCACGAACGGGGCCACCCGGCTCCCCGCCCATTCGGCGCGGAACATGTAGTAGCCATCCTTGGGGAATCCGGCGGTATCGATCTGCCCAAAAAAGGAGTTCTTCGAATGGTAGGGCGTGGGCTCTCCGATGTAATCAAAGCCCGTCCAAATGAACTGGCCCAGGCTGAAGGTGGCATCTCGATCGTCGGTAATGCAGCCCTCGATGCTGCGCGCGCCCCAGCTGACCGGGCTATTGCCCAGCGCCGAGCATTGCCCATCGTCGTCGGCCAGTATGGAAACGCTGAGCGGGAAGTGATAGATGCCGCGGCTCTGCACCACCGAAGCGGTCTCGCTGCCGTATATCACCCAATCGGGGTGGGCGGCATGGTGCTCACTGTAGTACTTCTCCGCGTAATTGTAGCCCGGATATTTTAGGATGTCCGCGCACTTCTGCGCGTTCTCCCAGGGCATGTAGTTGGAGCCAATGGTCACCGGCGCGTGGTTTTCCGGATCGTGGCGGCGCACCAGCTCCTGCAGCGTGCGCGTCCAGTATTGGCCGCGCTCATCGATGTGGGTATCGGGAATTTCGTTGCCAATGCTCCACATGATCAGGCTAGGGTGATTGCGGTCGCGGCGCACCCATGCAGCCACGTCGCGTTCCACCCATTCGGGGAAGAAGCGCGCGTAATCGAATTGGGTCTTGGATTTCTCCCAAATATCGAAGGCATCGGAGAGAATGAGCATGCCGGAGCGGTCGGCGATGTCCATGAGTTCCACTGCCGGAACGCTGTGCCCGGTGCGGATGGCGTTCACGCCCATGCTGCGCAACAGGTCAAACTTGCGCTGCAGCGCGACACGATTCATGGCGGAGCCCAGCGCGCCCAGGTCGTGATGCTCGCACACGCCGCAAAGCTTCACGTGCTCGCCGTTTAGAAAAAAACCGTGCTCGCTATCGAATCGGGTGGTGCGAAAGCCAAGGGTAGTTGCGCTTTCATCAAGCACGGCACCCGAGGCATCGAGCAGCCATGTCTCCAGCGTATAGCAGTTCGGCGAATCGAGCGACCACAGCGCAGGCGAGGCCACCCGCATCATCGCCCGGGGATTGCCCGATCCCTGCGCTTCGCAGGCGACGCTCGCCGCCTCCGCACCCTGCGCATCCAGCAGCCGGTGCACCAGCCGCAGCCGCTCATGCTCGCCCGCCTCTACCTCGGCGGAGATGGCCACCTCCCAGCCTTGCGCCCCAGCGCGGGGCGTGGCATACACGCCATCGGCCACCAGGTGGGTGGGCGGAATCTCCTTGCGCCACACGCTGCGGTAAATGCCCGCGCCCGAGTACCAGCGCGTGTTGGGTGAGCGATACACCACACGCACCAGCAGCTCGTTCTCGCCGGGCCGCAAGTGATCGGTCACGTCGATCTCAAACGTGGTGTAGCCATACTTCCATTCCCCGGCCATCTCCCCGTTGACGTAAAAGGTACACTCCATATATACGCCTTCGAAGCGCAGCGCGACCCGGCAGCCCTCCGAGTGATCCCCGGAAATCTGCTTGCGGTACCAGCCCTCGCCGGTTTCATAGAGGTTCAGGGGATCGACAATCAGCCAATCGTGCGGTATGTCCACCGCCTGCCAATCGGCCCGCGCTGCCTGATTCGGTGCCGTTCCCAACGGCTGCTTGGCAAAAAGCCAGCCATCGTTCATCAAACGTTGCTTCGTCATGGGGTGCCTCCTCCGGCCGTATCTGACGACGGGCCTCTCCGTTTTGCTTTTTTCCCGTTTTACTTTTTTCCAATCAACACAGTGAAATCGAAGGTCAGGCTGGCGATGCCCTCCACCGCCACCTGCCCGGGCTGCCTGCCAAACATCATGGGCGACATGCGCAGGAAGTGCGCCAACGCATCGGCATCCACCGCGCGCTCGTAGCGCAGCGAAAGTTGCCGCTCCAGCTTCATGCGCTTGCCTAGATATTCCGCTACCGGCCGAGGCGAGTAAGTCGGCCGATCCTGGCCGCTCCATATCGCCTCGCGCAGTTCACCCAGGTACTTTTCGCCGGGGATCACCTTGATCAGGCGGCCCTCCTGCGCCAGCAGGCGCGCAAACTCCGCGTAGTTCGAAGGGGTGAATATATCCAATATCACGTCGGCAACCCCGGATTGGAGCGGTACGTTGGTCAAATCCGCCACCAGCCAGCGCGCTTCATGACAGGATTTTGCGCCCATGCCCACCGCTTCCTTGACGTTATCGAAGGCGATGAGCAAAGCGCCGGGCAATCGGGGCTGCAGGTAGCGATCGTAGTAGCCCTCGCCGCACCCGGCATCGAGCACGCAGAGCGGCGTATCCGTCCCAAAGGATTCGCAGATCGCTTGATGGATGCACGCGGCCAGCGGCTCGTAGAAGCCCGCGGCGAACACCGCGCGCCTGCTATCGAACAGCTCCTTCGAATAGAGCGTGTGCTTCTGCAGCGGCAGGAAGTTGACGTAGCCCTGCCGCGAAAGGTCGAAGCAATGCCCGCCCTTGCACACCGCGCTCGCGGGCCTGCGCATGCGCATCCTGCGCCCGCAGGTGGGGCAACGCAACTTTTCCGCAATGCGTTGATAATCGCCAAATATCTTTTCTATCTGCATATTGATGATACATCCATTTGATTTATGCTGTGATTTCACAGGAGTAGAAACCCGTTCAATCAATTCGCTCACTGCCAGGGTTTCCCCTGCCCCTCCGCCATTCTTCTTTGAGATTGCATCGTAGCGAATGCATCGCGGTTCGATCGCGGCTCACGATCGCGGCTCGATGCATGCCCTGCTTGTATTTTTGCGCGGGTGTGCTATAATCTCTACAATTGCGATCCGGAAAGGGGGCTTCGGCATGTCCCAAAAGACCAAGAAAATCGTGGTGCGCGTGCTGGCAGGCATCATGGCGTTCGGCCTGCTGGTCACCATCATACTGCCTGCGATCCTAGGCTGGTAACCTTTTTCTCCCCGCTCAAAGCAGTTCGCCTTTCTGCGCGGGCTTCTCAACGCGAAACGCCGCTACCGATAGGCTTTTTTGATGCTCTGTACTGAACCTTTCTTTCTTTTTGCTCATATGGTGTAGTGCCCCCCGCAAAAAATGGGGTAAGGAGAGAGAGAGAAACATGTACAAATTGCATTGTATGCCCCTGATCATTGCCGCTGTGGCCTCCACTGTACTCATCATCATTCTGCTGGCGTTGGGCGTCAGCGCGGTGACCTTCGTCAATCCGGTGCTAACGCTGGCCCTGATCGGCATGTTCGCCATCGGGCTCATCGTCAGCGAAAACATCGCGCTGCACCTTCGCATGGTGCATTCGCAGCCGGGCGAGGCTGGGTATGGCCTAAAGTGCCTGCACTGGCATCACAAGCTGGCGCTGTGGATCGGCATCGCACTCCTGGCCTACGTGCTGGTACTTTCCACCCTGTTCGAAGGCGTCCTGGTGTTGTCGCTGATTTCGTTGTGGATCTTGAGCTTCCTTCTGTTCTCGGCGGTCATCGTGCTTCTTTGATTGGGAATACAGGTAGCCCGCGCGAGTGTTTCGCGCGGGCTATTTCCCTGCAAAGGCTTGGCTATTCGGCTGAATTCGGCGCCTTGTATCCGGCTGGGTCCTTGGTGGTGTTGCCCTGCTGCCGCTGGAAGTTCTCGCGGTTTTTGGCAAGGTAGCGCGCATGCAGCTCCTCGGCCCCCATGCCCATTTTCAGGCACATGCTGACCAGGAAATGCAGTATGTCGACCAGCTCGCCCTTCACTGCATCCTCATCGACCGGCTTGGGGTTCTTCCACCATTTGAAGTTGACCTCGTCGATCAGCTCGGCCAGCTCGGAGATCATGGCCAGCGTTTCGCGCTGAATCCACTGCTCGCGGGTGATATCCCCCAGGCCGCGCGCCTCGCACAGCTCCTGATCAAACGCCGATTGCAGCGCGAAGATTTGCTCCAGCTTGTCGCGAACTTCATTCGTATGCACGGCTCTCCTTACTGCATGCCCAACGCTTTGCGCGCATCGAGCTTGCTGGCCTTTCGGCCCACCAGCGCCACCGAGCAGGGCTGCTCCAGTATCTGCCGCGCGACGCGCATCACGTCCTCTTGGGTGACCTCGGCGATGCGGGCAAGAATCTCGTCTTCGCTCAGCGCGCGATTCATGAGGAGCTTGCTGCGCCCAATGGAGGACATACGGCTCGAGGCGCTCTCCAGGCCCAAGATGTAGCCGCCCTTGAGCTGCTCGCGCGCCTGGGTGAACTCCCGCTCATCGATGCCCTCCTCGAGCAGCAGCTTGAGCTCGCTGGCGATCTGGCCCAGCACCTTTTCCGCGTTTTCGGGCGAAGAACCGGCATAGATGGTGAACATGCCGCTGCCGGGATAAAGCGTGGGGTAGCTATAGACCGAGTAGGCCATGCCCAGCTCTTCGCGAATTTTTTGAAACAGGCGCGAGGACATACCGCCGCCCAGCAGGTTGTTGAGGATGGAGAGCGCGTAGATGTCCGAATTGCCCTGCGCGATGCCCGGGAAACCCAGGCAGACGTGCATCTGCTCGATGTCCTTATCGCGGCGCAGCATGCCCGGCGTGTATCCGCTGGGCAGGCGCATCGGCTCGGGCTGCTCCATGGGGGCCCAATCGCCCAGGTACTTTTCGGCCAGCGCGCGCAGCGTATCGAGCTGGTAATTGCCCGCCACCGAGAGCACGGTGTTGTCGGGGCGATAATGGGTGCGCCGGAAGGTGGCGAGCATCTCGGGGGTCACGCCGCGAATCTGCTCGGCAGTGCCCAAAATCGGCATGGCCAGCGCTTGGCGCTCGTAATGGGCGGCGCTGAGCATGTCGTGCACCAAATCCTCCGGCGTGTCCTCCACCATGGAGATTTCCTCCAGAATCACGCCGCGCTCCTTCTCAAACTCCACGGGATCAAGCTTGGCGTGCAGCAACAGATCGCTGAGCAGATCGACGGCGTTTTCGAAGTGCTCATCCATCACCTTGGCGTAGTAGCAGGTGCACTCCTTGGCGGTAAATGCGTTCATCTGGCCGCCAATCGCGTCCATCTCCTGCGCGATCTCTCGCGCGGAGCGCCGCTCCGTGCCCTTGAACAGCATGTGCTCCACGAAGTGCGAAAGGCCGTTGTCGGCCTCGACCTCGTACATGGAACCCGCTCCGATCCATAGGCCTACGCTCACCGACCGAAAGTGCGGGATGCGTTCCGCAATCACGCGCAGGCCGTTCTCCAGGGTAAACTCATCGTACATGGTTCGCTCCTTTGCGGCGTCTGGCCGCTACGATAGGGTGGCCTTGCGGGCCGCAATGCATTCGTTTAGATATTTCCCCCATCCCAGCCGTGTCAATACCCGGCTTCCAACAAAACGGAAGGCGGACAAACGCAACCGCTTGTCCGCCTGGGATTTTTGCATTATCCGCGCGCAGGGCCTCGGGTTCCATCGCGGCGCGGCGGGCGGCGATCGGTGATGGGCGGACGCGCGGGGCCATCGGGCCGGTCGTACACGATGTCGTTGCGTACCAGGTTGATGCGGCCCTGGCTATCGATCTCGGCCACGCGAACCTCGATCTCATCGCCGATATTGACCACGTCCTCGCACTTCTCGACGCGCTCGTTGGCCAGCTTGGAGATGTGCACCATGCCGTCCTTGCCAGGCGCAAGCTCCACGAACACGCCGAAGGTCATGATACGTACCACCTTGCCCATGAACACTTCGCCAGCCTCGATATCCTTGGCAATGCCCTCGATGATGCGGCGCGCCTTGGCGGCGGCTTCCTCGTCGGGGGTGGAGATGAACACGCGGCCATCATCCTCGATATCGATCTTCACGCCGGTCTCGGCAATGATCTTGTTGATCATCTTTCCGCCGGGTCCAATGACCTCGCGGATTTTCTCGGGGTTGATCATGAAGCGAATGATCTTGGGCGCGTACTTCGAAAGCTCGGGCCGGGGCTGCGGAATGACTTCCAGCATTTTGCCCAGGATATGCAGGCGGGCTTCCAGCGCCTGCTCCAGCGCCTGGCGCAGGATCGGCTCATCGATACCCTTGATCTTGATATCCATCTGAATGGCGGTGATGCCGTTCATGGAACCGGCGACCTTAAAGTCCATATCGCCCAGGAAATCTTCCAGGCCCTGGATGTCGGTGAGGACGGCGACCTTGCCGCTTTCCGCATCCTTGATCAGGCCCATGGCCGCGCCGGCGATGGGGGCCTTGATCGGCACACCCGCGTCCATCAACGCCATGGTGGAGCCGCAAACCGAGGCCTGCGAGGTGGAGCCGTTAGAGGACATGACTTCGCTGACCAGACGGATGGCGTACGGAAACTCCTCCTCGGTGGGGATCACCGGCTCGAGCGCGCGCTCGGCCAGCGCGCCATGACCGATTTCGCGGCGGCCCGGCGAACGCAGGCGGCCCGCTTCGCCGGTGGAATACGGCGGGAAGTTGTAGTGATGCATGTAGCGCTTGCTATTCTCGCTGCCCAGTCCATCAATGATCTGCGCATCACCCATCGCGCCCAGGGTGGCGATGGTCATGACCTGGGTTTCGCCGCGGGTGAACACCGCGGAGCCGTGCGGACGCGGCAACACGCTGGTCTCGCCCCAGATCGGGCGCACTTCGCGCAGCTTGCGGCCATCGGGACGCACGCCGTCGTCGATGATCTTTTTGCGCATGATCTTCTTGTTGAGGTAGTAGAGCGCATCGCCGATCTCGGAGGCGCGGCCCGGGAAGATTTCGGCAAAGTGCGCCTGCACCTCGGCCTTGACCTGCTCCTCGCGCTCCTGGCGCTCGCTGCGCACAAAGGTATCGAACGACCACACGCAGCGATCGTACGCGTACTCGGTTACCGCATCGGTAATATCCTGGCCGGTGAGCGAAAGCGGGTACTCGGCCTTGGGCTTGCCGATCTCAGCCACGATCTGTTCTTGGAAGGCCACGATCTTCTTGATCTGCTCATGGGCGAAGAGGATGCCGTCCAGCATGATCTTCTCGCTAACTTCGTTCGCACCGGCTTCGACCATCATCACGGCGTCCTTGGTGCCGGAGACGATCAGGTGCAAATCGGAAGCGGCGCGCTGCGCCTCATCGGGGCAGAAGATGTATTCGCCATCGATGTAGCCCACCATCGCAGAGCCGGTCGGCCCGCCAAAGGGGATATCGGAGACGCAGAGCGCCGCCGAGGAGCCGATCATCGCCGGAATCTCGGGCGGGAGATTGACGTCCACCGACATGACCATGGCCACGACCTGCACGTCGTTGCGCATGCCCTTGGGGAACAGCGGGCGGATCGGGCGATCGATCAACCGACCGGTCAGAATGGCCTTTTCGGAAGGCCGACCTTCGCGGCGGATGAAGCCGCCGGGAATCTTGCCCACAGCGTAGTGCTTCTCTTCAAAATCCACGCTCAGGGGGAAGAAATCCATGCCCTCGCGCGGCTTGGGCGACGATGTGACGGCCACGAGCACCACGGTATCTCCGTAGCGTACCAGCACCGAGGCATTCGCCTGCCCGGCGTACTTGCCGAAATCCAGCGAAAGCTTGCGTCCGGCAAGATCCATTTCATAAACCTTGTGCATTTCCGGGGTCTCCTTTCAGGTCTCCTGCTTTTGTCGAATATGAACCACGCATGTGCGAGAAAAGCCGACTTCAGTCAAGCAATATGCTCTCCCAAAGGACGGCTTTTCTATGAGCCTTGCCTCAACGAGAGATTACTTGCGCAGGTTGAGGCGGGCAATCAGCGCGCGATAGCGTTCGATGTCGATCTTCTTGAGGTAATCCAGCAGTCCACGGCGCTGACCAACCATCAGCAGCAGGCCCCGGCGGGAATGGTGATCCTTCTTGTGATCCAGAAGGTGACCGTTCAGGTGATTGATGCGCTCGGTAAGCAGCGCGACCTGCACTTCGGGGGAACCGGTGTCGCCCTCGTGACGGGCGTAATCCTGGATGATTTCCAACTTGCGATCCTTGTCCATGTGAAAAAACCTCCTAAAATTCAGTGGCAATCGCCGCGAGCCAAGTAGGACGTTGGAGAATCGACCAACTGGGCGGGCGGTTCTTAAAACGCGCCTTTTATTGTAACACGGGGAAAAGGTTTTGTAAACCATGGTTTGCGAAAAAATGCGGAAGCTGCCTAGCATCGCCTAGCTCCAGAAAGGAATCCCGAAGAAACGGGAAATAAAGGCATTATTTGAATTATCAACACGTGTATTTTTTTTGCAAAAATGGTATATTATTCTCGCAAGCTTGCGAGTGGATGTGAAGCAAAATTGAGCAGATGGGAATAGCCCGAAAGGGTTATTCCTGTTTCTGGCATATACAAGGCGCTGTTAACGCCGTCGCAATCTGCTGCGCACAGACGGAGGATATTTCAAATGAAACGAGCTTCTTTTTGGCTTCTGGCAATGCTCTGCGTATGTGTCGCCTGCTGCGCGCAAGCCGCACCGGGCGATACAATCCTGTTTGGAGAAACCGCGGAGCTTCATCCCTCCAGCGGCGCGGTGGTTGGCGATACGCTGTACCTGATCGTCGGCCAAAGGAATTTGTACACTTACCACGTTGGAGATGAAGCCGCAGAGCTACTGCTGGATGAGCAGGGGCTAGGTCTGCGAGGCAGCGGAACGGATATTCTTCTCATCGGCGGGGATTCGCTGACCCTGATTCGCAAGGCAGATGGGGTGCTGGGCACGCTGGAAGATGGCGGCGTTCGCTGGCATGTCCGCTTGGACTTCGAGGGGCTAAACACGAACGCGGGGGATGAGCTGCTGGGGCCAGACGTATCCTGCCCCGTCTGGGAGGGGGATTCGCTCCTCCTGCTATACCGTGAGCCCTGGGCCTCGGTGGAGCAGCATGCGTTGTTACGCTTCGATGCACGCACCGGCAAGCGTGAAGCATTGCCCACCGAGAATGTGATCCAAATAGCACCCTGCCAACCAGGCGAACTGCTTGCGCTGGTGGCGAATACTCCGGCGGCGGGGCAATGGCAGCCATCGCGGCCCAACCCGGTGCTGCTGGATGCGGCCACGGGCGAGGTGCTGCGGCGGTTCCCCCTGCTGCCCACGGAAAGCGACGGGGCGATTGCCTGGGATGCAGCTGCACAGGCGCTCTACGCCGTTAGCAATCGGCAGCTTTTGCGCCTCGTCGAAGACCAATGGACGGTACAAACCAGCGTCGCGATCAGCTATGCCCTATCCGCATCGTATGCGGTCCTGCTGCCCAGCGGTCACTACGTGGCAATAACAAGCGATCATTCGGTGGTGGTGCGCAATATAGATCCCCAGCATGCGGTTTCACCCCTGCTCATACACGGATATGTAGATTCCCGCCTGCTAGACGCGTTTGCCCGGGAGCATCCGGAGATTCCCGTTACAGTCGATACCCCCACGGATTATTCGTCGGACACCGTGCCGATGCTGCTGCGAACGGGCGATGATCACTATGATCTCTTCGCGGTTACGCAAACCCTGCAGGTTCAAGCACTACTCGACAAGGGGTACCCGGCCGACCTTTCCGGCTCGGACATACTCACGCGGGAAGTGGCGAGCATGTATGCACCGGTGCAGGATGCTGTGCTGCGCGAAGGAAGGCTGCTGGCTTATCCGCTGGAAATGGACGTAACGATGTGGGGCGTGAACGATGCCGGATTGGAGGAATATGGAATCGGCGCGTTCCCTGCTACCCTGGGCAAAATGCTGGACGTGCTGCAGGCCTGGGAGGAAGAAAGCGATTCCGTCGCCCTGCTCGCCCCGGTTCTTTCTTGGCAAGCACGCGACGATCTGCGGTCGACCTTTCTTACGTATGTACTGGAGCAGTATGTGCGAACCTACGATGTGCCGGGTCAGCCGCTTTCCTTTGATACCCTGGAATTTCGCGAAATGTTGGCCAAGGCCTCCAACCTGCCCACGCGGCCCAATACGTCCGATAGCTTCGCCGGAAACTGCCTGCTGAACATGAATTATGTATGGTTAGGGGGACAAAGCGATGGGCAATGGCCGCCGATGCGGGCGGTCGCAGCACCGCCCTTCGCGGCGGACGTATCGGCCAAAACACCGGCTTCGCTTACCCTTGCGTTGCTCAATCCCTACAGCCGTCATCCGGAGCAGGCAATGATCCTGCTGGAGTACCTGGCGACGCATGTGAACGACGAGCAGCGCATCCTCATGCGGCCTGATGAAAATCAGCCGGTGGCGAGCGAGTACGACCAGCAATCGGTGCTAGAACAGCGGGCAATCATCGCGGAGGTAAACGAGCTGCTCAAAACCGCTCCCAAGGTTGATCAGAAACGCCTGGAGGGCTACCGGGAGGAGGCGGAGCGCATACTCGCCGTATCGGAGCGCAGCCAGTGGATTATTGCGCCGGAGCGAATCGCGGAATACCGCAAGCTCGCGCCTACCCTGGATTTCGTCGAGCATCCCCTGCTGTTCGCGGACCTCGATCAGCCACTAACCGCGTATGCCGATGGCCGGCTTTCGCTGGATCAGCTGATTGCGGAATTGGATAAAAGGGCACGCATGGCGCAAATGGAGGGGGAATAGCAGGCAAGCGGCGGCGGTATGGAAGCCCGCACAGCCTGTGCTATCGCTCGTCCGCCAGCACCGCGCGCGCACGCGCCGCATCCAGCGCAATCTGGGCCCGCAGCGCATCAGGATCGGCGAAACGCTGCTTGCGCGTCACCCATCATCAAACGTCTCAGAAACGACCTGAGAGGGAAATGATAATACTGATCGCCCGCTTTGTCATCGGCGTTGACACCATATTGCAGTGCATGGCTTGAAAACCCGGTCAGCAGCTCCGCAACGCGTGCGTCGCCATAATAGGTCTCGGCATAGTGGGCCGCATGCGCCGCCACATCGGCAGCGCCGTCGGTCCAGATTTTGATGACCTCATCCGGGATGGGCAAAAAGCCATTTTGATAGAGCCCCATCATCTCGCCATATAGATTGGTGCAAAACACCGCGTCCGGCAGCACCTCGCGCACGATTTCCATTTGGCGGCGCATCACATTTACGATGTATTCACCGCGCTTTGCTATCCGGATAGCGGTTTGCGGCGCTACCTGTAGCGACAAGGCGGATGTGATTCTCGCCCGGATGAAGGTATTGGCCCACATCAAACAGGTGCTCATTCCAAAACGAAACTCCTGCAAAGCTGCCGTTCACGACGCATTCAACCATTTCTTCACCCTGCACCCGCAACGCCTCGGTACCCCAAACGGCATCCGCGCTGTAGATCGCCTCGTAGGCGCATTGCAGATTGTCTTGCATCACGCAGGCAAATGCCGGGGCGATGTAGCGCCGCTGTGTTTGGGGGCGGCAGCTAATGCTGCGCTCGGTGTCCACCAGCACAAGCAGGCTTTGCCTGGGCGCAAGCGCAAAGGCCAGCTCTCCCTCTTGAGCAAAATATTCTCCTGTCCACAAATCAAACAGGAGGTACCCGCCTTTTTCTCGCACGCGCGCGTGGCCTGAAATGGGTTTCTCCCCCTCATTGCACAACAAATACATCGGCACCCCCGCCTTGATCAGGTGCGCAACCCGCAAGTCCTTCATAAAGGCATCGGCGACAAAATCGCGTTCCAGAACTGCCTCATGGCTCGTGATCCGCCGTGCGTCAAGCGGCAGCTCGGCATCCGCCAGATAGTACCGATACCCCCTGGCGCGATCAAGCCATTCGTGCGGCACATAGTGAAACCCGATCTGGTGCTCATAAAACGGCACAACTTCCTCCACAGGCATGGCTCCGCTTTCGCAAATGACCGCGACGGACGCACAATCCTGTGAGTCGGTCAAAAGATAGGAAAGCCGCTTCATATACGTTGAAAAATGCCGATAATGGGGCCACCAAATGTTGTTGGGGCCGACATCGGGCGGGCGCTCATCCTTGCGTGCGCCGCGCAGGCTATAATAAAACGCATGCGGAATAAACAGATTCACGCCGCGCACGGCCAAATAGTCGATAAACCACTTCATGTCCCCACCGGTCAGATGCCACGGATGGTCCTTGCGTGCACAAACGCCAAAGCACTCGTTGGAGTTCCTTCGGCGGCCCAGCAGACGCGCCGCGTCGGCGGAGCACTTTGCCTGCACCGAATCAAGCCCATGCAGCGCACCCGTTTCCGGCGACACCCGACGAAACACCAAGTCCTGCCCCGGAACGTGAAAATACGCCTGCTCCTCCATGTCATCGCTACTTTCGGGGTGCCCCATCAGCGCAATGTGATGACTATCGCACCAATCAAACAGTGCACGATAGTAGGTTTCGCAAAGTCGCTTTTGAAGGATGCGGTGATATATCACCGTCGTTTTATTGGCCTTTCCTTCAAAAAGGGCCGCCAAGTCAGGCAACGCGCCGCCCTCCGCGATGATGTCCCTTTCAAGCCCATCGGTCCACGGGAAAAACCCACTTGTATTGCGCCCCAATACACAGGGCTCGTCGGTAAAAAAGCCGATGACGGTCGAGCCGAAGTATGGGCTAAGCTCTGCATAATACCGATCATGCGTCAACTGAATAAACAGCGCTACCGCATTCTTGTTAAGGATATCTGCGGAGGGAGGCGGGTTTGCCTCACCGTCGTCCTCGCCAAAGTGGATGCCACGAATCGTGCCGCCGCTAAACGTGTTTACCAAGCGCATGCCGCCGGGCAGGGTAGCGATCACTTCCCCTAGGCCTGCATCGCGCCTTAATGCGATGCCCTTGGACGCAAACCCGGGGTTGCGCCGCACCACCTCGCCATGCGCACTTCCGGAAGGGTACATCGCCTCATCGTAAAGCACCAGGCGCATGTCCAGCTCCTTGGCGGTCTGCGCGATAAAACGCATAAAATCGAAGTATTCCTCGGACAGATAGGGCATCGACTTGGGCAACCCAATGCGCGGGTGTACCACCACGCCATGCACGCCTTTATCGCAAAAGTCGGTCAATTGGCGCTTGAGCTCCTCTTTGTCGAGGGTGTCGTTCAAAAACCAAAAGGGAATGGGGGTGAACTCCTTGGGTGGCTCGAGCAGATTGTCAATCAGCCGCTTTATCTCGCTCATGGTTTTCTCCTTATGCTATTCCTCGTTAGCTTTCTTGAGATAGATCGCGGAAGATAATTTGATATAGCGATACTACAGTTCGATCACTTCATGCAGCGCCGCGGCAAGAGCTTCGTCGTCCAGCTGGTTGGTGCGGTGGGTGAGCACTCTCACCAGGGTTCTGGACACCGGCAGAAGATATTGCAGCTCCCAATCATACTGCATATCTCCATCGTATACCGTGCGAAGCCATGCGCGCGCGGCCTCCAGCATGCGGATGGAAAAGCGCACATTGGTGAAGCAATCGTTGCGGTACATATGCTGAAACGCGCCGTGCTCGGCAGCCAACATCGCGCCAAGCCCGCGCCTGTGCGCGTTGAGGGCGCGATTGATGTACAAATATGCCTTCACGGCTTCTTGCGCCTTCAGCGCCCTCACGGCATAGTAGACATCGCGCAGGGCCTGGCAACCGGTCAGGTGGAGGGTGGCCTGCAATATCAGGGTATCGCGCAAAAGCTGCTTGCCCGCCGCGTGAAGATCGAGGTTTTCACAAGCATCCAGGTAATCCTGCCAGCCGGTTATGGCGTTTGCGCACTTTGTGCCGATGCCCTCAAGCTGCTCGAAGTACGGCCTCTCGCCCTCCGCCCAAATCAAATCGCGAACCCCTGCTTGCGCGTCACCCATCATCAAACGTCTCAGAAACGACCTGAGAGGGAAATGATAATACTGATCACCCGCTTTGTCATCGGCGTTCACACCATATTGCAGTGCATGGCTTGAAAACCCGGTCAGCAGCTCCGCAACGCGCGCGTCGCCATAATAGGTCTCGGCATAGTGGGCCGCATGCGCCGCCACATCGGCAGCGCCGTCGGTCCAAAGCCTGGCGATAAGATCAAGGATATACATATGCGGCTTAATGGAGCCGACGTTGATCAGCCAGTACGCTGTTGCGCCATGCCGCACAGCCTCCGTCAATTCATCCGCGATGAACGACGGCGGGTTTTGCGTCATGGTGATATGATTGGCGGCCTGAAGATCATAAAATGACGCATGGTAATACAGCCCATTCAGGCCCTTCTCGCTCCTGAGCGGCATAGAGGGTACGCGCGGGTTCATATTCCCTTGCCTGCGCGAAACCATCTTGCCATAGCCGTTGTCGGCCCAGATTTTGATGACCTCATCCGGGATGGGCAAAAAGCCATTTTGATAGAGCCCCATCATCTCGCCATAAAGATTGGTGCAAAAAACCGCGTCCGGCAGCACCTCGCGCACGATTTCCATTTGGCGGCGCATCACATTTACGATGTATTCACCGCGCTTTGCATCGGTATCAAAGCCTGCCTCGCGCTCCCAAAACGCCATGTCACCCTGCCCGCGAAAGCCGATCGCCCATACCACCTCCCGGTCGCGCATCTTCTCCACGGCTTCGCGCCAAAGCCCTTCAAACAGTTCGGGATGCTTTCGATAGCTCGGCTCTATCTCCGGATACACCCGCGCAAACATTCGCGCCCCCAGCAGCTCGGTGTGATGGTGGGTGAGAATCAGCCCCATATCGGCAGCCATTTCGCTCAATTCCTCGCCGCCCCTATCGGTGCCAGCGATCACCATATTGCCCTTAAGGCGCAGTATGGTTTCAAAGATGCGCCGCCACATCGTGCGCTCATCCTCCGGGGTATCCGGCCACCCGTCCAGCAGCACCTCGTCGTTTACAAACCAGCCGCGATATCGCACGGCAGGGGCGGCGCTATAGTATACTCCGCACGGGATGGATACCGACGCCTTGGTTTCAAGCACCGTTTCATTCCAGAACGCCAGGGGCGGAACCCCCAAGCACCGCTCGCTCAGCTGCATCAGCGCATAGGCCGCGCCCAGCCCGTCGGCATAGTGGATGATGATTTCCGTTTCGCCCACATCCATCCGGTAGCTTTCCCGCGCCAAAGATGCATCGCCCTTGAGCACGATGGAGTTTTCTCCTGCGTGTGATGTCAAAACATCCGCCATGTCCTTTTGAAGCATGGCAATGCTCGCTTGGAGCGCATCCGCCACGATGATCGTATCCAGGGAAAGCGCAAATGCCGCCGACATCACTCCACCTCCAGAACGTTTTGGAACACGTACGGTTCGTCCTCTCGCGAGGAAACCGTGACATTGCGCATGGCCAGGCCGCTCACATGAAACGCCTTCATGCCATATTTGCCGACCGCCCTCACATTTTCCAAGGTGATGCTTTCCAGGGGCCGCTCGGGCAGGCCGCATAAGAAAATGGCGTTGCCTGCCACAGTGTCTATGGAAATATTGCGGAACGTGACATCCCGAATCGCGGGGGTTGCATCGGTCACCGGCTGCTTCGCGTCCACATCCAATGCGTCATGGCCATAAAAATGATCCACATAGATTGCGCCGCGAAACCAGCGGCAATCGGAATGCTCTAGCGACTCGTTCTTGAACTCGCAATCCTCATACAGCACATGCTCGATGATGCCGCCGCGCCCGCGCGGACACTTCACGCTGCCCACGCTGTACGCATTTTGAAAGCGGCAATCCCCCACATACACGTTGCGAACGCTCCCTGACATCTCGCTGCCGACGGCCACCCCAAAACCGCTCAAAAAATCGCAATTGGTGATGCGCAGGTTTTCGGCGGGGATGCCCACCCGCCGCCCCTCCGCATCGCGGCCCGACTTGATGGCGATGCAATCGTCCTGACTGGCAATCTTGGAGGCGAACACAAACACATCGCGGCAGGAGTCGGGATCAAGGCCGTCGCCGTTAAAGACATGTTCATAACGTTTTCCCTGCTCGTCCTGCTTTGTGTAGACGCGCACCCCATTCACCGTGACATTTTGGCAGTAAATCAGATGCACGCACCACGCGGGCGATTGCTTCACCGTAACCCCGCGCAAATACAGGTTGCTGACATGCCTTAAGCACACCGCACGCCCACGAAAGCCTTTGTTTTCCTCAAGCTCCCTGTGAAACAGCGCCACGCCGCTGGCATCGATAACCCCTTCGCCCTCGATGGCAATGTTCTCAAGGGGCTCGCCATGCAAGTTGCCGGTATTGATCAGGCTTGCATAGCAGGGGCGCTCCATGCCCTCCCAGCGATAGGTGAAAACCGGATAATCGTTGGTATCCGTGCTGCCAAGCAGCACCGCGCCCTTCTCCAGATACAGCGTCATATCCGATTTGAGGAAAAGCGCGCCGGTTACGAACACCCCCTGGGGCACGCAAACCTTGCCTCCCTTGGGGCAGTTGTCGATGGCTCTTTGAATGCAGGCAGTGTTCAGCATTGCCCCATCACCATCCGCGCCGAATTCGCAGATGCTGACGGCGCTTTTTTCAGGGAGGGTCCTAAACGCAACCTTCGCGCATTTTTGAGCTGATTCTACTCGGGCGGTATAGGCCGCATCGCTTTTCAGTCCACAGAAGGTGTAATCGCCGTGCACCGTTTCCCCTACGCATTCATCGCCCAAATAAACCCGGCAGCTTTCCCCGGTTTTATCCCAAACAATCGCGGCGGAGCTTTCGGTGATGGCCGCCGGAGGTATCATCAGCTTCATGTTCCGTCTCCTTGCACGATGGCGCATTCGTACCCGGCCAAGCAATGCCCCGCAATGGTTCGCGGCTCGGTGCCGAAGTTCATCAAAAACACTTGGCCGCCCCGCGCCGCCGCCATCACGTTGGGGGTATACGGCGCATCGACAATCTTTTTGACCCCGGCATCCTTGATCACATCGCCGTATAGCGCCGCGAGCAGCCCATCCTGGCTGCGGAACGCCACATAGTACCCAGCGCCTGCGCCATATTCATTGCGGGTGATAGCGGGATAACCCTGATAAAAATCATCCCCATAGGTCGCGAGCCCCTTAGCCGTAACCCTGGGCAGAATATCGCAAAAGTCTATGGCCCGGTATTCGCCGCCCGCATAGCGGACGGTGTTGTATTGCCAATCCGTAAGCCCATCGGTTTCCTCTGCGCAAAGGCCCAGCACATCGTTGAGCCCATGCGGTGGAAGGCCTTCAAAAACCAAATCGTTTTCATTCACCAACCCCGAATAGAACGTGGTCACAAAGCGCCCGCCGCCCGCGACGTATGCGCGTATCTTCTCGGCAGTATCGTCAGCGAACATGTATATAACGGGCGCAGTGATCACCTTGTATTGGCTGAAATCGTCCTGGCGCGAAATCACATCCACTGAAACATAATTCTTTTTCAGCGCGTCATAGTGCTCCAAGATAACGGCTTCGAAGTCCTTCTTCTGTCGCTTGAGGCTTTTTTGCTCATGCAGGGCGCGGATGTTGTCCTGATCGTAGAGGATGGCGACCTGCGCATCCGTGCCAGCATCCTTGAAGGCACCCAGCTCCTTCAGCTTTTGCCCCACCGCGGCCACATCTCTGAACACCCGGGTATTCTCACCGCCGCCGTGCCCAACCACCGCGCCATGAAATTTTTCATATGCGCCGCGGGATTTGCGCCACTGAAAATATTGCACCGAATTTGCTCCAAAGGCCACCGCCTGCATGGCGCTGAGCATGTGCATGCCGGGACGCTTTACCCTGCATGCCTCGCTATTGTTCACGGTGCTGGGGGTGCTTTCCATCAGCAAAAAGGGCTTGTCCTTTCGAAGCGAACGGCAGTAATCAAAGGTGAACGCCGCCGAAATCGCCACGTCCCACTCGCTTTTTTCGTCCGGGCCGGTATGCCATCTGGGGTAGGAATCCCAGGAGGTGATATCCAAAGCCTTGGCCAACTCATGATAATCCACCCCACAATCCAGGTGGAACATGTTGGTGGTTACCGGTATTTCGGGATTATAGGGCCGGACCGCCTCAATTTCCATCTTGATTAAGTCGATGCTCAGCTGCGAATAAAACCGCCAATAATCCAGCGCCAGGCCATGGACGGCCTTTTCTCCCACGGGAGAAGGGGATTCAATTTCCTCAAACCGGGTGTAACGGTGGCTCCAAAACGTCGCCCACCACTGCCGGTTCAATTCCTCAATGGCGCCATACTTGCGCTTGAGCCAAGCCTGAAACAGCGCCTGGCATCGCGGGCAATGGCAGGTGCCGTATATCTCATTGGAAATATGCCAAAGGATCAGCGCCGGATGATGGGCATACCGCTCGGCCAGCATCCCATCCAGCATGCGCACTTTTTCCAAATACAGCGGATGGGAGTTGCACTGGTTTTCCCGATCGCCGTACAACAGGCGCACCCGGTTTTCGTTCATGCGCATGCTGTCCGGATACTTTCTCACCAGCCATGGGGGCTTGCCGCCGCTGACCGTCGAGAGCATCACCTTGATGCCGCCAGCATGCAGGGTATCCATGATTTCATCCAGCCAACTAAAGGTATACACCCCCTCCTCGGGCTCTAGGCTGGCCCAGGAGAACATGCCCATCGCAACCACGTTGATGCCCGCCAGCTTCATCAGCCGAATATCCTCTTTTAGCACATCGGGTCTATCCAACCACTGATCCGGGTTGTAGTCGCAGCCGTGAAGCAGCTGGGTCGAAAAATCAAATCTGCTCATGGGTGTCCCCTCCTTCTTCCGCCTGCCGGTATTGCTGGGGCGTCATGCCCGTATAGGCCTTGAACCGGCGGTTGAAGCCGGATACATCGTAGTAGCCGCATTCCAGGGCGATATCCTTTACCGGCATATCGGTTTGGCATAGCAGCCGCCTAGCCCGGCGCATGCGCACCTGGGTCAGGGCTTCAAGAGGGGTTATCTGGTACGCCTTTTTGAAATCCACCGATAGCCGGGAATCGGATAGCCCCAGCTCCGCCGCGATGGAGGCAACGGATAGCCCCGGCTCCGAAAACCGCTGCCGGATCAGCTCATGGGCTCTGACGATATCCTTGGGTATCTCGTTGGTACCCTTTGCACCATGGGCTTTGATGATTTGGCTGCAAGTGCCTTTGAGCATCGCATCCAGATCATCCAGCGAAAGGCACTGGCTCAAGCTGAACAAATCGTAGACTCTGGCCTCATGGACATCCTGCTCGCCCACTTCGCCGGTGATCACGTTCAAGATATCGTTATATAGACATCTGAATCCAAACAAGCTGGTATGCATATTTCGCATGAGCCTGGATAATTCTGAAAGAGCGGTGTACGCACGCGGGCCATCCCCGGCCTTGAGCGCGGAGCCCAATCGATCCACCACCTGCTGGGTGTTGCCCGCATCCGCATTTTTGTGCGAATCCGTTTGCCTAAACCGAATCAACTCACTGTTTCCGTACATGAAGCGATTTTCAAATGCGTTTTCCGCCTCCAAATAGGCATTTTGTCCCTGGGTATAATGATTATGGACAGAACTGACGGCCATGGTCATGCCGTTGCAGCAAGCCCTTAGCCCGGCCAGCTTCGCCTCCAGCCAAGTGATCACCTTACTTTCATCGTTCCCAAAGGCAATCAGCACCATCTTGTTTTCCAGGCCAAGCGTTCTGGAAACCCCGCAAACCTGGTCATCAAACAAATGATTCAACTTTTCCGTGTTCATATCGTAATCCGCGCCCTGGGGCTTGGCGATAATGGCCACCACGAAGAACCTTGTATCGATGTTGACATGGATTTGCTCCGCCGCGTTCAGGCATTCATCCATGGAAGCAAACTCACCAACCAAAAATCGACGCGCAAAATCCGCTTTGCGCAGGGTTTCGACGCTTCCCATCTGGGTGCTGAGCGAAGCATTTTCATCGATGAGCTTTTGCACCCCATCGCGAATTTCCATCAGCTCGTTTCCATTGGGCCTTCTATCGGAAAGCATGGAGTGCACCAGCCGAATGGGCTTGATCCTGGACTGCACAAACCGGGTAATGAACAGCAAGCAAAGCGCGGATATGATGGTCAGCAACACGACAAATATCTGCATAGAGCCCACGAAGGCGATTCGGGTTTCCTCTTCGGATACAAGCATAAGGTAGCGCAAATCCATGCCATCCTTTTGCGTTGCCACCAGCAGATAGTTTTTGCCTTCGAAGCCCAGTTCCGTGGCCCCTTCCCCTGCTTTTTCCAGCACCAGCTCCTGCGGCACTCCGGAAACATTGCGGGAAACCAAGACATCGTTTGCGCCTACGATGTAAATATCCTTTGCACCCGGCGCAACGGTATCAAAAAGCCGGGTGTATGTGCTTTGATCCACCAAGAACATCATGATCCCGGAACGCACCCCCCGGTTGTAGCCAATGGGCGCAAAAACAGGCATCATCTGCCTTGCGGCGGCAACAGAGGTGAACAGGTACCCGTACACCGACTGAATGGGCTTGAGGTTGATCCTCCTGGTGTTGCGAAGCGCATCGATCAACTCCGCCGGGGTCATGATGCCAAACTGCGCCGCGGAGTCGGCGAAACTGTCCAGCCGATACGAAGAAACCGGGGAGTAGACATAATCATCCGAATCAAAAATCAGATACATACCATAGGCAAAATCGTTGCAGGATTTATAGGATGCCAATTGGGTTTTCAATCGGTACGATTTTTCCGGTTCCTTTGAAAACTGAAAGGGGGTTACGTCCGGTGAAGCCGTGATCTGATTGGCCATGTTCACCAACTGGTTTAGCTCGCTTGCGTTCCGTTCGCCAATAAGCGCGATCTCCTTTTCATAGTTGCCCAGCATGATCTCCCGGTGGTAACGGTAAAAACTATTGTAGGCAAAGCCAAATAGGGTAATAATCAAAATGACCATCACCGCCAAGTAAGAAAAAAAGTATTGCCACATAAGGGGCATGCGTTCTTTTTTCATCGGTTTTGCCATCCAAAAGCCACCGCCTTTCGTTGTGCCGATCTTAACGCATCCAAAAATCATCAATCCGCATAACGGCAGAGGTATTCCCCGCAGCTTTCGCGCAAACCCCCATCACCGTGCCGGTGAAGCAGCGGCCCGCTACCTCGCAGGAAAGGAATCGGGTAGAAGCCTTGGCAACCTCCCGCAAAGGATCCTCGTTTAAGGCGAAATAGAAATGATAGTATTCCTTATCCGCCACCAGCTTCAAGGTAAGTTTGCCCTCCCCTATCCTTTGTTTAAAGGCGGTTTGGGAGAAATCCTCGGCGGTTTTTTCAAGCACCACATACTCCCCATCCAGATGCTTCACCTTCGCAAAGCAGTAATGAAAATCGGATGCCAGGTAGACCATGAGGCCCGCCTCGTCGCCTACCATTTGCGGTGAAAAGCAGAACGAGGCCTGCAGGGCGCAGGCAAAATTCCTCGGGCGCAGCGCCGCAAAGGTGAAGGGCTGGGCTGGATCCAGGCACAAAGTCCCCTGCCCGCGATGGTAACACCGCCAATCCGGCTCCCGCAAAAACAGCCACTGCGGCTCCCACTGGGGATTGAAAAAATCCGGGTGAAAGGCAGGCAGCTCTTGCTGCGCTTCCTCCAGAGGGCCTTCCCCATTGATGACAGCCTGGCCGTCCACCCCAACCGCAGGCCAGCCATCCTGCCATTGAACCGGCGACAGAAAGGTTTCCCGGCCGAGATTGGTCATGGTGCGGCGCGAAAGCCGGGTACCCAGATGCACCATCCACCAGTGACCGTTCCCATCCTGAACCAGGTCGCCATGGCCGGTGCACTGCACCTGCTTGGTGGTATCGTGACGGTTGGACAAAATGGGGTTGTGAGGGCAGCTTTCGTAGGGCCCCCAAATATCCCGGCTTCTGGCGATGGTGACCATGTGGTTGAAGTTGGTGCCCCCCTCGGCAGTTAATAGATAGTACCACTCGCCGATATGATACACATGCGGCGCTTCGGTGTATCCGCCGCCAGTGCCTTCCCAAAGCAGTTGAATCGCGCTGAGAAGCTCGCCTGTATCCGGGTTAACGATGGCCATCGAAATCTCTTCCCGATCGGGATTGACCCGGTGATTGGTGCAATAATAGGCGTTCCCATCCTCAAAAAGCAGCGATGGATCGATGCCGCCCATGGGGACGAAAACCGGCTTGGACCAACCCATTTCCGGCGTTCGGGAACAGATGATGAAGTTGCCCATGACATCCAGGGTGGCAGTGATATAGAATGTGCCCTGATAATAGCGGATGGTAGGCGCCCAGATGCCGCCGGAATCCGTAGCATCCTTTAGCGGCAAAGCGTTCTCCCGACCAATGCAGTTACCGATTTGCGTCCAATTGACCAAATCCCGGCTATGATAAATGGGAATGCCGGGGAAATACTCAAAGGAGCTTGTAACCAGGTAATAATCTCCCCCCACCCGAACGATGCTGGGGTCCGGGTTGAAGCCAGGTATGATTGGGTTTTGATATTTCATTTCGTTCCCATTCCCGTTATGCCAGTCGGGGCTGCCGCAATCACAATGCGACAGCCCCGCCAAGATGCGCTAGCTACACTATAGCAATGTTTTTACATTTGCGCAATCGATCATTCGGCGGCGTTCATGCGATCGTATGCGCCCTGGTATACCGCGATGTAATCATTGATGCGCAGGTTATCCATAGTCTTGACGTAGTTATCCCAGTCAGCGTCGGTGATGCCCTTGGTAATAAACTTGACAAAGGTCTCATCGGCAAACTTCTGGATTTCCGCGTGGAGCAGGGTCGCTTCCTCGGTCTCCTGCACGTTCAGCTTGGCCACCTTGGTCAAAAGGTGCCAGGAATTTTCCTCCACAATACCGGCCTGGGTGTACATGGCGCAGTAATCGCTCTTTTCAACACGGTGCACAGGCATGTTCACCAGGTCAAAGTATTGCTTGCCGGACATGTAGAACATGCCGCTCTGGCCAGGTACGGTCATGTTGCTGCCGCCCGGAGGGGAAATGATGGTCACCTTGCCGCTCGCGTCGTATTCCCAGCAGCCATCAGCGGGGGTGTCAACATAGCCATTGTAGCCGGTAAGCATGGTTTCAAAATCGAGCTGAGCGTCCAGCCAGGTCAGGGCCGCCTCGATATCCTTGCAGTTCACCGTCAAAGCCGCGCCAAAGGCGGGAATCTCGAGGTGCTTGGGAACCACGGCGGTGTAACCTTCGGCTGCCACGGGGACGATGCACTCATACTGCTCTACCACCGCGTCGTCGGTGCCCATGGCCTTCATGCGCCAGCGCCAGAAGGAGCCGCTGTTGCCAGCATTCACCTTGGCTTCAAAGGCGTTGGTATCCTGGGCAACGGCTTCCATATCGATCAAGCCCTCGGCATACCATTTGTGCAGGACCTCCAGCGCGTCGCGCAGACCGGCCCCCTGCAAGGGAGAAGTGACCTTGCCATCGTTCGCGATGCTGATGAACTTTTCGTTGTACGGTACCCCCCAGAAGGAGAGCAGGTGGGTCATGCCATCCACCCCGGACTTGAAGGAACCGGTGAACGGAATTTCGTCGCTCGCATCGCCGTTGCCGTTGGCATCCTTTTCCTTAAAGGCGCGGAGCATATCTTCGAATCCCTGAACGGTTTTCGGGGCCTCCAAGCCCAGGTTTTGCAGCCATTGCTTGTTGACGAACAGGTGGCTCTCCACGTTGATGTTTTGCGGAATCAGCCAGCCGATGTAGTAGGTCTTTCCATCGGAGGAGCGGGTGGCCTCGGCCAAGGCGGGATCGGCGGCCAGGCGGGCGGCGTAGTTGGGCATGTACTGCTGGATGTAATCATCCAAGGGGATCAGAATTTCCTGATCCACGCCGTAGGTCTCGACGAACTCGGCATTGTTGCCGCGCATGATGATATCCGGGTATTCGCCGGATGCGAACAGCAGATTCAACTTGGTCTGCCATTCGGAACCGGGCACCTTGGTGAAGTCGGCGTGGATGCCCGTCTTGGCTTCAATGCCGTCCTCCCCCGCAAAGTAGCGCATGTCACCAAAGTTTAAGTCGTCGGTGTCGCGGTACCAAATGAACACGTCCAGGTTTTTGTCGGCGGCCTGGGCGGGGATGCACCCCAGCAGCAAGGCAAGCGCGATGGCCAGGGAAAGGATTTTCTTCATGGTGTGTGCCTCCTTCAAAATATCACGGGGTTGATGCCCCATTGATTACCCCTTAATGGACCCGAGCATAACGCCCTTAACAAAGAATTTTTGCATGCACAGATAGAGAATGACGGCCGGAACCGTGGAAACCACGATCACACAATATTTAGCCACCTGTGCCCGCTGCAATAGCATGGCGGTATCGGCGGTGGGGTCGGCCCCTAAGGCTTCCAGCATGTCCTTGCCGGTTTCCAACGTGGCCAGGATCCGCTTTAAGACTGTTTGCAGGGGCAGGAGGTTGGTATCCCGGATGTAGATCAGCCCTGTCCAGTAATCGTTCCACTTGGCAATGCCGTAATAGACGGAAAGCACAGCGATAATGGTGCCGCTAAGGGGAAGAACGATTCGAAAGAAATACTGAAGCTGGGTCGCCCCATCCAGGTTGGCCGCTTCATACAAGGCCTCGGGAATGGTGGAGGTAATGTAGGTTCTGGCCAGCATGACGTTCCAAACGGAAACCCCGCCCATCAGTATGCAAATCCACACTGTGTTGTATAGGCGCAAATTGTTCATGATCAGAAAGCTTGGGATGTCGCCGCCGGAAAAGAACATCGTGAAGGAAAAGATGAGCGCGAACAGCTTCTTACCAGGAAAGTTCCGCGATAGGGTGAAGGCCGCCCCCATGGTCATCACCAGGCTGATCACGGTTCCGGAAAACGTATAGAGGATGGAGTTCAGGTAAGATCGGTAGATATCCGCGTTTTTCAAAATCGCTTCATAACCAGAAAAGGTGATCCCCTTGGGGTAGAACACTACTTCGCCCCGGGTGACCATGCCTGCATCGGAGATGGAGCAGATCAACACCAAATACAGCGGATACAACACAACCAATAAAACGATTACAACCATGATTGCATTGATGATATCGTATACCTTATCCTGCCAAACATCCTTCATTTTATTGGAAGGCTTTATATCGGCAATGGTAGCCTGCGCCATGTTTTCTGCCCCCTTTCTTAAAACAGGGTTTCGCCCTGCATTTTGCCGGAAACCCGATTGGCGCCGACCACCAGTACAAAGTTGATCAAATTCACGAACAGTCCGATGGCTGCCGTATAGGAGAACTGCCCTTTACCCAGGCCCATGGTGTACACATAGGTGCCGATGATATCGGAAACCTCAATGTTTCCGCCGGTTTGCAGCAGCAGGGTTTTCTGGGTAGCGCTCGAAAGAAGGGTTCCGCAGTTCAAAATAAGCATCATAGTGGCGGTGGGGATGATGTGCGGGAAGTCGATGTAGCGAACCTTTTGAAGCTTTGTGGCCCCATCGATGGAAGCCGCCTCATATAGCTCCTGATCCACCCCCGCCAGCGCCGCAATGTACAAAATCGAGCTCCAGCCTGCGCTCTGCCAGATGCCGGAAATAATGTAGATCGGTCGAAACCAGCTTGCCTCATTCATAAAGTAAACGGCACTTCCCCCCAGGGCTTCGATAAACTTGTTTACCAACCCGGAAGTGGGCGAGAGCAAAATATACAGCAGGCCCGCCAGAACCACGGTGGAAATAAAGTGGGGCACGTAGACCACGGTTTGGGTCAGCTTTTTGAAGCGAGCGCTTTTCAAGGAATTGAGCATAAGCGCCAGGCAAATCGGCAGGGGGAAACTAAACAGGAGCGAAAGCAGGTTTAGAAGCAAGGTGTTGGAGATCAGCCTGCCGCAATAGTAGGCATTGAAGAAGGTTATAAAATGCTTGAGCCCCACCCAAGCGCTGCCCGTAATACCACGGACTGCCTTATAATCCCGGAAGGCAATCTGCACCCCATACATCGGAAGATAGCAAAACACGATCAAATAGATCAGCGCGGGGAGTATTAATAGATACAATCCCCAGTTATCCAAGATGCGTCCCCAAAGGGAACGATGGCTTTTTGTACCGCCTCTTACTTTCAGCTCCAAATGCATTTCCCCCATTTGCTCGGTCATTGACGATGTGCCCATTATTTCACGTCGCCTTTTTACTGTAAATAGTCTGAAATTTTTGCAAAACGTTGTTTATAAGCACCATCCACCGTTGCCGCACCATGCAAAAATTTCTGCACGCCGGCCTGACAGCCTTATCTCGGTGGCAACGGTTGAATGCACCAGAAAAAAGGGTAAAAACACAAACCGTCCTACACTATCACGCAAACATCAGCAGTGCGCTAATACCAATTCCAATTAGGTTTTGCCAATAAGCCAGCGAGAGATTTTTACGTTCGGCTAGGAGTCCGAAGGAGGCGTAGCCAGCAGCTACGCTGACCGGGGCACGACAACGCCGATCGGATAAAGATCCGCTGGATTGTGCCAAAACGTAGTTGGAATTCATATAGGCGCAACCCCTTTACACAGCACACAGTACACAATACACAGACGAGCCTCGCTCCCTTTCGGAAGCGAGGCTCGCTTGGAACTCATACTAGGGCGTGTTTCAAAAGTCATATGGGCTGCATAATCAAGCGAGCCATACAAAAATGCAAGCTAGATGGACGAAAGCGAGGAACCTTCGAGCGAGTTTGTCAAAGCGCGTAGCCACACGCCGGTAGAGCTTGAGTTTCTGGAAGAAGCACTCCACGAGATGCCGCTCCTTGTACTGCCACCAGTCGCAAGGCCAGGGTTCCTTCGCGTTTGCTTTGGGCGGGATACAATACGTCGCCCCTTGTGCATCCAAGAAGTCACGAATCTTTTTTGTGCCGTACGCCTTATCTGCCATGGCAATCGTGTCCTTCAACTGCACATGCGAAAGCATCTCAGCCGCGATGGTACAATCATGGACGTTTCCTGCCGAGAGCTGGACATGGATGGGATTTCCCAGAGCGTCAACCACCGCGTGAATTTTGGTGCTTCGCCCGCCGCGGCTTACCCCGATCTGCTGGTTTTAGAATTACTTTTGAAGCACGCCCTAGTACAGCGCCAAGTAAGCATGACGATAAACTATCTATTACATTTTTCAGCATGAATGGCAAGCAGTAGCCTCGTTTATTCACGCAGAAATGATGAATGACGTACGTATTATGGAGGCGATCACATGCTATTGCGAATAACTTCACAGGGGCTTAAAGCGACGAGCTTTTTTACCGCACTTGCCCTGTTCGTGGTTCTCATGACATCTTCGGGGTTTTGTACACAAGAGGCGGTTGATTCCGATCTTGAAATTGCTGTATCACAAGCGATACTTGCTCAGGAGATTTTTTCAGATACTGAAAATGCTTACAATACAGAAGCTCATACTATACTTTACATCGATGAAAATGATA
>JAVBLJ010000028.1:0-88361 GCA_031553615.1 Eubacteriales bacterium
CCTCATCCGTGACCTCATACCGCCTCGGTGTTGCCGCCATTTCTTCTCACCTCTGGTGGTATATTTCGCTCTTGCACTCGCTTTTTCCTTTTGGTTTTCACCACTATTCACTACCTATACCTTTTGAAACACGCCCTAGTCCTCGTTGATTTCACGCAATAGATCGCGAAAGGTTTTTGCGGAGGGCTAGGAGCCTGAGGGAGGCGTAGCCCGCCGCTACGCTAACCGGCGCGCGACAACGCCATTCGCAAAAAGATCCGCGAGATATGCTGGAAATCTATCGAGGAGTAGCATAACGGTTGAGCAAATCCTCCTGGTAGTATTACACCACTTTCCCTGGGTTTAACAGTCCCTTTGGATCGAAGGCCAGCTTGATCCGGCGCATCAGGGCCACTGCGTCCTCTCCCGCCGATTGGCGGAGGAAATCGCGCTTTGCGTGCCCGACGCCGTGCTCGCCGGAAATCTGGCCCCCAAGCTCGATGGCCCGCTCGTACATGCGTCGCATTGCTCGCAGGCTGCGCCGTGAGAAGTCCTCATGATCGCCTGCACCGGTCAGGGTGTACACATGCAGATTGCCATCGCCGGCGTGCCCAAAGCTCATTACGCGCACGCCGCATTCCTGCTCCAGGCCATGGCAAAAGGTAACAAACCGTGTTAACGCGCTGCGCGGAACCACCACGTCGCACTCGTCCATGTAAAGCGCATCGCTTTTGATGGCCTCGAGCAATGCGCCGCGCAATTCCCAGATCATCTCGTGGCGCTCCTGGGAGTTGGAGATCAGCGCGTCTCGCGCGCCGCAAGCCAGGCACAGCTCACAGAGCGTGTCGCAAAGCGCGTCAAGTTCCTCACGGCTATCGCCGTCGATGGACAGCAGCAAGTACACCGGCGCAGACGCGTCGGGAAAGCTGCGGCCAAGATACCGCTCGGCGAGCTCGATTACGCCACGCTGCACGATTTCGATGGCGGTGGGAAGGATGCGGCTACGTATGATGCGTGGCGCAGCCTCGGCGCAGGCCTCAAGGGTAGCGAAGGGGGCAAGGACGCTGAGGGTGTGCTTGGGCTGGGGCAGCAGCTTGAGCGTGACCTCGGTAATCACCGCGAGCGTGCCTTCCGAGCCAGCGATCAATTGATCGAGCGCGTAACCGGAGCTGTTTTTGGCGACCTTGCCACCCAAGCGAAGCACCGTGCCGTCCATCAGCACCGCCGTCATACCCAGCACAAAGTCGCGCGTTACACCATACTTTACAGCGCGCATGCCCCCGGCGTTGGTGGCGACATTGCCGCCGATGGTGGCGGTCTTTTCGCCTGGGTCGGGCGCGTAAAGCAACCCCCGCGCCGCCGCGGCCTGTTGCACCTCCATCAACAACGTGCCGCAGGCACAGGTAAGCGTCAGGTTGTCCTCATCGATCTCACGGATGCCCTTCATGCGCGCGGTTGAAAGCAGCAGTCCACCGCAAATGGGAACACACGCGCCAACCAGTCCTGTGCCCGCGCCGCGCGTGGTCACGGGAATGTTGTGATCGTTGCAATAGCGGAGCACGGCGCTGACCTCTTCCGTGTTCAGCGCCTCAACGAGCAGGTCGGGCGGAAAGCGCCCGTACTCCTCCATCTCGTCGTGGCTGTAATCCTCCCCGATTTCCTCGCCGCAATGCACCCGCGCCGGAGCGCATATCGCGCGTAGTGCCTGCACATCGGCTTTGTCAAGGTTATCATAACGCTTCAAGCGTACCGCCTCCTTTGAGCACGTCGATGAGCTCGGGCAAAAAGCTCTGTACATCGGCCACGATGCCAACGTGTGCGACATCGAAAATCGGTGCGGCGGAATCGCTGTTCACCGCAATGATGCGCTCGCATCCGCTCATGCCTGCGGTAAACTGTATCGCACCGGATACGCCAAAGGTAAGGATCAGCTTGGCCTTGACCGTCTTACCGGATAGACCGATCTGGCGGGAGGCGTGACCGACGCGGTTCTCGACCAGGGGGCGCGTGTAAGCCATCTCCGCGCCAAGCAGCTCCGCCAGCCGATGCAACCCCTCAATATCTTGCTTGCGTTGCGCGCCACGACCAGCCACCACGATGCGTTCGGCTTCGGACAGGTCGTGTGAGCGGGGCTTTTCCAGCTCCTCTACCACCTCGATGGCGGAGCGCCGCGCGGCCATGTCCAAAGGCAGACGCTGCAGCTCGCCGCGAAGCTCGGCGCTTGGCGGCATGCGATCAAACACCTTATAATGTACCGTCGCAAATTGCGGACGGGTGCGCGGCGTCACAATGCGCGCCATGATGTTGCCGCCGAAGGCCGGGCGTATCTGCACCAGCTCGCCGTTCGGGCGCATCTCCAGCGCGGTGCAGTCGGCGGTCAAACCGGTACGCAGGCGGGTGGCGACGCGGGGCGCTAGCGAACGCCCCTGCGGCGTTGCGCCAACCAACACCGCCGAGGGCATGCACGTGCGAAGCGCAGCCTCCAGGGCGGCCGCATACGCATCGGCGGTAAAGCGCGCCAGCTCCGGCGCATCGCAAAGCAGTATCTTGCCCAGCCCGTAGGCACGCAGGCTTTGCCCCGCTGCCTCCAGCGCGTGACCGATCAGCACCGCGTGCACCGTGTAGCCCGCCGCCGCAGCCAGCTCGTGCGCCTTGCCAATCAATTCATAGGTGATGGGGTGGATGCGCCCTCCGGCATGTTCTACATACACCAGGATGTCGCGATACGCCGTAAGGTCGGCCTGCTCCGTACGCTCCTCAAAGCGAATCGCCGCCTCGGGGCATTGTTTGACACAGAGTTTGCATAGCTTGCACGCTGCGTTGACGCGCGCCTTGCCATCCTCGCAGGTAATCGCTCCGAAGGGACAGCACGCGACGCACTTGCCGCAACCGGTGCAGCGCGATTCGAGCACTTGAATGCCTGCCATTTATCGTCCTCCTGCCTGGCGCTCGTCGAGCAGCCGATGCCGGGCCAAGTAAGCACACAATCTGTTGGCCTGCTCTTCGGCATTGCCGTGCCAAAGCTCGCGCCCCGCGTCGCGCGGCGGTGAAAAAACCTCGACCACCTGAGTCGGAGAGCCTTCGGCCCCGCATCGCGCAGGATCAGCCCGCAGCCCCGCAAGATCGTGACGGTATATCGGTCGCTGTGCAGTGCTTCTTTTTAGCAGATAGGAAAGCAGCCTCGGTTGGCCGATGCCCTTTTCCACCGTGATCAGGCAGGGGAACGGCAAGCGCGCACGCTGCATTCGATCGGAAAGCTCCTGCACCACTTCGATCCCTTGCCCGCCAAGGCTTTCGACGGAGGTGACCCACGCCGCATGCGGGATGCCCAGGTGTTCCGCCATTGCCGGGCCGACCTGGGCGGTGTCGCCATCGGTGGTCTGCCTGCCACAGACCACCAAATCGAACGCCCCTAGCTGGCGCGCCGCACAGGCCAGCGTATAGCTGGTCGCCAGCACATCGGCCCCGGCAAATGCGCGGTCGGTGATCAAATGTGCCTCGTCTACCCCCATCATGTAGGCCTCACGCAAAATCGTCTCGGCTTGCGGCGGGCCCATCGTGATGGCGCAAATCGTTGCCCCCTGCGCGTCCTCCGAACTTTCCTTTAGGCGAAGCGCACACTCCAGCGCAAACAGGTCGTAGGGGTTGATCTTGCTGTCGATGCCGCTGCGCATGAGCGCACCGGTCTGCGGATCGATGTTGACTTGGCTGGTGGCGGGCACCTGCTTGATGGGTACGATAATTCGCATAGCCGTTCCCTCCCCGCTCAACGCGTCGCTTGGCGGATGGCCGCACCGGTTTGCCCGCCGCATGCCTCCAGCAGCGCCAACGCGCGAGGCAGCGAAACCTCACCGGCGCGCATCACGATGGCGGCCTTCACGTTCCCTTCCGCCGCCTCCAACAGGCTCTCCGCTTCCGCGCGCACCAGCCCCAGCGCACTCATCACGATGCGCACCGCGCGATCCTTCAACTTCTGGTTGCTGGCGCGCATATCGACCATCAGGTTGCGGTATACCTTGCCCAGCCTCACCATCGCGCCGGTACTGAGCATGTTGAGAATCATTTTGGTGGCGGTGCCAGCGCGCAAGCGCGTGGATCCGGCCAGCGCCTCGCTGCCGGTGGGGGCTTCAATAACGATGTCGGCATGCGCAGAGAGCGCCGCGCCGCTGTTGCAGCACAGCGAAATCGCCAGCGCGCCGACCGATCGCGCGAAGTCCAGCGCACCGATGCAGTAGGGGGCGTACCCGCTGGCGCTGATCGCCACCACGACATCTGCGGCGGTTAAATCCCGCGCGCGCAGATCTGCCGCACCGGCCTGCCCGTCGTCCTCCCCGCCTTCCACTGCAAAGCGCAGCGCGTGATCGCCCCCGGCGATAATGCCCTGCACCAGCGTGGGCTCCACGCCAAAGGTCGGGGGACACTCGGACGCGTCGAGCACGCCGAGGCGTCCGCTGGTGCCCGCCCCAGTGTAGAACAGCCTGCCTCCGTCGCGCAAACGCTCGGCAATGCCCTCGATGGCCTGACCGATGGGCTCCAACGCCTGAGCCACTGCCCTGGTTACGTCGGCATCCATGGTGTTCATCAGGGCGGCGATTTGCGAACCGTTCAGCGAGTCCAGCGCACCGCTGCGAGAGTCGGTTTGCTCGGTTGCCAGCGAGGCAAGGTACGTGTTGGCTTGTGAGCTCATGAAATCCCTCCCCTTTTGCTTCTGCCGCGTTGCAGATCGCGTTTTTCGTGCACCGCTAACAGCGTCTTGTCCAATAGCGGTTTGGTGATGTCGAAGGATTGGGCCGTGTAGGCCGAGAACAGCAGATCCACCATGTGCATCATCGCCATGCGCGAGGACATCGCCCCGATGCGCACCTGCTTTTCCGGCGAGGCGACATACAGCGGGCAGTCAGCGGCGCGAGCCAGGCGATTGTTGCCGTAGCGCGTGACCGACACTGCCATGGCCCCGGTTTCGCGCACCGCCAGCAGGGTGTCCAAGGTGTCGGTGGTTTCGCCCGAGTAGGAAAACAGCACCGCGACATCGGTGGGCTCGAGGCTGGCTGCCAGCACAATCTGCGTGTGGGTGTCGGCCGAGGTTTGCGCATATTTGCCGGAGCGCAGCCACTTTAGCTGCGCATCCTGCGCGACCAGCCCTGAGCTCCCGATGCCGTAAAAATCCACCCGCCGCGCGCCAATCATGGCTTGCACCACCCTCGCGAAGTCCTCCTCGTGCAGCACGCGCATGGTATCGGCGATAGCGGCCTGCGCATAGGCGGTGGCGTTCTGCAAAATGGCGCGCAAATCGTCGCGCTGGTGGAGCTCCTCGTAAGAAAAGCGCTCAATGCCGCCCAGTGCTAGATCGGCCGACAGTGCGTTGCATAGGCCCTTGTATCCCTTGTAACCCAGCTGCTTGCACAGACGCACGACGGTGGTATTGCTGGTTTCGCATGCGGCGGAAACCTGCTCGATCGGCATGCCGATGATGCCCGCCGCGTTGTCGATCAGGTATTCGGCGACGCGGCGCTGCGAAGGCGCGAGTTCATCCAGGCAGTATTGAAGTTTTATGATACAATCCGACATGCAGACGTTTCCTCCCGACGCTAGATGGGCCTCCCCCTATGCGTATTATTTTACATAAACCAAGCGCGTTGGCAATACTTTTTTCTAAAATAAATCTTTTTTACCGTAAATTTTTACGATACATGCTTGAGATTTTCTAGTGTATACCGTAGTGTTTTCTTTTTTGTTTGGCGACTCATTCAGTTAATGTATACGAAATCAAGAATATTTTTTCTTTAAAAATATGACACTTCGTATTGACTAGGCCCCTTGGATTTGGTATTATCGTCTTACCGAGAGATACCTTGTACCCAACGAGATTGGCGCGAGGCAAGAGCCCACCGGTAACGCCGGGTATTGGGTTTCATTTTGTTTTCTTTTAGGGCGCGACGCTTTACTACGAGCAAAGGGTATTGTGAAACGATAGCAAACGCATTTCGCCATGCGTTTCACAATAGGCTGCACGCTGCCTTTACTCTCGCCATTGAAAGCAGATCGAGAGGGTGCGCCATCCCAACGCGACAGGAGTGGTATCATGGCCCAAACGCTACGGACGCCCCCGGCAAAGCGCGATCGCAAGCGCCTTACGCGGGACGATCTCCAGCTCTTCTTTCTTTCCCTGCCTACCATGGTTTGGTATGCTCTGTACTGTTACCTGCCGATGTTTGGCATCATCATTGCCTTCAAGAACTACCGGGTAGCCCCCGGCCAGGGTTTTCTATACAGCCTGTTTGTCAACAGCAAGTGGGTGGGGCTAGAAAACCTCAAGTTTTTGTTTTCCACAAAGTACTCCTGGATCATCTTCCGCAACACGATCGGCTACAACATCATCTTTATTGTATTGGGCGTCGTGGTGCCAGTAGCGTTAGCCCTCATCATCAGCGAGTTGTACTCCCGCAAGCTGGCCAAGATTTGCCAAACCGCCATATTCATGCCGCACTTTCTGTCTTGGGTGGTGGTAGGCTACTTCGTGTATGCCTTCCTCTCCACCGACAAGGGCCTGGTCAACAACCTGGTTAAGAGCATAGGAGGCACGCCGGTCACCTGGTATCAAACCCCAGCCTATTGGCCGTTCTTCCTGGTGTTCATGCAATTGTGGAAAACCGTGGGCTATGGCATGGTGGTGTATATGGCCTCCATTTCGGGCATCGACGGCACGCTGTACGAGGCAGCGGT
This sequence comes from Eubacteriales bacterium, assembly GCA_031553615.1. GTDB lineage: Bacteria > Bacillota > Clostridia > Christensenellales > Aristaeellaceae > WQXF01. Next base: position 6,703 of record JAVBLJ010000028.1, read on the forward strand.
GATCGACGGGGCAAAAAAGTCGCAACAGATCCGCTACATCACCTTGCCGCTCCTGCGTCCGGTCATGTCGATCATGTTCATCATGGCGGTGGGCAGGATATTCAATTCCGATTTCGGCCTGTTCTATCGCACCACCCAAAACTCCAACTCGCTGACCAACGTGATGTTGACCATCGACGTATATGTTTACAACTCCCTCATGGGCTACTCCAAGCCGCAGTACAATTACGCTTCGGCAGCGGGTTTGCTGCAATCGGTGCTGGGCTGCATTACGCTAATGACCGCCAACGCCGTGGTCAAGCGCGTGGATGCCGATAGCTCGTTCTTCTAAATCAGACCATCACGACACCATCGCGCGGGGCGTGACATTTAACGACGGGAAGTGATCCTTTGAACGAACTAAACCGCCCGGCGCAAGGCAAGCGTAAGGACAATGCGCTTGTGAGCGATGGCATGATTCGGTTCAACCGCGTCAAATGGCCGACAAACCTAGCAGCTTCGCTGCTGTTCATAGTGCTGGCGCTGATCGCCGTGCTGCCCGTGATATTCGTTACCGTCATCTCCTTCTCCGCCGAGTCATCGATCAACAAGATCGGCTATAGCTTTCTGCCGTTGTCGTGGGGAACCACCGCCTATCAATACTTGTTGGCGATGGGCGGCACGATCCTGCGCAATTTCCTAAACTCCATCGGCATTACCCTAGCGGGCACCGTGCTGGGCCTCGCGCTGACCACCACCATGGGCTACGCGCTTTCCCGCCCAAGCTACAGGTTCCGCAAGTTCAGCACCGTGTACATCTTTATCCCGATGCTGTTCAATGGAGGTCTGGTTTCCACCTATGTGATCATGACGCAGTTCTACGGGCTGAAAAACACCTATTGGGCGCTGCTGATCCCGCTGGCCTGCTCGACCTTTTATATCATCATCCTGCGCACATTCTTCACCACCAGCGTGCCCGACTCAGTCATCGAGTCCGGCAAAATCGACGGCGCTTCCCAACTGCGCATCTTTCTGCAATTGGTGCTGCCCATCTCGCTGCCCGCCATCGCCACCATCGGCCTGTTCCTCACCTTTGCCTATTGGAACGATTGGTATCAGGCGCTGCTCTACCTGGACAGCTCCCACCGTGAGCTATACCCGCTGCAATTCGTGCTTGTGTCCATTGAGCGCAGCATAGACTTTTTGACGCGAAACGCCGCCAACATGTCGGCCACCAGCATGGCCGAGCTGCCCAGTGAGACCATGCGCATGGCCATCGTGGTGGTGATCGTGCTGCCCATCGCTTGCTCGTATCCCTTTTTCCAGAAGTACTTTATCTCCGGCCTAACGATCGGCGCCGTCAAGGGCTGATCCCCTGTGTTTACAACAGCAGTGTCTATGCTGTCGTAAAATAGAATGAAGGAGGTTACCACATGAAAAAGCTCGTATCCCTACTGCTGGTGCTGCTAATGGCAATGTCCCTGGCACCGTTTGCCACTGCCGACGAACCTGTCGAACTCATCTGGTGGATGGGAACCGCCGCCGATGCCCCCATCGATCAAGCGATGGTCGAAGCCGAACTGAACAAACTATCCGCCGAGGCACTGGGCATCACCGTCAAGTGTGTGTACATGACCAACGAGCAGATCGGTCTTGCAATGTCCTCCGGTGAGTACTTTGACATGGCCTTCACCTGCGGCTGGTTCAACGACTTCAACACCAACGCGTTTGACGGCATGTTCCTGGACATTGAGGGCATGGTGCAGCAGGAGACCCCGGCGCTATGGGCCTCCATGCCCGAGAACCTGTGGCAGGGCGCCTATGTCAACATGGAAGGCAAGCGCCAGTTGCTGGCGGTGCCCGTCATGAAGGATTACGGCATCGAAGTGTTCTGGATCATCGACACCGACTATTTCGTAACCGAGAAGGGCATGGAAGTGCCCGCCAACATGAAGTTCGAAGACATCGAGCCCTATCTGGCCGCCTACAAGGCCGACAACCCCGAGAGCTATCCCCTGATCCTCGCGCGCGAGGGCATCACCTCCTGGTCCAACTTCATGGATTGGATCTTTGCCGACGCGATGATCTCGCTGGATTACACCGAGATCGGCACCCCCAACGAGACCAAGGTGCAGCTATGCTTCGAAATGCCCACCTTCCTCAGCCGCGTGCAGAAGATCCACGAGTGGTACGAAAAGGGCTACATCTCGCCCGATGCGGCGGTTGTGCAGAGCGTGCCGCGCGCTTCCGGTGGCGTGGTGCAGGCTGGCCAAGGCTTCTATGGCGCTGACGCCATCTGGTCCAACGCCCGTCAAAAGGCCTCCAAGATTTCCCGTTTTGACGGCCCGTACCTGTCCACCTTCTCGCTGCAGGGCGCTCTGACCGCGATCAGCAAGTCGTCCAAGCATCCGGTCGAGGCACTGAAGCTCATCGAGTTCGCCAACACCAACCGTGAGTACCGCAACATGATGCGCTATGGCCTCGAAGGCACGCACTACACCACCAACGAGGACACCACCGTCATCAAGACCGACGCCGGCGTCACCAACTATACCCCGTGGGCGTATGTCCAGGCCTCCTACGCGCTGAGCGCCGTCGAGGCTTCGAAGTTCCCCTCGGTTCCGGCCGATCCGAACATGTGGCAGGTTGTGTGGGATGGCTACAAGGATGGCACCACCTCGGCTGCGCTGGGCTTCGTGTTTGACTACTCGCCGGTGCAAAACCAGGTCAATGCCTGCAAGGCCATCAAGGACATGTACTGGTTCGAGATGCAGACCGGCACCTCAAACCCCGCCGAAGTGTTCCCCAAGATCATCGCTGAGCTGGAAGCCGCCGGTATCCGCGATATCATCGCCGAGGCGCAGACTCAGTTGGATGCCTTCCTCGCCGCCAAGGCGCAGTAACTTCTAGTTCAATTGGGCACCAACCCCGGGCAGCGGTGTCTGACCGATCACGAAAAGCCAGATACTGTGCGCAAGCCGGTATCTGGCTCTTTCTACGTTCTGTTGGTATAATGTTTAGGCGGAATACTGCCGCAATTAATGCCGAGGAGGATTCCTTCATGCGCATCATTGGCGTGGATGCTGGCGCAACCAAGACCGAGGCAGTGGCCTACACCCCGGCGGGAAGCCGGATTGCGCAGGTCACGGAGGGCACCGGCAACATGGTGGTGGACCGGCAAGCCGCCATGAACAACATCCTGCGCGCAATCCTGCGAGTGTTGCCGGAGGATGCGGGAGAGGTGTACGTCTGCGTAGGAGCCGCAGGCATCGAAAGCGGCGACAATCGCCCAGCGCTGCGTGCGCACCTGTCCGCCGCGTTGCCCCAAGCGCGCCTGCGCATAGCCAATGACGCGCACCTGGCTCTTTACGCAGCCCACAAGGGCGCCAACGGCATGATCGTCATCGCCGGCACCGGCTCCATCGCCTTCGCCAAGCGCGGTGACGCGTTGCTCCGCGCCGGAGGCTGGGGGCAGCTCCTGGGCGACGAGGGCAGCGGATATGACATCGTGCGCCGCGCGTTTCAACGCGTAACCTTGGAATACGAGGCGGGGGCGCGCTACACCGGGCTCTCACAATGCCTGCTCACCCATCTGGAGACCGACGTATTCGGTGCGGTGCAGTTCATTCACCGCGCTGCCAAGGGCGACATCGCCGCACTTTTACCGCAGGTCACCGCCTGCGCCGAGCAAGGTGAGCCTGCAGCGCTGACGCTACTGGCCGAAGCGGGCGACACTTTGGCGCTCATGGCGGCGCGGCTCTATCGCAACAGCGGTTTTGACGCGCCGCTGCCTGTGGCCTGCATCGGCAGCGTGCTCACCCACATCGCACCGGTGCGCGAGGCATTTCAAAACACGCTGGCGGCGCGTTGTCCCGCGCTACGTGTCGATCCCTCGGTGGTGTATCCCCCCGACGGCGCGCTGCCCTTGTTTGGAGAAGACACGCCCACCTAGACATGCGGATTCGTATGGAACCTGTTCGTTCCGGCCTCGATATGCCCCAGGCCGATCCCTCGCCGCTCGATGACGCGCAGCAGGGGCTTGTCACTTGCTCCACCGGCGTAACGCGCCAGCTGCGCTCAACCGCGGACGTGCTCCACCGGGCTGACGATGCACAGCATCTATGACGGCAATCATCAGCCTTCGCGCGCCTTGCTGGAAGGCATCGACTGCTGCTCGACGTGCGGGATGTCGGCCCGCGCTATGGCTTCCTAAACGGCGGGCTCGGGCTGCAGCGCCATGGTTCTGCGCGCCAGCTCGGTGATTTGCATCTGCCCATATCCCGCCACGCAGGTATTCACCCTGTCCTGCAACGGCGCTACCCACGATTGCGGCAGGGCGACGGTGCCCTTGGCCGCGCCAATGATCGAGCCGATGGTGGCCGAGTTGCAATCGGTGTCGAAGCCCGAGGTGGTACCGAAGGCCATCGCCGGAACGAAGTCCATATCGAAGTAGAGCAATCCTGCCGTTACCAACAGCGCGTTGGGGATGGTGTGACACCAGTGATGTGCGTTGGTTTCGTCGTACCGTTGGAAAAAGCCGTCCAGGAACGCCTCGAGCGGCTTGCCTCCACGCCAATCGGCAAGCAAGTCCGAAACGCATCGGTACAGCCGCGACCCGGTCGGAATTTGCCCCAGTCCGGCCTCCACGATGCGCGCCGGTTCCACGGTAACAAACGCGGCGGCGATCATCGCGGCGACATACATTTCTCCATAGATGCCGTTCTTCGTATGGGAAATCGATGCGTCACGGAAAGCCATGGCAGCGGCGGCCTCCGGCTGACCGGGGTTGACGTACCCGAAGAAATCGGCCCGAATCTGCGCGCCGATCCATTCCCGGTACGGATTGCTTCGCGCGGCGGAAAGCGGGGGCAGTACCAGCTGCGCCATGTTGAGATATGCCACCCGCTCGGCGGTGCAGGTGCGCAGCAGCGGCAAGGAGGACAACCACTCCTCCCCTACATGACCGCTGGTAAAATTCCGCCCGTGGAATTCTAGCAGCTTGAGGGCAAACACTGTGTAGGAGGTATCGTCATCCTCGGGCATGCCCTGTACATGGTTGATCCAGTTCTTCAACTTTGAACCGTAAGGGCCATGCTCGTCCGTAACCTCGTAACGCTCTCGGATATCGGCCGGAATGTCCGACGACATGTAGCGGTTCACCGGCAGGTTGCCGGTATCGCGCAGCAGCCCACGGATGCGCTCCCGCCGCCAGCCCTCGACTGGTTGGCCAAACAAGCACCCGATGCAGCGCCCCTGCCATGCCCCCAGGATGCGATCCGCCATTGTGGCATTATCCAGCTCCATCGCAGGCAAAAGCGTCGTCGCGGGCCGCTGTGCCCGAATGTCGGCCAGGTCGTTGGGCTCGATGTACGGATAGCCCGCCTGTATCGGTAGCGCTTGCACGCGCTCATACAGCCGCTCTGCGGCATCATAAAGCGCGGGATTGCGAACGTCCGCCATCAACCGCTCCCACTCGTCCAAAACCGAGGAAAAGTCCTTGCCTTCTTCCTCTGCTTGTATCCGTTCGATGTGCAAATCCCACAGGCCCTTCATCCACGGCTGCTGTTCAAGCATCGTTTTTCTCCTTCCGATTGTTCAACTCATACTATTCCTCGTTCGATTTCACGCAATAGATCGCGGAAGATTTTTTCGAATGGCTAGGAGCCTGAGGTCAGCGTAGTCGGCAGCTACGCAGACCGAAGCGCGACAACGTCATTCGGATAAAGATCCGCGAGATATGCTGGAAATCTATCGAGGAGTAGCATCATCCCTTGACTGAACCCAGCACCAGACCAGTAACAAAGAAACGCTGCAAGAACGGGTAGACGCACAGCACCGGCACCATCGACACGAAAACCTTGGCTGCGTTGAAGTTCTTGGACGACAGCTCCTGCATCCGCTGGAGTTCCTCAGGGGACATAGTGCTAGTTTCGCGGATCTCCGCCGTCAGCTGCCAGAGATAAGACTGCAGCGGAAGGTTGTTTGCTCGGTCGATGTAGATGACGCCGTCGAACCAGGCATTCCAGTGATTCACAATCGAAAAAAGGGTGATGGTCGCCACGCAGGGCAGCGACAGCGGGAAGTAGATGCGCAGCAAGCAAATCCACGGATTCGCGCCGTCTAGCCGCGCAGCCTCATCCAGCTCATCGGGCAAGCCCTTGAAATAATTCATCAGCACGATGACGTTGAACACCGGCACCGCCCCAGGCAACACCAGCGCCCAGATGGTGTTGCGAATGCCCAATCGGCTGATGAGTATGTAGCTAGGCACCAATCCGCTGATAAACAGCATGCAAAACACCAAGTACCAGATAAAGATTTGCTTCTGCGGGAAGTGGCGCTTGCTTTTGGATAAAGGGTAGGCCATCAGCACCGTCACGATCAGGTTGATGCTTCCGCCCAACAGCACGCGCTCAACGGAGTTGACAAACGACACGAAGTATTGGCGATCGCCAAACAGCTTGGCGTATGCGGAGGTCGTGAAGCTCTTGGGCCAGAAGGAGACCTGTCCTGCCATGACGACCGACCGGCTCGAAAGCGAGACCGCCACCGTATGGACGATCGGGATCAAGCAGCTCAACGCCAGCAGAGACAGGATCGTGTAGGCAAGAATGCTGACGATGCGACCGGACACACTTTTTGTTTGAACCATCCTGCATCCCTCCTAAAAAATACGGTAGCCGGAAAACCTTCGCGCCAAGAAGTAGGACAGGCTAATAAGCGCAAAGCTGATAACCGCCTTGATAAGCCCGACTGCCGTGCCCAGACTGAATTGTAAATCGACCAACCCCATCCGGAAAATGTAGGTGTCGATGATATCCCCTGTTTTGTAAACCAGCGTGTTGTACGTGTTAAATATCTGGTCAAAGCCAGCGTTCAAAATATTACCCAAGCTGAGCGTAGTGAGCAAGATAATGGTCGGAATCAGCGCGGGTAATGTAACATGCACCAGCTGATCCCAGCGATTCGCGCCGTCCATGGCAGCGGCTTCATAGAGCGCCGGATCTATGGCGGTCAGCGCCGCCAGATATACAATGGCATTGTAGCCAAAGTTCTTCCACACATCTGTGATGACCATAATCGGCCGGTACCAAACATTGCTGGCCATAAACATGATCGGTTCGCCACCCAGAGCTTTGATGGCCATATTCACCAGACCATCCAGCGACAGCATGGACACAAAGATGCCGCCCAGAATAACCCACGAAAGGAAATAAGGCATATAGGTAACGGTCTGAACGATGCTTTTAAACGTCTTGCGTTTTACCTCATTGAGCAGCAACGCGAATACCACCGGAACAATGATGACACCGAGTGCAATCTTCGATACCGCCAGAATGAGGGTGTTGGCCGTGACCTGCGCGATGTCCGGCAGTTGCAGTATGTAGCGAAAATGCGCAAGACCCACGAACTTCGAGCCTATGAAGCCCTTGGCCGGTATGTAGTTCTGGAAGGCCATGACCAGGCCCAACAACGGCACCGTGGAAAAGATAATGAGCAGTATGACGCCGGGAACCAGCATCAGATGATAGCTGGCAATTTCGGAATTCCAGCGCCTGCCCTTGGCAAGGTCACGCCCTGTAACGGATGCATGCAACGCCCGCCTCCCCCTCTCCGCCTTGTAATTCAATAAGCCCAGGCGCTCGCGCAGAACGCCCGGGCCACTTGACCTGATGGATGGATCGAACGAATCGAATTAGCGGGCGCTACGCGCGGCGATGATTTCGTCGGTAATCTCCTGGCCGCCCATCTGGTTCCACTGTTCAACAAACTTGTCAAACTCGTCCACCGACTTCTCGCCCATCACGATCTGGATCAGGGTCTCCTGTTCCAGCTTAAGCAGGTGCGCCCACTTGGTGGCCATGCTCTCGGTCTGTCCGAAGTAAGCGGATTCAACGAACTCAAGGTTCGGATCCATCGCGGCTTTCGTGCCCGCGATGCGCGCCATGTACTCCATGTAGGCAACGATGTCCTGGCGCGGGTTGGCAATATTCTTCTGAATGTTGTCGTAGGTATGGGTGAAGCCCTTGCTCTTCATGACGCTCGGATCGTTGGCGGCCAGCGCAGCCTCTAGATCGATCAACAGCCTGCCGATCGCATCATTGTAATCGATTGCGATGCCAATGGGCATGACCCCCCAGCCGAGGCCCGCAAAGTTCTCGTTCCAATACTTGTAGTGGGCCTCGCCCGCCTCGCCGTTGCCGCGCAGGCTGTCGTATTCCACGTTCAACACCTTGACGATGGCTTCGGGATTCGCGAACTTCTTGCTCACCACCACGATTGCCGCCAGGGGATCGTTAACCGGCGTGGTCAGCTTGCCGTCGCCGTTCACGGGCGCAGAAACCACGATCCAGTCGGCGTCGGGGTTGTTTTCCACGCAAGCGGTTACGCCGCCCGCCGGCCACCACACGCCAAAGTGCATGCCCAGCTTGCCGCTGGCCAGCAGCGCGTCGCGGTCCTCACTCTTGCGGATGGCAAACTCCTTGTCAAGCAATCCATCCACGTACATCTGCCGGATATAGGTCAGCGCTTCCTTCATGCCCGGCATGACTGAGCCGTAGATCGGCGCGCCGTCCTTCATCACCCAAGCGCCCGGATAAGCGCCGAAGCTGGCGAAGATGGTGTCCAAGCCAAAGCGGTTGTTGTAGCCGCTGTAGAGCAACTCGTTGGCCGTCAGGCCCAGGGTGTCGGCCTCGCCATTGCCGTCCGGATCCTGCGTCTGGAAGGCCTTGGCGATGGCGATCACGTCATCCAATGTTTTGGGCGCTTCCAGGTTCAGCTTCTCAAGCCAGTCCTTGCGAATCCACAGCACGTTGTGGCAGTAGCCAATGTTGGTGGCCGGAATACCCATCATCTTGCCATCAACCATGACTTCATTCATTAGCGCAGGGCCGAAGGAATCGTACTGCGCACGCAGGAAAGGAGAGATGCACTTTTCATAGGCCTCGGTCATGTCCCAAATCAGATCATTCTCCACCAGTTGCTCAAATATCTTGCGATCCACGACCATCATGTCGGGAATGTCGCCGTTGGCGATGGACAGCGCAACCTTCTGATCGCGGTTGTTGATGTCCACTTCCCAGGCCACCTTGGTCTCCACGTTGAGCTGTTCTTTCACGAACTGGGTATAGACGTTGTTTTCCCAATCCATGCCCTCCGGGAAATTTTCGCTGCCCTTTACAACGCCCTTGGTGAAGGAGATGGTTTCCGCGTAGGGGGTGTACGGATCCCAGACCGCGCCGTTGCTCGCGGGCTCGGTGGCCACTGCGCACGAGGTAGCGAGCAGCAGCATGACCAGCACGGATGAGAAGAGCCTTTTCTTGGTCATAAAACGTTCCCTCCATTTTGTGTTGTTTGCCCATAAGGCCATGTGTTTATTCTGACGCATTAAACAAAACGAAGCAATAGCAAGTATTTGTGATTCATAGCAAATCCATCATGTTCTGCGCAAAGGACTTTACACAGGCGCGCCATCTACCGTAATATGAAATCGGAAACGAGCGTTCTCGCCATACCAAAGCGGGAAGTTGGTGTTCCACATGTTGTTGCTTAGGCAAAACCAGCAGCCCTCGGCCGGATCGGGTATCACGTCGTCGAAGTTCCAAAGCGAAGGCGGTCCAATGTTGACCACTGCGCAATCCAACGATTCGACGCGCGACGAACCCAAGGCCACCCCCCAATCTGTCGCATGCAGCTTGCGCCCGCCGTGAGAGATTACGTCGGCCGCGTCGATCCAGGCGGATAGCTTGCGCACGTAAGCGGGCGTGGAAGCGGGAATCACCGGTTGAAAGCCCAGCCAAACTCCCTCCGGCACGCGCGTGGGGCGCTTGTTCCACCAAGCAAAATCCAGCCCGATGCCGTCCGCGCGCAGATGAATGCGGAGCATGAGCTCGGCAGGACAACCGTATGCCTCCACGAGCCGCGGGTCGGTGACGCATAGCTTAGCGACGATGCAATCGCCTAACAAAACCAACTCCGTCAACGCGGCCCCTGTCTGGCAGCGATAGTCGATCGCCCGCTCCGCACCCAACTTGTTGAAATCGTCGCGGGCCAGAGGTTCCAGCGATGGAAACTTTGAGCAGTCCATGTATTGATCGCAGAAGCGATCCGTTTCATGGCGGGAGAACGCCTCGTATCGAAACACGCCCAGCCGATGCTCCGCGTCTGCCAAGAGTTGGCCGCCGACGGTCAGGTGCGCAATGGCTCCGGTATCGTCCAGGGCGATTTCGTTGCCATGGAAGCACACCCGTTCCCCGGGTTGCAGCAAGGAACCATTTGCCGTGTCCAGCCGCTCACAGCGATATTCCGCCATCGCCCGCCTCGCCTCGCGGGCATACGATTCCGGGAGCGCGTCCGCCGCGTCACGCAAATACCCGCGCTGCTCATCCCAGGAGCGGGCGAGCCGCTCAAAGGGCGGCGTATGAAGGACCCTTGCGAAACCATCCGCGTCATAATGAACGTGGTCCTTCGCGTTGCTCTTGTAGTCCAAGCCCCAAGTATGCTCGGGTATGAGCAACAGATGGCTGTTCACCTCGGACTGTTCTGCGGCGGGCCAGTCCTCGCGCAGGCGCAGCATCGCCCGGAACATGCTTATCTTGCCGGGATCGCTGGCCGCGCCATGAATCCAGCTATCTCCGATTTCGGCGGTAACCACCGGCAGACGGCCGCGCAAAGCACGCGCAGCCACAGCTACATCGTTCAAGTCCCCGGTGCGAATGACCGCTTGCGGATATTTGCTCCTTAGCTCAGCAAACATGCGCCTAATCTCTTCCTTTGGGGGCGGCCCGTTGTTGTCGCCGGTGTGCGCAAACATCAGCGCCACCCCGGTATCACCGATCTCCTGATACTCGCCGTAGCCGAAGGTGTACATCACCGTCAGTTCACTTCCATCGGGCGCGCGCCAAGTGAATAGCGGCGGTACGCTGGGCGAAACCGACACCGGGTTGACGCCGACGTGCAGAAATTCAATGCCCGCCCTTGCCAGGTACGGAATCATCGCGCGGGTGTGGCCAGGCACGTCGGTCAGCTTGGCGGCGATGGTGGTCTTGCCAAAGCGGCGATCCAGCCCCTGCGCGATTGACAGGCCATATTCCATCAGCCCGGAGTCCATCAACTCCGTATGGGTGGTCACCGGCAGGCCGTGCCAGGTGATATCGCCCTGGGCAATGGCTTCCTCCATCCGAAGCCGCGCGGCAGGCTCCGCCTCATTCAAAAAGGTGTGGATCAGCCATGAGCCAGTGGTCCAGACGAAGCGATCCTCCGCCCCACGCAGCTCACTCGTACGGTCCAGCGCCGCCGGAATGTAGCTGGTCTTGTATTTCTCCCAAACGTTTTCGGCAAAATCGGTGTACCCCAAATCGAAGTGAGTCTTGAATACGACGATGATCTCCCGAACATCTGACACGCCGCTCCCTCCCCTTGCTGCAAGTTGTCACGGTGATTGTATCAAGCGCACATCCGTAGAGGCAATCGTAAAAAACGGGAATTCGTACGAAGTTTTTCATCTTCCTCTATTCTTGGTCACAGGGCAATGGTTGGATAGGAGGCCAGGCAATGTATAAGGCACTAATTGTGGATGATGAGGCAGCGGAGCGCGAGGGGCTTGCCTACTTATTTCATCGGTTGGCACTTCCGTTCGAAGTGCAGCTTGCCTGTAACGGCAAGGAGGCGCTGAAGGTGCTGTCCACCTACGCAGCCGACTGCCTCGTTACCGATATCAAAATGCCGTTTATGGACGGCCTTGCACTGTGCGCCGAAGCGCAACGGCTCCATCCGTCGCTTGTAATGATCATCTTTAGCGCATACAATGACTTTGCGCTGGCCAAACAGGCGATCCAGTTGCATGTCGCCGATTATGTCCTTAAGCCGGTGGTGGTGGAGAACTTTGCCGAGGTAATGCAGCGGGTGGTGCAAACGCTGGATGATCGTCGTCAGCGGGAAGCCTGGCGGCAGGAGCTGCTGAACACATACAAAGAAGCCAACTGGCTGCAAAAGGACAAAATCATTTCGGTGCTGCTGCGCGAAGAGAGCGACGCACAGGAGGAATTTGCGCAGGATCTATCGGTAACGCGAGCGGTGGCCCTGGCCTTGGACTGCATCGAGCAAAACTACGAGCAGGATATCGGCCTGGATTGGGTGGCGTCGAATATCTACCTATCGCCGGGATATCTCTCCAGCTTGTTTAAGCAGGAGACGGGCAAGAGCGTCATTCAATACATCACCCTTTGCCGGCTGGAAAAAGCGAAGCAGCTATTGACCGAAACCAATATGCGCATCTCGGAAATCAGCAGACGAGTCGGCATCGGCAGCGCATCTTACTTCTGCTTGCTGTTTCGCAAGCATTATGGCATAACGGCGCAGCAAATGCGGGAGGAGGTCTATCGCGATGCAAAGCGGCCTCAAGAAACCAAAGAGGCGGATTAGGTTCCAAACCAAGCTGCTGCTCTCGTATATCGTGGTGGTGCTGATCCCCATCAGCGCCTGGAGCGTGATGTCTTACATACAAACCAACGAATCGTTGTTGGCGCAGGCCAACGGCAGCTTTGACGACGTGTTCGCCAGCGCGCACGACAGCATGGAGCGCAAATTTTCCGACGTGGAAAAGGCGTTATCCTTCGTCTCGTCGGATGTCATGTTTGCGCGCATCCTGAGCGTGCCCTATCTCAACGACTATATGAAGTATTCCGATGTTACATTTCGCCTCGATCCGTTGGTGAATACCCTCACCCTGCTGCACCCAGAGATACAACGGGTGAACCTGTATGTTGCCAACAATCTGCACGGTGCGAGGGAATCGTTCCGACCGCTGGCGGAGGCCAAGGCTCTGCCGGAATTCGCTGAGCTGAGCAACAGCCTCAAGCCCGTGTGGTACTGCGACGGGCAGAGCATCTTTTTGTCCAGTCGCGTCGTGTCGGAAGAACAGCCCCTTGCGTTCCCAATCATCCATTTGGAAATAAACAAGGCCTATTTCTTCGCAAACAACTTGCCCGCGGAGCTGGACAACAGCTGGTTCTGGGTGGAGGATTCGACGGGTGCGGTGTTGTATCAGGGCGGCGCGACCGGCCGCCTGCCGGAAAACGGGACGGAAAGTGGCGAAGCACCGTCATCACAACGCGATACCTTGCTTCGGCGCTCCGCGCCGATCTCCGCCACCCCATGGACGCTGCACATGTATTTGGACCCAAGCGCCACGCTGCTCTCGGTGCCGCGCGCCTTCGGCTCGACGCTGACGCTGCTATTGGTGTCGATGCTGCTGATGATTCTGGTATCAATGTTGTTCAGCCGTTCGCTCACACGGCGAATTCGCCAGCTGAACGCTTTTGTGGCACGCGCGCCCGCCATCCGGTTCAGTGAGGACATTGCCTCCCCCGGCGGGGATGAGATCAGTGAAATCATCGACAATGTTGGCCACATGGCGCAAGAGACGCGTACGCTGATTCAAGAGGTATACGAAAGCCATATTCAGCAAAAGGAGGCCGAAATCAAGGCCCTCCAGTCTCAAATCAATCCGCATTTTTTATATAATACGCTGTCGAAGATCAACTGGATCAGCATTCGCCGTGGCGAAGAGGATATCTCGCGCATCGTCACCGCCCTATCGACATTTTACCGCTCCACCCTCAACCATGGCGATTTTGTCACCACCGTCAGGGGTGAGCTGGCCACCACGCGGGCCTATGTTGATATCCAGCTGTATATCCACGGCAACTCGTTCGATGTTGAGTACGCCGTAAACGAGGACATCATGGACTATAGCCTCCCCAGCATTATCCTCCAGCCCATCGTAGAAAACGCCATCGAGCACGGCATTTCCATGAAAAGCGACGGCGAACGCGGTCTGCTGCGGCTGTCCGGCCGCAAGGAGGGGCACGACATAGTGTTCGAAGTGTTCGACAATGGTCCCGGCCTGTCGGATCAGGAGATAGCCGCAATTTTTGAGCGCAGCAGCAAGGGCTACGGCGACAAGAACGTCAACGACCGTTTGCGGTTATTCTTTGACGAGGAGTACGGTCTTTCTTTTCAGCGCCTGGACGCGGGCGGGCTGATAGCCGTTATCCGAATTCCCCAATACATCCCGCTGGAGGCATCGAACACAAGCAGCGTTATTTGATATAATGTGGGCATTTTTATGATTGCTTTCACGAGACTTGCTTTTATACTAGAGTGAGAGTGGAACCTGAAATTGCGTTTGGAAGGGGATACATCGGTATGGATCGGATTCTGTCAGGGCGTTCACTGGACACATTGTTTATACAGCAAAACTGCAGGCGCAGGCGCATTTCCAGCTACGATCGAACTGGCGGCAACATGGACTGGATCGTCATCCAGCCGGGTGAGACGCGCATCATCGCCGATATCCAAGGGTGCGCCATCGTCCGTCACATCTGGTGTACCATGGGCTGCGGGGATACCCACTATTTGCGCAAGGTTTTGCTCCGCTGCTATTGGGATGGCGAAAACACCCCCAGCATCGAAGCGCCGATCGGTGATTTTTTTGGCGTGGGGCACTGCCTGCGCCGCAACTATGTGTCGGAGCCGCTAGTCGTTAGCCCGCATGACGGCATGGGCTTCAACTGCTATTTCCCGATGCCTTTCCGTGTTTCAGGCCGCTTTGAGATCGTCAACGAATGTACGCAGGAATTGAACTTCTACTACTATATCGACTATGAGGCGCACGAGCAGCTCGATGCCGATATCGCATACTTCCACAGCCAGTGGCGCCGCGAGCGCGATACCCAGGGATGGATGGATCCTTCGGTCAATATCCTGGACGAAAAGGCCAATCACCCAGACTACCCGGATTGGTATCCCAAGTCCTGGCTGACCCCCAACCTTGACGGCAAAAACAACTATGTGATCCTGGAAGCCGAGGGCAAGGGCCATTACGTGGGCTGCAGCCTGCACATCGATTGCTTCTCCAAACAGTCCAACGACTGGTATGGCGAGGGTGACGACATGATCTTCATCGATGGCGACGAGACGGCGACGCTTTACGGCACCGGCACCGAGGATTACTTCAACACCGCCTATGGCCCGCGCGAGGAGTTTTGTACGCCATGGCACGGCATCACCGTGTACAGCGGCGATAATCAAAGCCCGGATTGGAAGTTCCAGGGCAAAAATTCCCTGTACCGATTCCATATCAAGGATCCGGTCTACTTTGATAAGTCGATCCGGGTCACCATAGAGCACGGCCACGCCAACAAACTGTCCAACGATTATGCGAGCACGGCCTACTGGTATCAGAGCGAGCCGCACCAGCCGTTTCCGCCGTTGCCGGATGCAAAGGCCAGGCTGCCCCGGTAAAGAGAGTCTCAGCAAGGAGTGTAGAGCATGCACGGAAAGCAACATTTCGCCGACATGCTGCGCGGGCGAAGCACGGGTTCCGGTTTCTGGCACGGCAAGGCGCACGATAAAAGCCTTCCCGGTCTGGACGCCTATTTCGGCGTACACGGCGATTATGAACTGGGCTTGCGGTTGCGGGATACGGTCTATTGGTGTCTGCCCAATGAACACAATGTCTGGCATCATCCGGAGGGAAAGCCGATCTTCGACGTGCTGGGCGGGCAAGCGCGCGCCAGCTTGAACCAAAGCGGCGTGTTTGCCGATGCGACTCTGGCCGACGTCGAGGCCTTCGACTGGCCGGATCCAAAGTATTTGGACTTCACCGGCACACTGCGGGCAATTGACCAAGGCATTGCCGACGGCATGGCGATACTCTCCGGCATGTGGTCGCCCTTCTTCCATGATGTAACCGATTTCTTCGGCATGGAGAACTACTTCATCAGTCTGTATGAAAGCCCCGAGGTGGTCGAGGCGGTCACCGAGCGCATCTGTGATTTCTATCTGGAAGCAAACAAGCGCTTGTACGCGTTGGCCGGAGACCGCATCGACGCGCTGTTTTTTGGCAACGACTTCGGAAGCCAGCTCGACATGCTGATTTCGCCGGAGTGCTTCAACCGATTTGTGATGCCCTTCTTCCAAAAGCTAACCGCACAGGCAAAGGCACAGGGCTACAGGGTCGTGCTGCACTCCTGCGGCTCAATTTGGCGGGTCATCCCGCAGTTGATCGAGGCCGGCGTCGACGTGTTGCATCCGATCCAGGCCAAGGCGGTCGGCATGGACGCAGTGAGCTTGGCGACGCAATACGAGGGCAAGCTCGTGTTTATGGGCGGGCTGGATACGCAGGAAATTATGGCGTTCCGCTCCCCCGTGGAGGTGCGCGCCGAGGTCCGCCGACTGCGCGAGGTGTTTGGCCCCAACTTCATATTATCGCCCAGCCACGAGTGCATCCTGCCCATCGTACCCCCCGAGAATGTGGAGGCAATGGCACAGGCCGCACTCGAATCTCTTTGATCTCATACCACATCCAATGTTGGAATTGGTATCAGCAAAACCCGGGAGGAGATCACCATGACATATATGCCCGACTATCGCAACCTCGTATGCGCCGCGAAAAACCAAGCGACCGAACGGATTTCGCTCTATGAACACATTATTTGTACAGAGCTCATGGAGGAGATCACGGGCAAACGCTTTTATGACCTTTGTCAAGGGGACCATACCGACAAAGTGGAGTTCTTTCGCCACTATTGCGGATTCTTTCGCGACATGGGCTACGACACCGTCAGCTACGAGTACTGCATGACCTCCACGCTGCTCGGGGGTGGCTCTTTGGGAGGACACAAACCGGGGGAAATCACCTGCAAGGAGGATTTTGACCGCTATCCCTGGCACGAAATCGTGACGCGCTACGTCCGCGAAGCTGAACCCTTCTTTCTTGCGCTGCGAGAGGCACTGCCCGCTGGAATGAAGGCGATCGGAGGCGTGGGCAACGGCGTCTTTGAATGCGTACAGGATTTGGTAGGCTATATGGACTTGTGTTACCTGAGCGTGGACGATCCGGATACCTATGCCGCGCTGTTTGCCACGATGGGCTCCATGCTGCTTGCCGCGTGGCAGTGGCTGCTGCCCCGCTTTGGCGATGTGTATTGCGTTTGCAGATTTGGCGACGACCTAGGGTACCGCACCTCGACTTTGCTCCCCCCGGCAGATTTACGCACCCACATTCTTCCTCAATACCGCCGCATTGTTGACTTCATTCACGCGCATGACAGGCCATTTTTGCTCCATTCTTGCGGCTACATCTTCGACGTAATGGAAGATATCATCGGCAGCGTAGGCATTGATGCCAAACACTCAAACGAAGACGCGATCGCACCCTTCCCGGTGTGGGTTGAACGGTATGGCGACCGCATCGGAAACTTCGGAGGGATCGACACCGACGCGGTGTGCCGCCTATCCGCAGCGGATATGCGCGAGTATATCCATGACGTGCTGCGCGCCTGTGTCGGTCGCGGCGGGCTGGCATTCGGCTCAGGCAATTCCATTCCCAACTATGTGCCGGCGGACGGTTTTCTGAACATGACACACATTGTGCGGGAATATAACGCCCGCGCCCGCATAAGATAGATAGTGTCTTAGACAGAGGTGACTTATGAACTCACCATTTGCCTATTCGTCAACCATGCAAATGATTTTGTTTTTCATTATTGTTGTGGTGGATTTTTCTGCCGTTTATTTAACAGCAGAAGTCGTTTCCGTCGTTTTTAAAACAAAAGTAACAAAGACACAAAAAGCCCTATTTGCGTTATCCGTGGGTGTTTTTTTTGACACATTCTGGGTGTATGGTGCATTTTGTCTCAACGGAATGCAATCTTTCACCCAAATTCAGTATCTTCTAATTGTAAGTCCTAATCCAATTCAAGCACTAGTTTACTGTTTCTGCGCCATTCGTTTTTTAGGACTTCCTTCTGCACGTTCAATTAAAGTGATGAGCTATGTATACCTTTTCTGGGTGATTAACCGGTCCATTAATCGCGTTCTTTCAGCGGTTGTATTCATACAATCTGGAACAACGCATAATTATCTCCTTGATGCCACTGAACAAATTATAATGCTTATAATCTTCAATATTTTTTCGTATGCTGTAATGCACGCCTTTAAAAAGAATCGCATTAATCTGAATTTTGCCGATAACAGGTTTTTCTATAAGGGGCGGGAATGGTTTTACTATTTCCTGAAATTATTATGCTTTTATTCTACATGTGTGATATTCCCGATTTCCATTAATAACCAAAAAGTAGCCAGTATTACCGTTTTACTAATACAAATACTCTTTTTTGTTATACTCGCATTATGGGATAAAAATAGCTATAAATCGCAGATCATTGAGCACAACAATGTCCACATCAGCACACTGTTTAAGGGAACAGAAGAGATCCGAGGGATTAAACACGACTTTAACAATATTTTGCAAACGTACAGTGGCTATTTGGAATTAGGTAATCTTGATAGCTTAAAAAAGTATCATGCTACGCTTATTAGCGCGACGAAACAAGCGGGGGCGTCTATGGAGTTGGGGCAAAGAATGGATGAAAATCCCGCACTGGTATCTTTAGTAATCAATAAAGTAGAGTATGCCGAGAAATCCGGAATTGATCTGCAGCTATCAATTGAATGCAGCCTAAGAGCGCTTTATATTGATCATATCGACTTGTGCAGGGCTCTAGGCTGCTTATTGGACAACGCCATCGAAGCTGCGGCCACTTCCATTCAGAAAAAAGTCTGTTTTTCAGCCGAATCTAACGATTGTGGTGTTATATTCATTATAACCAACAGCACACTTGAATTTGTAGACATCGAAAAAATCATGTTGCATGGCGTGACAAGCAAGGCAGGACACAGCGGCATTGGGTTAACAACGGTACGAAAATCAATCGAAAAATATGGGAACTGTGTATTTCACACGAAATATTTCAACAACGAGGTATCCGCCTATCTCGAAATCAAGAGAAGATAGTGTTGCATGGACATCCATCTAGGTAGCTGCTAATTGCTTGGCGAAGCATAATTTTCGATTCTAGTGGTTGAATTCTGCTTAACAATATTGATATTCGCGAATATGACATCCAACAATTTATTGCATGAAATCTAGCGAGGATTAGCATAAGAAATGTATGAACATTCAATTTCATCCGGAGCAGGCAATGATCCTGCCGGAGTACCTGGCGACGCATGCGGTCGACGAACAGCACATCTTCCTGCGGCCTGACGCAAACCAGCCGGTGGTGAACGAGCACGAACGGCAAACGGTGCTAGAGCAGCAGGCAATCATCGTGGAGGTGAACGAGCTGCTCAAAACCGCGCACAAGGCCGATCAGAAACGGCTGGAGCGCTACCGGGAGGAGGCGGAGCACGAGCTCGCCATATCGGAACGCAGACAGTGGATTATCTCTATAGAAGCCCGTACAGCCTGCGCTATCGCCCGTCCGCCAATACCGCGCGCGCACGCACCGCATCCAGCGCGATCTGGGCACGCAATGCATCGAGATCGGCGAAACGCTGCTCGGGCCGCAATCCCGCTTCCAAAAACACCTCGATAGGCCGCCCGTACAGGTCAAGCTCCACATCGAGCAGGTGTATCTCAATCGTCGGCGGGCCCTCAGGCGCGGTGGGATGCGCGCCGATGTTCAGCACCGAAGGGTAGCAGCCCTCCCCCACCCGCACGCGCGCCGCATACACCCCAAAGGGCGGAAGCGCCTTGCCCGCAGGCAGCGCTAGGTTGGCGGTGGGAAACCCCAGCGTGCGGCCTAGCTGCTTGCCGTGCTCCACCGTGCCTCTCACGCAATACGCGCTGCCCATCATGCCCCGCACCGCGTCTAGGTCGCCCGCCGAGAGCGCGGCCCGCACGCGCGAGGAGGAGACCGGCTCCCCCCGCCAGCAAACCGGCTCCAACACGCGCACGGCAAACCCATGCTCCGTGCCCAACCGTTCCAGCAGCGCAGGGTCACCAGCGCCGCGCGCGCCGAACGTGTAGTTAAATCCCACGACCACCTCGCGAATGCACAAGGTACGCACCAAGCGCCCTATGTATTCCTCGGCGGAAAGCGCGGCGAAATCCGCATCGAAGGGCCGCATCACCAGCGCATCCGGCGCCAACACGGCCAACCGCTCGATCTTTTCCTCGGCGGTGGTCAGCATGGAGGGCACTCGGCCCGGACGCAACACCGTGAGCGGGTGGTTGGCGAAGGTGAGCACCGCGCTGGACAGCCCCTGCTCCCGCGCCAGCCGGTTGGTCTCCTCCACCAGCCGCGCGTGACCCAGGTGCACGCCGTCAAACATGCCTAACGCCACCGCGCTCAGCCCGTATGTCCACTCACGCTCGTCGTGCAGCAGCCTCATGCGTTCTCCCTCTCCATCAGCATCGCGTCGAACACCACTTCACCCTGGTGGCGGTGGCCGATCCCCGCGAAGGTCTCTCTATATGTGTCTTGGGTGCTGGTCGCCTTGATATAGATGCGGTGCGGCGTGTCCCCTTCGGGCAAGGGCTGCTCCAGGTGCGCCGGACGCAGCGGGTTGCCGTTCACGCATACAGAAAATGCCTCGGACCGAACCTGCAAGCGCGGCAGGTGCTGCAGCGGCGCGTCCATGGCGATCATCAACGCCGAAAGGTCGTGGGCCCCGCGCACCTGTTCCACCGTCCACGCATTCTCCAGGGTGAACATGCCGGATTGGGAGCGCAGCAGGAAATCCATGGTCGCACCGCAGCCGAGCACCTGCCCGATATCGTGGCAGAGCGAGCGGATGTAGGTGCCCCGGCCGCAGCGCACGGTCAGCACCGCCTCATCCGCGCTGGAACGGCGCGCGAGGGTGAGGCTGTGCACCGTGATCCGGCGCGGCTCGACCTCGACCTCCTGCCCCGCGCGGGCCAGCTCGTAGAGCGGCTTCCCCTCCCGCTTGAGCGCGGAAAATGCCGGGGGCGTTTGCCAAATCTCCCCCGTGAAGGGAGGCAACGCCGCCTCGATCTCCGCATCGGTGGGCCGCACATCGCTGCGCGAGAGCACGGTGCCCTCTGCGTCGCGCGTGTCGGTCACCACGCCAAAGCGCATCGATACGACGTACGTCTTTTCCTTATCCACCAGATAATCGAACAGGCGTGCCGCCTTGCCCACCATGATGGGCAACACGCCCGCCGCTTCCGGATCCAGCGTGCCCGCGTGACCGACGCGTGTGCCCTTGGGCAGCATGCGCCGCACCATTACTACCGCATCGCTGGAGCTCATGCCCGGCGGCTTGAGCACATTCAAAAAGCCATTTAACGAGCCATTCAAATGGGAGAATTCCCCCTATCGACATGCAATCAACTTATGTTTTTGCAACTTTGAAGCCAACATGCTCAGAATCATTTCGCATCTTCATCCAGCCCCTGCTCTTACGCTCACTCCAGCGCTTGCTTCATGGCTTGCGCCAGGGTCTGCGCTGCGTCTTGGAGCGGTAGCGGCAACGAACAGCCCGCCGCCAGCTTGTGCCCCCCGCCGCTGAAGCGCTGGGCGAGCCCCGCTACATCCCGGGGCGCACGCCCGCGCAGGGAGCAGCGCACCTCGCCGCTTCGCTCACGGAGCAGCGCCGCCATCTCCACCCCCGCAATCTCGATCGCGTAGTTCACGATACCCTCGGTCATGCTCTCAATCGCTCCGGTCTGCGCAAAATCCTCGGCCGAAAGCGTCATGAGGGCGGCTTTCCCCTCCGCAAATACACGCAGTGTGCCCAACGCACGGCCGAGCAGCTCCACCCCCGCACGCGCACGGGTACGGTACACGCGCTCGATCAGCCGATCGGGCTGCGCACCGGCCTCCACCAGCGCCGCCGCCGCGTGCAGCGATGGTGCATTGGTGTTGGGAAAGCTGAAGTTGCCCGTATCGGTCGCGATGGCCACGTACAGGCAATCGGCCATGCCCTGCGAAAGCGGCACGCCCAGCGCGGCAACGCAATCGAGCACCATCACGCCGGTCGCCGCCGCCGTCGGCTCAATCCAATTTACGGTGCCGAAGCAATCGTTGGTTCCGTGGTGGTCGATCACTGCTCGCACCTCGGCGACATCAAAAAGCGCACGGGCGGAACCCAGCCGCGCCGCATCGGATACGTCGATGGCGATGGCCAAGTCGAAGCGCGCCTCTCCCAGCGCATCCGGGAACGCGATGCGCTCCGCCACCGGCAGAAACGCGTACAGAGGCGGCACCGGATCGGCACAGACTAGCGCGACGCGCTTGCCCAGCGCTTCCAGAGCCGCGGCCAAGGCAAGCGCCGAGCCCATCGTATCCCCATCGGGCCCAATGTGCATACAAAGGAGCGCGCTCTCCGCATTGGAAAGCGCGCGTATCACCTGTTCAGGCGTCCTCATTGGAATCCTCCTGATGCGCTTCGTCCTCGGCCTGCCGCTGTCCGCCCTGCTCGGAAGCAATCACAGAATCGATGAGGCTGGCCATGCGCGCGCCGTACTCGATGTTGGTGTCCAACTCAAAGAGCAGCTCGGGCGTGTAATGCAGCTGCACACGGCGGCCCAACTCGTGGCGAATGAATCCCGCGGCGCGCTTGAGTGCGGCGAGGAGCGGCGCTCGGCGCTCGGGCTCCAACACGCTGACGAACACCTTGGCAAAGCGCAGATCGCGCGTGACCTCCACGCTGGTGATGCTATACGTTCCCGCCACACGTGGATCGTGAACGTCCTCGCGAATCACCCGGTCGACCTCCCGCCGAACCTCTTCGTTCAGGCGGTCGGTGCGGTTAAACTGAGATGGCATAGAATCTCCTTCGTCACCTCGGCCCGAAGAAAGAACGCCCTGCGGGCGGTCTTTCCCGTAGCCAAGTGTTGCGGACGGTCTCATTATCATCGAACGCTAACGGATCAAACCCTAACGGATAATCTCTTCCATTATGAAGC
This sequence comes from Eubacteriales bacterium, assembly GCA_031553615.1. GTDB lineage: Bacteria > Bacillota > Clostridia > Christensenellales > Aristaeellaceae > WQXF01. The sequence goes on from JAVBLJ010000028.1 coordinate 29,465, forward strand.
ATTCGATGATGTCGCCCTCTTTGATATCGCTGTATTTTTCCAAGCTCGCGCCGCATTCATACCCGGAAGCAACTTCCTTGGCATCGTCCTTGAAGCGCTTGAGCGAATCGAGCTTGCCCTCGTAGACCACGATGTTGTCGCGCAGCAGGCGAACCTGGGCGTTGCGCTGCAGCTTGCCATCGGTGACGTAACAGCCCGCGATGGTGCCCGCACCGGTGATCTTGAACACGTTGCGCACCTCGGCGTGGCCCAGCAAATTCTCCTTGAATTCGGGGGCCAACATGCCCTTCATGGCCTTCTGGACATCCTCGATCGCCTGGTAGATGATGCGGTACAGGCGGATGTCGATGCCCTCGCGGTTGGCGGCCTCGCGGGCCTTGCTATCGGGCCGGACGTTGAAGCCGATGATGATGGCGTTGTCGATGTTGGCCAGCATCACGTCGTTCTCGTTGATGGCGCCCGCGCCAGCATGGATGGTGCGCACGCGCACATCCTCGTTGGAGAGCTTCTCCAGCGCCTGACGCACTGCCTCGACCGAGCCCTGCACGTCGGCCTTGATGATGATGTTCAGATCCTGCACCTTGCCCTCGGCGATCTGCGAATACAGCTCATCGAGCGTGGTACGGGCCGAATTCTTGACCATGGCGACCTTCTGCTTGTCGCGGCGCTCCTGGGCGACCATGCGCGAGAGGCGCTCGTCCTCGACTGCGCTGATCTCGTCGCCCGCCTCGGGCACGTCGTTGAAACCGATGATCTCCACCGGGGTAGAGGGGCCCGCATCCTGCACGCGCTCGCCGCGAGAGTTGATCATCGCGCGCACGCGGCCATAGGCGGTGCCGGCCACGATGGTATCGCCGTTGTGCAATGTGCCGTTCTGCACCAGCACGGTGGCAACGGGGCCGCGGCCCTTGTCCAGCCTGGCCTCGACGATGACGCCACGAGCCATGCGGTTGGGGTTGGCGCGCAGCTCCTGCACGTCGGCAAGCAGCAGGATATTCTCCAGCAGCGAATCAATGCCCTCGCCCGTCACCGAGGAAACCGGCACCATGATCACGTCGCCGCCCCAATCCTCCGCAACCAGCTCATAGCGGGTCAATTCCTGCTTGACGCGGTCGGGATTCGCGGAGGGCTTGTCGACCATTGTGAGGGCCACGATAATCGGCACCTTCGCGGCCTTGGCGTGGTTGATCGATTCCACGGTCTGCGGCATGACGCCTTCGCTGGCCGCCACCACCAGGATGGCGATATCGGTCGCCTGGGTTCCGCGCGCACGCATGGCGGTGAACGCCTCGTGGCCCGGGGTATCCAGGAAGGTGATCTGGCGATCCTGCACGGCGGCGGTATACGCGCCGATATGCTGGGTGATGCCGCCCGCTTCGCCCGCAGTCACGCGGGTCTTGCGGATGTAGTCCAGCAGCGAGGTCTTGCCGTGGTCGACGTGGCCCATGATGGTGACCACCGGCGGACGCACCACAAGATCCGTTTCGGCATCGACGATATCGGCCTCGGTCAGGCGATCCTCGGCGGTCTTTTCGAGCTTAAGCTCCAAATCGACGCCAAACTCGGAGCAGATCAGCTGCGCGGTATCGAAATCCAGCTCCTGGTTGATGGTCGCCATGGTGCCCAGCAGAAACAGCTTCTTGATAATTTCGCCCGCAGGCTTGCCGATGCGCTCGGTCAGGTCCTTGACCGTGATGGTTTCGGCGGTCATGAACGCTTTCTCGATCCGGATCGGGTCCATCATCATCTGCGCCGAGGGCCTGCGGCGCGATTTACGGCCGCGCACCACATCGTCGTCGATCTGCACGCCGGTCTCGCGAACCATCTGCTTGCGGTTCTTGGGCGCTTGGCGCTCCGGATCATGCTGACGCATGTACATTTTCTTGTTCGGATCGTAGTTGGATACGCGCTCCTTCTCCACCGAAGGCGTGAGCTCGGGGCCCTTTGAACGTCCGCCGCCCATGCCGGGACGCGGAGCTCCTCCGCCCATGGGAGGCCGTGCACCCTGAGGCGCCTGGCCATAGGGACGCGGGCCGCCCTGCGGCGCCTGGCCATAGGGACGCGGGCCGCCCTGCGGCGCTTGGCCATAGGGACGCGGACCGCCCTGCGGCGCTTGGCCATAGGGACGAGCAAGACCGCCCTGCGGCGCTTGGCCAAAGGGGCGGGCCGGGCCACCCTGCGGCGACTGGCCAAACGGACGGGCGGGGCCACCTTGCGGCGACTGACCAAACGGACGGGCCGGGCCGCCCTGCGGCGATTGGCCGAACGGACGAGCAGGGCCTCCCTGCGGCGATTGGCCGAAGGGGCGCGCTGGGCCGCCTTGCGGCGCTTGGCCCATAGGCCGCGCAGGTTGTTGCGCGGCGGGACGCTGCATCGGCGCTTGCGCACCAGGTGCGGCGGGACGAACCGGGAATTGGTCGGAGCGCTGCATCGGCTGCTGCACTTGCTGATCCGTCGCGGTGCCAACGGGCTGAACCGCTCCCGGCGCTTCGGCCTGCGGCTTGCCCTCCTCGGCAGCGACCGCATTCACCGCTGCAGGGGCAGGCTTCGCAGCCTCCTCCGCTACGGGAGCAGGTGCTTCGGCGGAATCCGCCTTCGCCTGGGCAGGCTGCTTTGCCTCGCCGGAAGCCTCGGCCAGCGAGGCCGTGGCCTGCGTAGACTGTGCTGCCGCAGGCTGCTCCGTCTTCACAGGCGCAGCCTTTTCCGCCGTCGGAAGCTCCGTTTCCTCTGCTTTCGCAGCGGCGCGGCGCTCCTGGGGTTCTTGCCAAGCCTGTTCACTTTCCGAAAGCGCCTCTTCAGCATCGGGCATCGTCCATGCCTTGCTTTGCGAGTCCAGGATCTGGCGCTGCGCTTCAATCTTCTGTTGCTCCTTGCGCAACTCATCCTCCTGGAGGAACGAATTCTCCAAGCGCTTGAGCAGCTGAATAGTCTCCTGCGCCGAACGGCGAACGTTGGAGACCTCTTCCAGCAAACGACCCGCGCCTACGCTAAGCTCCTTGGTTGCCTCTTGAACCTTGAGTTTGGACATTCTGCCCTAGCACCCCCGCAGTACGTAGATTGTGTGGTAAAACCGAGTGGTAGATGAGTGCGATATCATCTGGGTTCTATCTCCTGGCTATCGAGCAGCGAAAGAAGCCGCTCGGCCATGGATCCTTTTTTGAGGGCCGCCACCATACGTTCGGGTTTTCCAATAGCCTGACCCAACCGCCCTGCTTCCAGGGTATACAGTGGAACTTGCCGGAATGCACATGCGTCTGAAAATTTCTTCAGCATGTTGGGGGAAGCCCCGCCATCGAGCAGGATCGCTGCTGCTTGGCCGCCGCGCACCGCCAACTCGCAGCCGGATTCGCCGGAGGTCAACTGCCCCGCGCGTGCGCACAGGCCCAGCATCCCCCACGCCTTTTCCGGCGCGCCTTGGCTTAGGTCCCGTTGAAGGTTCGCGGCTTGGTCAGGTGGATTGGCTTGGTTCATGGGTGGCGATCTCCTCCAGCAGTTGTTCGAAAACCGCCTGTTCGATGGGGTGTTCCAACGCGCGCTCCAGCTGTCTGGCCTTGACGGCCCGGGTAAAGCAGGCGCGGCTTGGGCACACGTATGCGCCCCGTCCGGGGGCCTTGCCCACCGGATCCCAGCGCACCTCGCCCTCCTGGTTGCGCACAATGCGCAGCAGCTCGCGTTTGGGCTTCATCTCGCGGCATCCGACGCACATGCGCATGGGAACCTTGCGCGGTTTCAGCACGGTTTCACCCCTTCGGTGTCGCTGTCTGGTTTCGGTGCGGCGTTGGGCATCGGTTACTCAATATCCTCAAGTCCGGCATCGGACATATCGGCGAATTCATCCTCTTCGGCCATCTGGGCCTCGGCCTGCGATTGGCTCTTAATATCGATCTTCCAGCCGGTAAGCTTGGCGGCTAGGCGGGCGTTCTGCCCCTCCTTGCCGATGGCCAGCGAAAGCTGGTTGTCGGGCACGATAACGCGGCAAGCCTTTTCCGTATCGCTGATGTACACGGCCAGCGCACGCGCAGGATTGAGCGCATTGGCGATGAACTCGGCGGGATCGGATGACCACTTGATGATGTCGATCTTCTCATTCTTCAGCTCGCTCACCACGTTTTCCACGCGGATGCCGCGCGGCCCTACGCAGGAGCCCACCGGATCGATGAGCGGATCGGAGGAGAAAACGGCCATCTTGGTGCGAAAACCCGCCTCGCGGGCAATGGACTTGATCTGCACCGCGCCCGTCTGAATCTCGGGCACTTCCAGCTCAAACAGCCGCTTGACTAAGCCGGGATGCGTGCGCGATACCAACACCTGCGGGCCCTTTGCCGAGCGCTGCACTTCCAGCACATAGACCTTCAGCCGGTCGTTGACCATGTATTCCTCGCCCGGGGCGTGATGGTTCGGATCGATGATGCCCTCGGTGCGGCCCAGCTCGACGTACACGTTCTTGCCTTCGACGCGCTGCACGATAGCGGTCAGTATCTCATTTTCCTTCTCGATGTACTCGTCGTAGATGATGCCGCGCTCGGCCTCGCGGATGCGCTGTACGATCACCTGTTTCGCAGTTTGGGCGGCGACGCGGCCGAAGTCGCGGGGGGTCACCTCGATCTCCACAATGTCGCCCACTTCGTAGCTGGGCTGAATCGCGCGGGCGAGCTCCAACGAAATCTCCTGGGTATCGTCCTGCACATCCTCGATCACGACTTTGCGGGCGTAGACCTGCACGGAACCATCGGCGCGGTCGATGCTCACGCGCACGTTTTGCGCGCCGACCGGGGCTTTCTTCAGGTTCTTCTTATAAGCTGATTTGAGTGCCTCTTCAATCGCGCTGAACAGCACCTCTTGGCTGATGGATTTTTCCTTGGCCAGTACGGCGATGGCCTCGATCACTTCGCGGTTCATGATCCTTCACTCCTCAACTGCATGTCGTGGGCGTTGATGCCGGGAGGTGCGTCTCACTCGAGCTCCTCGAGCACAAGCACCGGCTTTGCGACGGCGACCTCGCGTTGCGGGAAGCGCATCGTTTGCCCATCGGGCATCGCGAGCACGATCTCCCCCGCCTCCAGGCCCACCAAGCGGCCTTCGAATTCCTTTTGCTTCTCAATGGCTTTGAACACCTTGACGGTAATAGCTTCACCCACGTGCTTATCGAAATCGCGCTGGGTTTTCAGCGGGCGATCCAGCCCGGGCGAAGATATCTCCAAAAAATCGTAATCGACGTGTTCCACCATGGGCTGCACGGCGCGATGATACGCCTCGCAGTCGTCTAGCGAAACTCCGCCGGAGCGGTCGATATAGACGCGCAAGTATCTACCGGTATTCTCTTTTTCGATGCCTGCTTCCACCAATTCGTAACCCAACGTATCGGCTACGGATTGGCAGAGCGCCTGTAGATCCCTTTTCGTCTCCCGACCCGCCATTTGCACACTCCTAGCGGCGCGACGCCGCGATTTCGTCTGGCCCATCGTAAGGATCAGAGCCGCCTCAGGGCGCGCCCCTCCCCCACATAACCTGCTTACAGCAGCCCACCCACAGCGACCCACCTGACAATAGGAAAGAGTGGGATGTCAACCCACTCTTTTATCGAGGAAGCCCAAAGGGCGACCAACCAGACGATTGCAAGACGTAGTATAGCACACGAAACCGGGATTTACAAGCCCTTTCGGGCTTCGCAAGGGAAATTACCCTGCTTCTGCCCTGCTTTTGGAGGGTTTTTTCCATTATGGAGCGTTACATAAACGAAAAGAGGGAGACTTGGCTGGTTTCCGGCATTTGATCCATGCCGCCGTGGGCGCGCAGCATCTCGATGTGGGCCGTGGAAGCTTTGGTGCGCGTCTTGAAATCCTCGATGGATAGGAACTCGCCATCCTGCCGCGCGCGCACGATGCTTTGCGCCACGCTCTCCCCCAAGCCGGGCAGGGCGATGAACGGCGGCAACAGCAGACCGGGCTCGAGTATCTGGAAATCGGTGGCATCGGAGCGATAGATATCCAGCGAAGCGAAGCGAATACCGCGCAGGTTCATCTCCAAACCCAGCTCCAGCAGCGTCACCGCATCCTGCTCCTTGGCGCTGAGCTTGGCCGTGTTGGCCTGCTCCTCGTAGGCAGCCAGCTGCCCGCGCAGGCTTTCAATGCCGCCGAGCATGATGCGCGCATCAAAGCCATCGCCGCGCACGGTGAAGTAGGCCGCGTAGTAGGCTTCGGGCCGGTAGAGCTTGTACCAGGCAATGCGCAGCGCCATGGTCACGTAGGCCACGGCATGCCCCTTGGGGAACATGTACTTAATCTTTTTGCACGAATCGACGAACCATTCGGGCACCTGCTTTTCGTGCATGGATTCCTCCATGTCGGGGCGCAGGCCCTTGCCCTTGCGCACGCTTTCCATGGTATCGAACGACATCTTGGCGGCCACGCCGTAATCGATGAGCGCGTTCATAATGTCATCGCGCGTGCAGATGCAGTTGGAGAGCGGCGCGATGCCGCTGCGCACCAAATCCTGCGCGTTGCCCACCCACACGTCGGTGCCGTGGGAAAGGCCGGATATGCGGATGAGCTCCTCCATGGTGGTGGGCTTGGTCTCCTCGAGCATTTGGCGCACAAAGCGCGTACCAAATTCGGGAATGCCCAGCGTGCCGGTGTTGGAGCCCAGCTCCTCCTGGGTCAGGCCAAGCGCCTGCGGCGTGGAGAAAAGCGACATCACGCCCGGATCGCTGAGCGGAATCGAGAACGGCGTCACGCCGGAAAGGTCCTCCAGCATGCGAATCATGGTCGGATCGTCGTGGCCGAGGATGTCCAGCTTCACCAACACATCGTGCATAGAGCCGAAATCGTAATGGGTGGTCACGGTCTGACTGGAGGTATCGTCCGCCGGATGCTGAATGGCGGTAAACTGGTAAATGTCGTAGTCCTTGGGCAGCACGACCATGCCGCCCGGATGCTGACCGGTGGTGCGCTTCACGCCCACGCAGCCCTGCACCAGACGATTCTTCTCGGCTTCGGTGACCGCCAGCTGCCGCTCCTCGCAGTATTTCGAAACGTAGCCGTAGGCGGTCTTGTCGGCCAGGGTGCCGATGGTGCCCGCGCGGAAGCAGTAGTCCTTTCCAAACAGAGTTTCCACGTAGGCGTGCGCGCGCGGCTGGTACACGCCGGAGAAGTTGAGGTCGATATCGGGCACCTTATCGCCCTTGAAGCCCAGGAACACCTCAAACGGGATATCGAAGCCGTCGCGGATCAGCGGTTCACCGCACTGCGGACAATCCAGCGGCGGCAAATCGACGCCCACCTTGTGCGCTTCTCGATCCACGTCGAAGGTCGAATATTGGCATCGCCCGCATCGGTAGTGCGGCGGCAGGGCGTTGACCTCGGTAATGCCGCACATCGTGGCCACCAGCGAGGACCCGACCGAACCGCGGGAGCCCACCAGGTAGCCGTCGGAAAGCGATTTTTTTACCAGCTGCTCCGCGATGTTGTACAGCGTGGCAAAGCCATAGCCGATGATGGCGTCCAGCTCTTTGTTCAGCCGCGCGAGCACGATCTCGGGCAACGGATCGCCGTAGCGGTGGATGGCCTCGGTCATCGTCATGCTGCGGATGTTGTCCGCCGCATCCTCCCAGAAGGGCTGGAAGGTCTCCTTGCCCTCCGGGTGCGGCGGGAAGAGCGTAAGCTTGCCCTCCTTGCCCACCCTGTCGGCGATGCGCTGCGGGTTGTCGATCACAACCTCCTCGCACTTCGCGGGGCCCAAATAGGCGAATTCCTCCAGCATCTCTTCGGTGGTCTTGAAGTAGAGCGGCGGTTGGTTGTCGGCATCGTCAAAGCCCTGTCCGGCCATCAGAATGGCGCGGTACACCGAATCCTTCGGGTTGAGGAAGTGCACGTCGCCGGTGGCGACCACCGGGATGCCCAGCCTCTCGCCCAGGGCCACGATCTTGCGGTTCAGGTCGCGCAGACCCTCCACGCCGTCCACCCGGCCCTCCCGCACCAGAAACTCGTTGTTTCCCACGGGCTGAATCTCCAGGTAATCATAGAAGCGCGCGATCTTGCCCAGCACGTCGTCGTCGCGGTGATCGAGCACCGCGCGGAAAAGCTCGCCCGCCTCGCACGCCGAACCCACGATGATGCCCTCGCGGTACTTCTGCAGCAACGCGCGGGGGATGTGCGGACGGCGACGGAAGTACTTCAGGTGCCCCTCGGAGACCAGACGGTTGATGTTCTCGATGCCCTTTTGCGTGGCGGCGAGCAATATGATGTGGTGCGATTCGCCGATGGCCCCGGCCGTGAGCGATATCGCCAGATCGGCGAGGGTATTCACTCCCTGATCGCGCACGGTGGTCAACATCTTGGCCAGCGCCTGGGCGGTGGCGCGCGCATCGTGCACGGCGCGGTGCGCATTCTTTAGCGAAACGCCCAGGTGCTTGCACACCGAGGAAAGCTTGTGGCTCTTGAGCGTCGGGTACAGCCTGCGCGAAAACTCCAGCGTGTCGATGATGGTCAGCTCGCTGGTCAGGCCCAGGCGGCGGCACTCCTCACGCAGGAAACCCGCATCGAAGGGCGCGTTGTGGGCGGCGATCGGCGAATCGCCAATGAACGCCAGCAGCGCGGGTATGGTCTCGGCAGCGGGCTGTGCATCGCGCACCATGGCGTCGGTGATGCCGGTGATCTCCACCACCTTGGCAGGAATCGGCACGCCGGGGTTCACCATCAGCGATAGCTCTTCCAATATTTGTCCATCGCGCAGGCGCACGGCGCCGATCTCGATCACGCGGTCGCGGTGAGCGCTCAGCCCAGTGGTCTCGAAATCGAGCACCACGATGGTATCGCTGAGCTCGCGCTCGGTCGGATGCTCCACCAACTTGCCCTCGTCCAGCAGGTAGCCCTCCACGCCGGGAATCAGCTTGATCCCCTTCTTGGCCGCCACCGAAAACGCCTCGGGATAGGCCTGCACCACGCCGTGATCGGTGATCGCGATGGCCGGATGCCCCCAGGCTGCGGCCTGCGCGATCAAATCGCCCGCCGCTGCCATGCCGTCCATGCTGCTCATCTGGGTGTGCAGATGCAACTCCACGCGCTTGCGCTCCGCATTGTCCTCGCGGCCCTGGGGCTTGGGCGCACGGTTGATGTCGTTGATCATCATGGCGATGGTGCGGGAGAAGGTATCGTATCGGCATTCGCCGCGCACCGTAAGCCATTCGCCGGGCTTCACCGCGTCCACCACGGCCTGCACCGCCTTGCGCTCAGCCTCGGTGGGCTCCTTTTCGTCGTCGGCGGCCTTGCCGTAGGTGTTCTTGTAGCGCAGGAAGGCCTTGCACTGCATGGTGCTGGTGTAATCGGTAATCGAAAAAGTGAGCAGCAGCTTGTCGCCGCCCTTTAGTTCCTTGGTTTCTGCGGACAGCACCTCGCCGCGGATCACCACGCGCCCGCTATCCTCGGTCAGCTCCACCACCGGCACCGGCGGATCGGCGATCACCCGACCCAGCACCTTCTTGCTGGGGGCCTCGGGCTTGGCGGCTTGGGCGGAGGGACGCTGCGCATACGAAGCCTCCATCACTGCATCCTCGCGCCGCTTCTCCTCCCGCAGCTCGTCCAGTATGCGCTCGTGATCGTTCTGCAGCATCACGTGCACCGCCACCTTCAAGCGGAATACATCCTCCATCACCTGCACCAGCGCGTCGGCCACCCCGTTTTCGCGGAAATATTGCACGGCCACGGGCAACGGCATCACCAGCTCGACGGTATGCCCGTTGGGCATGCGCCATTCCGCGTTGTCCAGCCAGAATTTCACCATGGGGTGATGGCGCACCAGGTAGGCGGACAAAAAAGGCGCATAGCGTTCGATATGCGCCACAACATCCTCGGCCAGCGCCGGGCAAGCAATGCGCACCGACACGCGCATTCCGCTGAATGCCGCCACGAGCGCGCGCTTGATCGCCGCATAGTCGCTGCCCTCGATCAAACAATCGGCCAAAAAGCAGACCATCACCCTCGTGGATTCGCGGTTGGCGAGCACCTTCTCCAGCGTCAGGTGTCCGGCCAGCTCCTGCAAATCCTCGCCCAATAGCTTGCGCCATTCCTCCGTCGGTTTGCCCGACTGTGCCCCTTGCATCGATGTACTTCCTCCATGCGAATCAAACATGCTTTATAACAAATATAGCGATGTGCATATAACGCTCTAAGGCTTAGCCAACCTGCTTGCGAATCTCCGCAATAAGAGCTTCCGCCAAATCCCCGGTAACCTTGCGCGGCGCTTCTCCCTTCACAAAGAGCGCGCCCGAACCATCGCCGCCCGCGATGCCCACGTCGGCCTCACGCGCCTCACCGGGCCCGTTGACCACGCAGCCCATCACCGCCACCGTCAGCTTTACGGGCAGATCGCCCACCTCCTCCTGCACCCGGCGCGCGATGCCCGCCACGTCGATGCGGGTGCGGCCACAGGTCGGGCAAGAAATGAACTCGATGTGGTTATCGCGCAGGCCCACGGCGCGCAGGATATCGATGCCCGCGCGCGGCTCGGTGATCGGGTCGCCGGTTAAGGAAACGCGCAGCGTGTCTCCGATGCCGTCCAGCAGCAGCGAACCGATGCCGATGGCCGATTTGATGGTTCCCTGACCGGGCAGACCCGCCTCGGTGACGCCCAGGTGCAGCGGGTAATCGCAGCGGCTCGCAGCCAAACGGTAGGCCTCCACGGTGGCGCGCGCGCTGGAAGCCTTCATGGAAAGCACCAGATCGCCCACGCCGCAGTCCTCCAGCATTTTGGCGTGCGCCAGCGCGCTCTCCACCATGGCCAGCGGGGTCGGCCCGCCGTGCTTGCGCAGCATCTCCTTCTCCACCGAGCCGGAATTCACGCCGATGCGCACCGGGATATGGTGCGCCTTCACGCAATCGGCCAGCGCTTCCACGTTGGCTTGGCCGCCGATGTTGCCGGGGTTGATGCGCAGCTTGGCAATGCCCTGCTCCACCGCGCCGATGGCCAGCTTATGGTCGAAGTGGATATCGGCCACCAGCGGTACCGGGCTGGCATCCACCAGCGCGCGCACCGCCCGGACGCACTCCGCATCGTACACCGATACGCGCACGATGTCGCAGCCCGCCTGGGCCAGCGCGGCGATCTGCGCCGAGGTCGCCTCCACATCGCGCGTGTCCGTATTGGTCATGGATTGTACGCTGATCGGTGCACCGCCACCCAGGGGCAGACCGCCCACCAACATTCTTCTGGTTTTCTGCACGGTTTCTCTCCTTGCCGCTATTTTCCGCCGATAATCCCGGCAATATCTTTATAAGCGAATAACAGCATAACGCCCAGCAACGCCACCACGCCGATGAAGTGGATCATCCCTTCCACGTTGCGGTTGATGGGCTTGCGGCGGATGGCCTCGATGATGTTGAACACCAGGCGGCTGCCATCCAACCCCGGTATGGGCAGCAGGTTCATGAAGCCCAGGTTGATGCTGATGAGCACGGCCAACTGCAAGTAGACCGAGAGCCCGCCGGCCTGGGTTTCCTTCCGGATGATATTGACGATGCCCACCGGGCCGCTGAGCTCCTCGGTGCCTTTCCCGCGTAGGATCAGGTCGGCCAGCGCCTGATAGGTCATCACCACCACATCCTTGCAGTAGGTAACCGACGAGCTTAGCGCCGGGCCCAACGCCAGCGGCTGCTGCTCCGCGCCAAAGGTGATGCCGATCAGGTAGGCCTTGGCTGCCTCGTCGTACTTAGGCGCGATGGAGACCGATACCGGCTCGCCGTTCCGCTCCAGCTTGAAATCGACGGGGCTACCCTCCGAGGCGCGAATCAACTCGCTCGCCTGGGTGGGCGTACTGATCGGCTTGCCGCTGATTTCCAGAATCCGGTCCCCTAGCTCCAGCCCAGCAGCGGCGGCGGGCGAGCCTTCCACCATCGAGCCGACGGTGGGCACCTGCACGTACGGGCCCCACACCATGAAGAATATCACGGCAACCAGCATCGCGATCAGGAAGTTCATGCCCGGCCCAGCCAGAACGCTCAGGAAGCGCTTCCAAACCGGCTTGTTGTTGTACGCGCGCGGATCGTCGACCTCCTGATCCTCGCCGTAGTAGAGGCAAAACCCGCCCAGCGGCAGCAGGCGCAGCGAAAACACCGTGCCTTCCTTCCCCTTGCGGGACCATATCTTGGGTCCCATGCCGATGGAGAACTCCTTGACCTCAATGCCGCACCAGCGCGCGACGAAGAAATGCCCGGCCTCGTGCATCATGATGAGCACGCCCAGCATCACCAGCGCCGCCACGATATACCCAAATGTCGCAAGATGTTGCGCCAAAGTATCCACCCCTTTCACTCCGGCAGGACATGCGGCACGCCGCAAGACCCCGCTTCACGCCTAGCATACGCGCAAGCCCGCGCTTTCTTCCATGGTACAGATTCTTTGCGGCCTCAGCCGCGCTTCTGCACAGCTCTTTGCACGGCATTCTGTCCGGCACGGTTACGCTTTGCCCAGCAAGCTCTCCGCACAAGCCCGGGCCTGCGCATCGGCAGCCCGCACCGCCTCCAGTGAATCTGCCGGCACGATCGGCACGCGCTGCAGCGTCTCTTCCGCCAGCGCGGCAATACGCCCAAACCGGATGCACCTGCGCAAAAAGGCTTGCACGGCGATCTCGTTCGCTCCGTTGAGCACCGCCGCCGCCGTCCCCCCCGCCGCCAGCACCTCGTATGCTAGCCGCAAGGGCACGAACTTGCCCGGGTCCGGCTTTTCGAAGGTAAGCTGGGCCATGCGCGCAAAATCCAGCCGATCACCACCGGTGGGCAAACGCTGCGGGTAGGCCATCGCGTACAGTATGGGCAGGCGCATGTCGGGCGTGCCCAGCTGCGCCATCACCGCACCGTCGGCAAACTCCACCATGGAGTGCACCACGCTTTGCGGATGCACCAGCACCTCGATGCGCTCGGGCGGCACATCAAATAGCCAGCGCGCCTCGATGATCTCCAGCGCCTTGTTCATCATGGATGCGGAATCGATGGTGATCTTTTGCCCCATCGCCCAGTTCGGATGGGCGAGCGCCTGCTCCACGGTGGCTTCGGCCATGGCCTGCGCATCCCAAGTGCGAAAGGGGCCGCCCGATGCGGTCAGGTACAGGCGAGTGGGCGCATTGCCGCCCACGCCCTGCAGGCACTGGAAGATGGCGCTGTGTTCGCTGTCCACCGGGAGCAGCGGCAGGCTGCGGCGCTTGGCGGCCTCGGTCACCAGCGCGCCCGCCGCCACCAGCGGCTCCTTGTTTGCCAACAGCACGCTGCGGCCCGCCTCCAGCGCGGCCATTACGCCGGTCAATCCGGCGAACCCCACCACCGAAACCAGCACCGCATCGGCCTCGGCCTCGGCGGCAACGGAGCGCAGGCAATCCTCGCCAAAGCGCCAATCGCAGCCGCGCAAATCCTCCGGTATGGCATCGGGCTCCACCACCAATCCGGCCATGCGCGGCCGAAAGCGGCGAACCTGCTCAAAGAGCGCATCCGCGCTGCTGTGCGCCATCAGCGCGGTGGCCGCAAAGCGATCCGGATAGCGGGCGATCACGTCCAGCGCCTGCGTGCCAATGGAACCGGTTGAGCCCAAAATGGCGATATTTCGCATACAGTTCCTTTCGCAATGCGCCTTATTACGAAATGCGCTCTATTTCATAATGCGCTCCATTTCAAAATGCGCTCTATTTCATAATGCGCTTTATAGCAAAGGCTGGCCCCAAAGCAGCGCGTACGAGCAGACCACCATCAGCGTGAAGATGATGCTGTCGATGCGATCCATCACGCCGCCGTGACCGGGGAATATGCTGCCGAAATCCTTGATGCCGCAGTGGCGCTTGACCAGCGATGCGGTCAAATCCCCGACCTGCGCGGCTATACCACCCAGCAGACTGATGCCCAGCACCGCCGGCAGGTGAGGCATGCCCTTATACCCCAGGTGTACCAGGATGGTGGTGTACACCACCGCACTCAGCACGCCGCCCACCAGCCCTGCGATCGCTCCCTCCACCGTTTTCTTGGGGCTCACGTTGGGGCAAAGCTTGTGCTTGCCAAACAGTACGCCGATGAAGTACGCGAATGTGTCGGAAGCCATCGCGATCACCAGCACCAGCAGCACCAATTGGCTTCCGCTGGGCTGGTACATGTCGTTAAACAGCACAAACAGCAAGGACATCGGCAGAAAAATGGTGATGATAGGATAAACGGATACACCCGCATCCACCCAGTCCGGCTCCTTGCGGCAGCAGACCATGAGCATCACCAGCAGCGTGCTGGTTACCAGCAGCGGCAGTATGACGATGCTGCCGATCCAGTAATACCCCGGCAGTATGAGAAAGGCGGCCAGCAGGGCGGGCCAACGCACCGGCTTATGCACCTTCTGAAAGGCCTCGAATTCCTCCCAAAGCCCAATCAGCATCAGCACCGCCACCAGCAGGTTGGCAAACCAGCCCCGGAAATACAGGGCAATCGCCACCACGATGAGTGCAACCAGCGCGGTTATGGTTCGTTTGAGCACGCAAATCCTCCAACCTTTCGGTCCAGCTCCATATGCTATGCCTTATCCAGGCCGCCAAACCTGCGCTTCCTGCCCTGGAAAACGGCCAGCGCGCGGTGATACTCGCCCACGTTGAAATCGGGCCACAGTGTATCGACAAACACCAGCTCCGCGTACGCGCATTGGTAGAGCAGGAAGTTGCTCAAGCGCAGCTCGCCGCTGGTGCGAATCAGCAAATCCACTTCGGGCAACCCGGCGGTATACAGTTGGCCGGATATGCGCTCCTCATCGATCTCCTCGGGCTTTAGCGTGCCCTGCGCGGCCTGCGCGGCCAGGGCGCGAACCGCGTGCACCATCTCGGCACGTGCGCCGTAGTTGATGGCCAGATTGAGCTTCAGCCCGGCGTTCGATCGCGTGCGCTCCATGGCGGCCAGCAGCAACCCGCGCTGGGGCTCGGGCATGCCCTCCACATCGCCCAGTATGCGGATGCATACACGATTTTGGTGTAATTCATCGATCTCGCGGCCAAAAAACTCAACCAGCAGACCCATCAGCGCGCCCACCTCGTCGGAAGGCCGCGACCAATTCTCGGTGGAAAATGCGTAAAAGCTCAGCGCTTCAATGCCCAAATCGCTGCTCTCGCGAATGATGGCGCGCATGGCCTCCACGCCCGCCCGGTGCCCGAAGGCGCGCGGTTGCATGCGCCCCTTGGCCCAGCGGCCGTTGCCGTCCATGATGATCGCCACGTGCCGGGGCAAGCGCGCACGGTCGAGCGTCCCCTCGGGCAATTTCCCCTCCTTGGGCTTTTTCCGAAACCAGCTCAACGGCTCACCCTCCGAATCATTCGCTCACGGTTCATTCGCTCACGGTCATTCGTTCACGGTTCATTCGCTCACGGTTCATTCGTTCACGGTTCATTCGCTCACGAATACTTCGCTCCCGGATCAAAACGCAGTGCGCGCCTCTACATACTGTATCGCAGCGCCAGGCTGCCACAGCATGTAGAGGCGGCGCGTATGCGGAACCGGGATCACTCCACGGTCCGCTCAAAACAGCAGACATCCAACGACACCGTCTCGGCGCTCCGTACGCGCACCACGCGCCAGAGCCCGCCCCCAGCCTCGATATGCTCCGCCCGCCTAGGTGCGATCGAACGGACGACCTCCACCGGCGCAATCCCACGATCCGCCAGCGCGGCCAGGGCGCGTTCCAGCGGCAGCCCCAGCAAAGAGTCTATGCAAAAAGCGCCTCGCTCATCGCACATCCATGATCTCTTTTTCTTTGTCGGCGCAGATGCGTTCCAACTCCTTGATGGCGTTGTCGGTCAGCTTCTGCATCTCGTCCTCGGCCTTCTTTTCCTCGTCCTCGGGCAGCGCGCTATCCTTCTTGAGCTTCTTAAACTGCTCGATGGCGTCGCGGCGGATGGAGCGGATGGCGACCTTGGCCTCCTCGGTGTTCTTGTGCACCAGCTTGGTCAACTCGCGGCGGCGCTCCTCGTTCAGCTCGGGCAGCACCAAGCGGATCACCTTGCCATCGTTGGAGGGGTTGAGGCCCAAATCCGATTTCAGTATGGCTTTTTCTACCGCCTGAATGCCCTTCGCATCCCACAGCGCGATTACGAGCATGCGCGGCTCCGGCGCAGAAATATTGCCCATTTGCCCAATCGGCGTGGGGGTGCCGTAGTAATCGACCATGATGCGATCCAAAAGCTGCGGGTTGGCGCGACCGGCGCGGATCGCCATCAGCTCATTGCGCAGCACCTCCGCAGTCTTTCCCATTTTGTCCTTGGCGGCCTCGATGACCGGCTTCGTCATATCCAAAACCTCCCGTCGTACATGCCCGAATAACCCGCACCTTGCGCTCGGATTCAGGCGTTCTTTGATTCTAGTGTTCTTCCGTGTCTATTGTAATCGGTTTATCGGACATTGGCAAGAGGTTACTGCCCGGCCGATGGATCAGCAGCGGCAGCGGTCGGCGCGGCGGCCCCCGCGCGGTGCGCGCCGATGTCGATATCGCGCTTGGCCTGGCCAGAGCGGATCACGAAATCTTTGCTCGTGCCCACAGGGCCCGCGCCTTCGGGGATGTCGCTGTCGATCTCGGGCAGATCGGGGGCGTTGACCGTGAATCCGTACCCTTCCGGCAGCTCCACACGGATGCGGTACAGGCCGGGCCGCAGGTTATCTAGGCGGTAGAATCCATACTCGTCGCTCAGTGCGGAGGCCGCCTCGGTCTCGGAGCCATCAGCTTGCAAGGCCAACAGCACCACCTTCACGCCGGAAAGCGGCGGCTCGCCGTAATCCTGCCATCCATTTCCGTTTTCGTCGATCCAAACGGTGTCGCCCAGCATGCCGGGGCGGATGCCCCCCACGTGCAGATCGGTTACCGCATCGCCCATGCTCAGCTGCACCGGGTGCGATTCGCCGGTGGTGCCGGTGGTCGCCGCCACCGAGGAGCGCTGCACTTGGGTATCGCTCAGTTGATCGGTAAACAAGAAGCCTTCGGGCAGGGTGAAGCGCACCGCGTAGGTACCGGGGCGCAGTTCGCCAAATCGGTACGCGCCCTGATCGTTCACCGCCACCGAGCTCAGCGTAACCCATTCACTGCCTTCCTGGCGCAGCAGGGTCGCGAGCGTTCCGGGCAGCGCAACCTCGGCGGAATCGTAGCGCCCATCGACGTTGGCATCCTCCCAGGCGGTGCCGCCGATGGAAGCACCCGCCAGCGCGGCGACCGCGTCCATCTCGTTCTCCTCGCCCATCAGCAGGTCAAAGGCCTCCGAAACGCCCTGGCGATTGTCGGCCAGCGTCAGCACCGCATCGGCTTGGGGCGCGAACAGGTGCCCCTCGGGTGCGGTCACGCGAACCTGATAGGTGCCGGGCCGCAGGTTGACAAAGCGATATGCTCCGTCCACACCGGTGCGCACGCTGCGCAGCACCTGATCGGAACCCACCGCCAGGCACTCCGCCAACGCTCCCGCGAGCCCTTGCTCGTCATCGTCTAGGGTGCCGCTCTCGTCCGGATCGAGCCATACTTGGCCTTCGACCACCGCGCCCTCGAGCACACCCGCGTTCTGCGCAGTCAATGCCGCGCCCATGACCAGCGAGAACACCGCACTCTCGCCGCTCGATTCATCCACTCCGGCGACCAAGCCGGCCTGCACGCCTTCGCCCTTCGGCACGCGCGCGAACAGGTAGCCCTCCGGCAAATCGAAGCGCAGCTTGTACGCGCCGGGGCGCAACGTATCGAAGCGATACTCGCCTTGTTCTCCGGTCTCGGCAGTCGCCACCGGGTTCGTGCCGTCCAGCAGGGTAACCGTAACGCCGCCCACCGGCTGCTCGCCCTCGCCGTACAGCCCATCGTCGTCCCCGTCCAGCCAGACCGTTCCCTCGATCGAGCCCGCCGGGATGCCGCCAATGTGGAACTGCTCCTTGCGCTCGCCCGCCTGCAGATCAAACCGCTCGCTCAGGGTCTGCGCCGCGTCTACGCCGAAGATATCGCCGCCGCGGCTCGCGCTCTTGCGCTGCGGCGCAGTGGCAAACAGGGTGCCCTCGGGCAGCGTGATCCGAAGCTGGTACGCGCTGGGCATCACGTCGGTCAAGCTCCAGCGGCCCTGCTCATCGGAAACCACTTCCGCCACCGGATTCGCCGGGTCTTCCGGGTTAAGCAGCTCCACCTTCGTGCCCACCAGCGCAGGCTCGTTGGCATCCAGCATGCCGTCGTTGTTTTGGTCGATCCAGGATAGGCCGCTGAGCTCGGCGGGAATCAGTGCGCCTGCGTCCATTCCCTCCCGCTTTTCACCCATCTCCAGGGCCAACGGCATGGAAGCCTCGCGACCCGTGCTCTCGGGCAGGCTCTGCGCCGATGTGCGGGTAAACAGGTAGCCCTCGGGCAACGTGAAGCGCAGCTCATACTCGCCGGGCGGGAGCGCATCAAACTGATAGGAGCCATCCCGGGCGGTCAGGGTGGCGAAGGCGGGCTCGGTGCCGCCGGTCTTCCACAGCGCAACCGCGACCTTGGGCAGCGGCTTTTCCTCCGCGCCGCGCAGGCCGTCGTAATCGGCATCGATCCAAACGGAACCAGCAAGCGAACCCAGCCGCAGCGCAGCCAGGGTCACGCCCTCGATCTTTGAACCCATCGCCAGCATGAAGGAAGCGCTGTGCAGCGGCTCGTTCCGCTTCGCGGTGCCGAAGCGAACCGGGCTGGCGGTGGCATGCATCACCACGTAGCTTTCGGGCAATGCGCAATCGAGCTGGTAGGTGCCCGGGCGCAGCCCCGTGAATACGAACGCGCCCTCCTCGTCCACCTGGCGCTCGAACAGCAGCGACCGTTGTGAACGGGAATCCACGCTGTACAGCGCGACCTCCGCGCCGGGAACGGCGGTCTCCTCCTCGTTCCGCTCGCCGTTGTTGTTGGAATCCTCCCAGATCATGCCGGATACCTCGGCGGTCTGGACCAGGCCCATGTTCTGCTTCTCCAGCACCTGAGCCATCGCCAGCTGAATTTCCTTGGAGGGGCTGGCGTAATCGGCAAACACGTGACCCTGCGGCGGCACGAAGGTGAGCCGGTAGGAGCCCGGGGGCATCTCGTCGAAGCGATATTCGCCGCGCTCATCGGTCAGCACCCGCATGGGCTCCAGCATGCCGCTCAAATCGTCGAGCATCACCTCGGCCCCCACGAAAGGCGCTTCGCCCGCATCCCACAAACCGTTATCGTCTGCATCGAGCCAAGCAGCGCCGCGCAAAGCGGCGGGCAACACCAAGCCGACATCGAACGTCTCTTCCTGACCGGCGTTCAGCCGGATGTGCGGGCCGTGCCCCGTGGCGCCGCGCTGCATCGGCTGCGCTTTACCCTGCGCATCCACGCCGCGCGTGAGCCGCCAATTCCCCTCAATCTGGTACCACAGATCGTAATCGCCCGGCTCCACGCGCTCAAATTGCGCCACGCCGTCGGGCCCGGTGGTCTGCCATTCCAGCTGCGACGCATCTTCCTCGGGCATGCCGGTGGGC
The DNA here is from genome assembly GCA_031553615.1 of Eubacteriales bacterium. GTDB lineage: Bacteria > Bacillota > Clostridia > Christensenellales > Aristaeellaceae > WQXF01. The sequence goes on from JAVBLJ010000028.1 coordinate 48,943, forward strand.
GCAAGCGCCACCTTGACCCCGGATACGCCCGCATTGCTCTCGCTGCGCGTGCCCAAGTATTCGCGATCCTCCCAGGCGACGATCGTCAGCTTTGCGGGACGCAGCGCCTGAATGCGCAGGGCATCCAACGTCTCTCCCATGGCAAGCGCGAAGGGCGCGGTGAGGCCATTTTCCACGTCGCGCACCGCCAGCTGCCCCTCTTGGGTGGCCGAATCGCGCGGGAACACGTACGCCGAGGGCAGCGCTACGCGCAGGCTGTAGGTGCCGGGCGTAAGCCGCTCGAAGCCAAACCAGCCCTGGGCATCGGTGGTGGTCGAGCGCAAAGGCTGCTCGGAGCCCTCCAGCATCAGCTCAACTCGCGCCGATGCGATGCCTTGCGATCCGCCGTCCGCCAGCAATAGGCCCGCGATCCGCGAGGCCTGCACCACCGGCTGCCCCGGCAGCTCCATGCGCTCTCCCAGCGCTAACTCAAACGGACGCTCCAGCGCCTGCGTTGTTTCGGTAAACAGTAGGTTTTCGGGCAGCTCGGTGCGCAACATGTAGGAACCCGGAAGCAGCCCGGTCAATGCAAACGAGCCATCCTCTCCGGTCTGCACCGAAGCGACCTCCGCCCCAGCCTGCCAGAGCGTGAACGCAATGCCCGCGGCACCGTTCTCGCCCTCGTCGCGCGCCGCATCGAGGTTGGCGTCCAACCAGAGCGAGCTGCGCACCTCCGCGCCGCGGACGATGCCCGCCTGCGCCCAGTGCCAGCTATTGCCTTCGTTTAGCTCGAACGTTGGGCTGGTATCGGCGGTTTTGCCAGATTCTCCCTCGGAATCGCGGGTCTGAGCGATTAAATCGCCCTCGGGCGCAACGAAGCGCAACCGGTAGGTATCAAACGGGATATCTTCAAAATTGTACATGCCCCGCTCGTCGAGCACAGCCTCGCCCATCGGGGTGGCCTCGCCCTGCGCGCCAATGCGCTCCAGCAACACGCGCACGCCGTTGGTGCCCTCGCCGGGATCGCCGCCCTCCTCGCCGGAAAGCCCGCGCATGCGCCATACTTTGCCCGACACCCCGCCCATGCTCCGCACCTCGCCGATCGGGCGCAGCTTCCGGGCCTCGATAGCCTGCGGCACTGTCTCCTCCGGCTGCGAGTAGATGAGCGTGGCGCGGAGCTCGCCCGCCTCGTTGCGGTATCGCACCTCATATTGCCAAGCCTGGAGCAGGCTTACATTCTGTTCGGAAGCCACGGTGAGCTGAATATCCTCGGCGTGGAAGCCTGCGTTCAGCTGTGGGCTGCCGTCGCGCCCATCCATGTACCGCACCTGCACAGCGAGGATGCGGGAAGGCACGTCGTTCAAATCCACGGTGCGCGGGCCCTGCTCCAGCCCATCGACCTCGCGCGAATCGGCCCAGTTCCAGCCACCCTGCTGGTAGTACACCACCCGTGCCGACAGCGGCGTGCCCAGCGCATCGTGCGCTTCGCCCACCGTCACGGATACGATATCGGCCTGGGAATTCGAGGAAGCGAGCTGCAACCCCTGCACCGCGCTGTAGAGCGGCAGCGAGGAATCGTCGCCCAAGGCCTCCCCCTGCTGCGGGGCGCGCATGCTGCACAGCTCCACCTGGGCCATGGGGTTGCCCCGGTGTACGTACGCCGGAATGCTCACCACCTGCTCGATGGGCGCGATGTCGGCATCCAGCATATAGCCCTGGGGCGCGCGGCACATCACCAGCCGGTAATCGCCCACCGGCAGCGCCATTTCGTTTTGATAGAAGGCCTCCTGCAGCTCAAAGGACAGCGCAGGCTCGCGAGCCCACACCGGTGCGCCTTCCTTTTCGCCCGTTTTGGCGTAGAGCTCGAACGTGCCGCCGATCAGCGGCGAATCATCCTCGGCGGCGCGGTGCGCGAGTACAAAGAAGCCCTTGTCCGCCAAGGCGGCAATCTCGGCTACGGCATGCTGGCCCGGATAGACGCGCACCTCGTGGTATTCGGAATCTACCAGGTAGCCCGGGGATACCGCGCTCTCCACCTCGCGCAGGAAGTAGGGCGCGCCTTCCAGCGCGGCGGGAAGATCGATCTGCTCCACCGCGCCTTCGATGGCCAGCCCGTGAGCTGTGAGCACCGCCTGCGCATCCTGCGAGGGATACGGGAGGTAGACGCCGTCCGCCAGCGTGTACACCGCGTACGCCCCGCGTAGGGGCACACGGAACTGCTGCATCTCCGAATTGAAGGTGTAGCCCTGCTTGTCGACGGTCAGGGTGCCGCGCCGCACGTTGAGCAGCGAGACCTCGGTTAGCGCGCCGCCTGCGATTTCGATCGACTGATCGGGAATGGGGTCAAAGCCCTCGGGCCAGCGGGTCTGGCGCAGGCGGTATTGGCCCTGCGGCAATTGCACGCGCAGCGCAGAGCCCTGGGCATCCAACACCAACGGATCGGGCGCGGCCCCCGCGGCCGCCTCTTCGGGCGATAGCTCGAAAGCCGCTTCGGTCAACGCGCGCTCGGTGTTTTCCGCATCGCGCAGAGCGATGCGCACGCCGCCCATTGTGGAGTGAGTCGTCCATTCCAGCGCAGCCTGCGCGCCGTCCGAAACCTCAACCGGCGCGGAGGGGCCCGCATCGGCATGCTCCGCCCCCGTCTGCGCCACCGCGCGGTACATGCCCGCAGGCAGCGCAGGCAGCGAGCCGCCCTCCATGCGCGCAATGCCCTGGGCGTCGACGGTCAACAGCAGCGGCGCTTCCTGCGAGGGGTAGTAGGCGTACGCCGCCAGATCCTCTCCATCGCCGCCCTCCTGCAGCGCCATGAGCGCAACACGCATGCCGGTGAGGGGCATCGTCTCCGGCTGTCCCTGCGAGTTGAGCGCCTGCGCGATGAACTTGGCCTCCAGCGTGCCCAGCGGCCTGTGCAGCATATCGACCACCAGCGGTACGCCCGCTTCGCAATCCACCCGGATAGCCTCCGCCGGACCGAATCCATCGGCGCTGAGCACCGTTTCGATGTAATACTTCCCCGGCTCCAGCGCGGGCGTTACCGCCTGACCCTGGGCATCGGCGGTCACCTCTAGCGCATCGCCGCTTTCGCCGACCACCCGGTAGCTCGATCCGCCCAGGCGCGCTCCATCCTGCTGCGCGGCGCGCAGCACCAGCCTCGTCTTACGGCCAACCAGGGTCACGGTTTGGCGTTCCTGCGGCAATTCAAAGGCAACCGGCTGCCCCAGCGCGCGCTCCAGCGACGGCTGACCCGCGTTGGGCTGCAACAGGTATCGGCCGGCGGGCAGGGTCAGCTCCAGCATGCTATCCGCGCCGGAGCGCGCATGAATGGCCTCGCCCTCCGCCGAAAGCAACGCGTTGCCGTTCCCATCGAGCACGGTGAACGCTGCTTCCCCCAAGGGCAGCTCTTCGATCTCGCCATGCTCGCCCACTTCCCCAATGCAAAGCGTCCAACGCGCGGTGAGCACCGGCGGGCAAACCACAGCATTTTCGAGCAAGGAGGAGGGCTCCACGCTCAGCGTCTGCCCGCCTTGCAGCGCGGCGGGCAGCACATAACCGCCGGGCAGGCCTTCGTACCGCACCTGATATTCGCCGGGCACCAGCGCTACGGTCACCACCTGGCCACCCGCATCGGTGGTGTAGGTGCCCAAGAGCACGCCCTCGCGCTCCAGCACGCAGCGCACGCCGGGCAGCGGAATGCCGCTCTCCTCATCCAAACCACCGGAGAGCGCAAAGCGCACGTAGCCCTCCTGGGCGGCGGCGGTGAGCGTCAGCTCGGTGTCCTGTCCATCGGCGATGGAAAACGTAGTCTCCTCCACGAGCTGGACGGGCGCATCCTGCGGCTGACGGGTCACGCGCAGCACGTAACTGCCCGCGGAAAGCACGCTTTGGGCCAATCCGTTGGCATCGGTATTCCATTCGATGGCTTGGCCGCTGGCCGCATCGATCACGGCGCGGCGGTTTTCATCCAGCACGGCCAACCCCACGCCGGTGAGCGGCGCGCGCTCCACCTGCCCATTGGGTCGAATCGCAGCGCGCTCGGTCTGCACGAGCAAACGGCCCTTCCGCTGGTGCACAAACGCGATGCCCGCCCACGCCGCATCGCGCACGGTTACGGTGCGCTGCGCGTCCGGCACGGGCAGGTAGTCCTGCGGGGTGGCCGCTTCCTCAATAGTGTATTCTCCGGCGGGCAACGAATCCACGCGCCATGCGCCGTCCGCGCCGGTCTGGCCCTCCTGCAGCAAGGCACCCTCCTGCATAAGCCGCAGCTTTACCTCGGCCAAAGGCGAGCCATCCTCGCCCTGCGCCCGCACCTGCAGACCACCGGGCATCGTGTTGTCCACGCGCAAATCGTTGTGCCCCGCAATGGACCAATACCCTGCCGGCATGGGCAGGTAGCCCTCGGGCGCGCTCTCCTGGCGCACGTAGAATTCGGTGCCGTCCGGCAAATCAAAGCTGACCGGCTGGGCCTCTGTGCGGATCACAAACGGCGATTGCGGCGCACGCGGATCGGGCCAGGGCTGCATTTCGCCCTGCGCATCGGGCGCATAGATGCCAAACAACGCGCCGGGCAGGTATTCCACCGCCACCGGCGCATGATCGACTTCCCCGCGCTCCAGGCCGCGCACCGCCAGCGTATATCGCTTGGTCTGGGGCTGGCTGGCGGAAGGCACAAAAATCATCTGCCCTCCGCTCAGCTGCACGTCGCTGAGTGCCCATCCTGCCAACAACACACAAATGGCAAAAATTATCGCAAAAAAAGCGGTCCGCTTGCGCCCACTGATCACGCTTTCGTCCCCCTGTGTTCTGGGAGCATGCAGCACGTATCCAGCATGCTCAAAAATAGGTTACGCTATAGTATCCCAAAAAGGTGCCTGCTTGTCAATGCGTGGTCTTGACAGCATGGCACAATCGTGTTAGTGTGCTCTTGCCCTTTTGAACCGTCTATTGTTATCCTTATCAGAGAATTTCCGCGCGGAAGGAAGTGTCAAAATGCCGATAGAACACGCACGCGAGCTGGTATTGAGCGCCAGCATGGTGGATTTTACCGGGCGATGGCAGCCTCGTTCCATCTTGGACTCTTTGCAAGATTTGGCGACGGAGCACTCCGAACTGCTGGGCGTGGGGCGCGATCGCATGCTGGAGCGCAATATCATCTGGATACTCTCGCGCACCCACCTACAAATGCAGGAATACCCGATGATGGACGAGACCGTTCGCATCCGCACCTGGCCGGGCACGGCGAACCGCTTCTTTTTCCCGCGCCATTCGGTGGTTGAACGGCCCGATGGAACGCGCCTGGGCGCGGCGGTGACGCTTTGGCTGCTACTGGATTTGAACACGCGCAGCGTGGTGCCGCCCAGCAAGAGCGATCTGACTTTCCCGGATACCGCGCACCTCCCCGCGCCGCTCCCCCTGCCCGACCGGGTTATGCGACTGGAGACCGGCGAGCGCTATACGGTGGCGCGCGCGGCGCAGTACAGCGATCTGGACGTAAACGGCCACGTGAACAATACGCGCTATGCCGATTGGGCATGCGACCTATTCCCGCCCGAAGTGCTGCGCACCCACTGCATCGAAAACCTGTTGCTCAATTACACCCGCGAGGTGGTGCCCGGCCCGCCGGTGCATTGCGCGCTAACGCTCGAAGGGCAGCGGTTCTCCCTGCTGGGTGAGGATGCGGATGGTGCGCAAATCTATTTTGAAGTCGGTGGCACGCTGACGCCCTGGCACAGCGATCGCCGCGTCTGAAACGATCACGCATCCAAAACACCAAAAAGCTGCTCGCTCGTCGCGACAGCTTTTTATTTGCGATAATATAACAACTTTCGAAAGAGACAATCAGGTCGTCGGCGTAGCGGATTCGCCCAGGCCCGGCGTGGGTACCACGTTGTCGCTCTCCATCCACAGGCGCTCCAGCTGGTAATAAGCGCGCTCCTGCTCGTGGAAAATGTGCACGATGACCGAACCGTAGTCGAGCACGGCCCAGCGTCCCTCGGCAGCGCCTTCGCGCCTGCGGGGAGGAATCTTCTGCTTATCGAGCTCTTCCTCCAAGTGATCGAGTAGCGTCTTTACCTGGGGGGCCGAGCGGCCCGAAGCGATCACCATGTAATCCGCGATGACGGTTCGATGCCCCACCGATAGCACCAGGATGTCCTGCCCCTTCTTGTCATCCAGCGCCTTGGCCGCGCACAGGGCAATCTCCTTGGGTTCCAGCATCGTCCTGCCTCCTTTATGCGTTCAATTTTCTTTCTGTATGCGTACCGTTGTGTCCCGCTGGCGCGAAACCCTGCCGCTATCGCCGCTCCTCAAACCAGGCCAGCGCGCGCAGCGTATCCACGTACAGTGCACACTTTCGGTTTTCGATGTATTCGACCGTACTGCGGAGCGCAAGCCGCATGGCCTCACGAAGGTCGGTGCCCATGCATTCGCGAATCGATTCCAGCGCCGCAAAGGGCTGACGGGCGGGCTCCACCATGTCGGCTATGTAGATGATTTGCTCCAGCGTGGTCATGTGCGCGTGCCCGGTGGTGTGCCAGCGGATCGCGTCGAGCACCTCGGTATCCTCTATGTCAAAATCCCTCTGCGCCAAGTATGCGCCCACCGGAGCGTGCAGCAACGCGCGGGATTCCCACATTTCCTTGTCCATGCGCAGGCCGCCCTCCACCACCAGCGCCTGCATTTGCGCAAGCGTCAAGCCTTTGGCGCAGTCGTGCAACAACCCGGCCCGCATGGCCTGGTCGCCATCCACCTGCCAGCGCTCGGCCAGCGCCAGCGCCTCCCGCTCCACGTTGAGGGTGTGCACATACCGCTGCTCGGGCATCTGCTTGCGAAGCTTTGCAGTGACCGTCTCGCGCCACTCCGAGCCTAGCCGTAGAGCCGGTGACTGCGCAGATAGCTCCACACCTCGGGCGGCATAAACGCTTGCGCGACCGTGCCATCCTGCTCCAGGCTTTGGCGAATCTTGGTGGAGGAGATGTCTATGCCGGGCGTACGAAGAATCCATATGGCCGCGCCACGCGCCCTCAGCTGATTTGCGCATTCCTCCTCGGCCTCCTCTCGCCATCCCGGCCTGGTGCACACGATGAAATGGGTCAGGGCAAATACCTCGTCGGCCTCGAGCCATGTGTGCAGCTCCATCAGCGTGTCTGCCCCAACGATGTACCAAAGCGATGCGCCCGGCCACCGGCCGCGCAGGTCGCGGAGCGTATCGACCGTGTAGGTGATGCCCTCGCGGCGCACCTCTAGGTCGCAGGCCGCAAATCGGGGATACCCCTCCACCGCCAGCTCGGTCATGCGCAGCCGATCCCATTTATCCGCGAGCCCCGAACGCTTGTGCGGCGGATTGCCCGCGGGCAGGAAAAGCACCCGATCCAAATCGCAGGCCCCCATGGCCGATTGTGCCATGGCCAAGTGTGCGTTGTGGATGGGGTTAAAGCTGCCCCCCAATATGCCCAACCGATATGCTTCGCACTGCGCCATCGCCGTCCCCCTACAGGTTCCGTAGCTTTGCCCCCCATTATACCCTATGTTGTTTCAAAGGGAAAGAGGTGGCAAAAAAAAGGCTGGCTTATCTTCCCGTTCGCCCTCATGCACTCGCCCCGCCCCGCCCCGCCCCGCCCCGCCCCGTTATTCTATTCCTTGCTAGATTTCACGCAATAGATCGCGGAAGATTTTTTCGAATGGCTAGGAGCCCGAGGGAGGCGTAGCTGGCAGCTACGCGACCGAAGCGTGGCAACGTCATTCGGAAAAAGATCTGCGAGATATACAGGAAATCTATCGAGGAGTAGTATTAGGATTACAATGTCCGCTCATGGGAAAGATATACACAAAGGAGGCGTTGCTATGCTTACTCCGTTCGAACAAAAAAGCCGCCTTGGAGGCGCGCTCGATTTCGTGATGCTTCGGTTGCTGATGTTGGCGCTGTGTTTCCTGTGGTTCTATCGCCTGTGGGGGGTAACGGTGCCCGCGCTGTTGGCGGGTGTCGCGCTGTGCGTGCTGCTTTGGCACACGCTCACGCTTTGGCAGAGGCGCGCGCTGGCGCGACGGGCGGCCGAGCTGCGCGCGCACATCGGCGGCACCCTTGCGTTGGAGGAACTGTTGGAGATGCAGCCGGTGCAAGCGGCACACCACGCCGCCGATTGGCTGGCCACGGCGCATGCGCTCGATCCGCTGGGCGAGGCGGGCGATGGCGTGCTGCTGCGCTACCGGGAGGAGGTGCTCTTCCTTCTCTGCCTGCAGGGGCATCCGCAGCAGCAGGTGGATGCAGGCGCGGTCCTGGCCGCCAGCCGTGCGCGCCGGGCTCTGCCGGAGGCGCAGCGCTGCGTGCTCTGCACGCCGGGCACCTTCACGCAGGAGGCGCGCCAGACCGCCGATTCGCTCGATCCTCCGGTGCGCCTGATCGAGGGCAACACGCTGCGCACCCTGGCCGGACGAATCGCCCCCGCCACCGATGAACAGCTGGTGTGCATGGGTCAGCGCCAGCGCAAGCCCTTCGCCTGGTCCTCGCTGCGTCCCCTGGTCTTTTCGCCACAAAAAACACGTCGGTATGCCGCGTACGGCACCGGCTTGCTGGCGCTCTACATTGTCACCAATCAGCTATATTATCTGCTGCCCGCCGGACTATGTTGGGCGCTCGCAATGCTGAGCCAGCGAGGGAAGCGCAGGCCTCAAAAGCTATAATGCCATAGCTATTTAATCGGTTAGCCCTGCTCCTGCCCGTAAATGCGGCGCACCTCGGCGGTGTACGCTCCATTGGGCCCGCAGAGTATCAGCGGCGGCAGCCAGTGCAGCGCCGGGCGCGCACGCTTGATGCCCTCCACCAGCACCAGCTTGGGCGGATTCTCCACGCGCTGGTGGATGAGCCTCACCCGCTTGGGCTCAAGGAATACCGCGCGCATCTCGTCCCAAAGCTCCAGCATGCGCGGCGCGGGAAACACCAGGTCCACCCTGCCTCCGGTGCGCAGCAGCTGCGATGCGCTGCGCACCACATCGGCCAGCGTGCAGCCGATCTCGTGCCGCGCCACCGCCTTGCCCGGATCGGGATTGGTGAGCGTCGCGCCTTGGCGGCCATACGGAGGATTGCACACCACCAGGTCGGCGCAGGCGTGCCCCAACAGCGCGGCGGCATGGCAGAGATCGGCCTCGTGCACGGCGATGCGCCCGCTCAACCCGTTAAGCTCCACGCTGCGCCGCGCCATGTCCGCCATCTCGGGCTGCAGCTCGATCGCATCGAAACGGGCACCCGGCGCTCGCGCCGCCATCAGCAGCGGCAGTATGCCCGTGCCCGTGCCCAAATCCACCACACGATCCCGGCTTCGCACCCCGGCAAAGTCGGCCAGCAGCACCGCATCGGTGCCAAAGCGAAACCCCGCCTCCTTTTGCAGGATGCGGAACCCGCCGCGCTGCAGGTCGTCCAGCCGCTCCCCGGCCCGCCCCAAATCACCGCTCTCCATGGCGAGCCCTCCCCATAAAACTCCAATAAAACCCCTATGAAAACGCCCCTGCAAGCTCCTATCAAAAATAGCGGCAGAAGGATTTCCCTCCTGCCGCAAGACATCACAGCACGATTTCGTGCTCCAGCACCAAATCCTCAGTGCGCACAAAGCAATGCAAATCGTAATACAGCACTTCGCACCATTCGGCGGCATCGCCGTTATCGCCCGCGTAGCCCACCACCTTGAGTACTTCCCCGGCCGCGATGTGCATGACCGGCGAGCGATCCTTGTAGCTGTTGTACACCGCTGCAGAAGCGCTTCCATTCAGCGGAGTGACGACGCCCTGGTTCTCCGCCGGGCGCACCCCGCTGCTCTGGGAAGGCTTGGGCGTGGCCGTGGGCGCTGCGGTAGGCGCAGGCGTCGGATCGGCCTGCGAGGTATCGCCCGACGGGGCAGGCGTGGCCGTCGCCGCGGGCGGCTGGGTCACCGGCGTCGTGATCGCCGCATCCGCCGAACGCACGTACGCAGCCGACACGTATCCATCCAACATGAGCCATTGCACGCGGTACCAGCCCACCAGCTGCTCCAACTGCGTCAGCCGCGTGGCGTAGGGGATTTCGGCCAACTTCCGCCCGCCCGTGCTGGGGGAAGCGCGCAGGTTAAGCGAGGTCGCGGTGACGATTAGGTCGGTGAGCGCAGTGGAATTCTGCGTCGGCGCAACCGTTGGGGCCGAGGAGGGGGCCGACGAAGGCGCGGGTGTCACCGACGTATTGACGAACAACAGGTAGGGCGTGGATAGATAGCCCTGCAGCGCGTAATAGCGCGCCTCACACCACGAGCCCCCGTAATTCACGATTTCCACGATCGCCCCATTGGGGATCGTGCCCAGCACCTGGCCGGAGCCGCTGGCCGAAGCGCGCATGTTCAACCGAGCCGAGGCACTGGAAAGGCTGACGATTGCGGTCTGCGCTGAAGGTGCGGCGCTGGGTACCGGGGTGGGATCGCCCGAAGCCGTGGGGGCTGGGGTCGGCGTGGATTGCGAAGAATCGCTTTGCAGCGAGAGGTATACGCGCATCGCGTAGCCTGTATAGCCATTATAGGTCACCTGCGCCCAGGTTGCGTCCAGCGGTTGCCACTGAATCTGCGCTCCGTCGGGCATCCGGCAGATCACGGTGGAAAGCGTGTTGGGCTCCAAGCGCAGGTTGAGGGTGGTGCCGCCGGTGACTGCCACCGTGCCCCAGCCGCCACCCGGCTCCCCGGTCGGCGCAGAGGTCGGCGCGCCGCTGGTCGTGGGTGCGGGCGTGGCCGTGGGCGAAGGATTGCCGGCGGAAACGGTGTACGAGGCCATCACGTAGCCCTCAGTATAGCCGTACCGCACGCGCAGCCATTGGCCTTCGGTGCCGAGCACCTCCAGCACCGTTCCGCTGCTCAGGCGCGCCAAAATGCCCGCCGAAGTGCTGGGTGCGCTGCGCATGTTGAGCTTGCCATTGTAATCCTGCAGCGTCACCATGGCCAGATACAGCACACCGTTGACGCCCGGCGCAGGCGTGGGTTCTGTTGCACCATCCGTCGCTCCATCCGATCCATCAGAAGGCGCCGGGGTCGCAGTGCCGTCGCCTGAGCTCTGGAACGTCAGGTAATCCCGCATCACGTAGCCGGTCAGCGAGCCGTACGTCACTTGACACCATACGCCGTCGCTGGTCCGCACCGTCACCTGCTCGCCGTGCATGATTTGCGCAAGCACGGGCGCGCCGGTGCTCGCCGATTCGCGCAGGTTGAGCCAGGAGCTGGGGCTGCTCAGCGTGACGGTCGCCACGCCCTGCCCCTCCTCCACCGGCATTTGCGGCTGCTGGGTGACCGTGGGCACGCTGCCCTCGTCCACTCCGCCGCGCTGTTCGTTGGAGAAGCTGTATTGCACCAGATTGCAGCCTGGATAGTAGAATCCTATGATTTGCTGGTAGGAAAGCCCGGTGTTGGCCATCTGCTGCGCGCCGCGCTGGCTCATGCCGATGCCGTGCCCATAACGGCGCGAAAGCAGCAGGAAGTTGTTGCCGCTCGCCTGCACGCTCACCAGCTCGTTCTTTGTGCCGTTAATGCTCAGGCCCAGCAACGATTCCAGCTCGCTAAAGTAATCGAACGTAACGGTTACGCTGGTCGAGGAGCCGCTGCGCGAGGAGGAGCCCCAGGCCGAAACCGTCATATCCACCTTGGTGTACAACCGCGAGGGAGCAGCGTACATGGGGGTGTGAGCCTCCACATTGGTGATGGCGCCGATGCTCACCGCGCTGCTGCTGGTCGAAATGCCCAGCGCGCTCAGCTTGGACGCCACCTTGCTCTTCAGCGAGGATTCCAGCGAGCCCAAACCGGAGCCGCTGCCGTAGATCACAAAGGATTTTACCGTGCTGGCGGTGTTCGCCAGATCGTATGGATCATCTTGCACGCCCAGGTAGGGGTAGGAGCTGTTGCCCCAGGCGTTTTTGACCGCCTCGGTCTGCCCGCCGTTAGAGGCCGTGTAGTATCCGCCCACATAGGAGCCGTTGTACATCGCTACGATGCCTGCGGTCTCGGAGGCCGCCTGCACGTAGCGATCGTTGCTGCCCGTCACGCCGCGGTACACCTGATCGGTGGTGGTATCAACCACGTCATAATAAGCGGCGCGTTTGTTCATGGCCTGCACGACATACGTACGGGCCGCGACAGCCTGCGCCTTCAGCGCTTCCATGGGGAAGGTGCTGCCCATCTCATAGGGCAAAACGCCGTGAATATAGTTCTCCATATATACGTGCACGATTGGGTACATGCGCCCATTGCGCACCGCAAATTCCAAGTCGCCATTATACCAATTGCCGGGGCTGGTCGCCTCCGAAATCCTGATGCCGTTGATGCCGCTGCCGGAGTGCCTGCGCAGAAAGAATTGGGAGCCCATGCTCTGCTTGGAGCCGCTGACTGTCAGGTACAGCTGCCCGGATTCGTACGTCACCTTCACCGTACCGCCCCGCGTCAGCACACGCGAGCTATCGCCGTTGATAGAATACACACCGTCCACCGTGAGCGAAAGCGATGTCTTGCCTGAAAGCGAAGAAAGATATACGCGCACCGTGCCGGAAAGCGACGTGCTTTGCGTGGTGAGCGGAGCCGCCGTAGGAGTCGCCAAGGCAGGCGTGGCCATCCACATGAGCAATGCGCACATGCAGCCACTGAGAATCCTTGTGAGCTTGCCCTTTCCTGATCCGCTTTGCATTGCAGCAGAAGCCTCCTAATAAACAAAGCTACCGAATAAACAGAGCTACCCATGCGAGAACCGCGTCACCCAAGCATTCCCTATCCGGCATCAGAACACAGTACATGCATTTTTCGTTGCTAATTGTAACACATTAGAAATGATTTGTCCATAAGATGAACATTTTGTTAATGATTTCATGTCTGCCCCTCAAGGCTTGTGAGATACTATGAACAACTCTCCGGATGATCTTGCATTTTGCGAGGCACTCTGTTAGAATATAGACAATTCCAAGAACCATGATTTTGAAGGAGGAACCACCACTATGAAGAAGCTTCTTTCCATCTCTCTCGTCATCGTCCTCGTGCTGACCTGCGTCGCATGCACCGCTTCCGCGCTGGCCGAGAACAAGACCGGCCTGGGCATCGTCACCTCCGTCGGCTCCTCCAAGCCGGTCGCCGAAAAAGACGGCGAAAAGACCAACGGCCGCGCTCAGGTCGATTCCACCATCTGCGCCGTGACCATCGACGAAAACAACGTGATCATCTCCATTTCGTTCGACGTCGCGCAGACCCGCGTTGACTTCGCGCCCGACGGCACCCTGGTCACCGACATCACTGCCCCCGTCAAGTCCAAGCGTGAGCTGGGCGCTGACTACGGCATGAAGGAAACCTCCGCCAAGAACGGCACCAACGGCGGCGCCGGTTTCGAAGTGTTCGAGCAGATGGACAACCTCGAAAAGTACTGCATCGGCAAGACCGTGGACGAAGTTCTGGCCACCCCGCTCTACAAGCGCGATGACAACCACACCCGCGTTGGCGATACCGAAGAGCTCAAGGCTTCCGTCACCATCGACATCGGCGGCTACCTGGATGCCTTGAAGAAGGCCGTTGAAAACGCGAAGTAATCCATCGGATTCCTAGAGGCTCCCTGGCTCCGGCCGGGAGCCTTTTTCCTTATCGCCACACCATCCTCCAGGCTCGTCAATCTCTATACGGAAGGATCGATGCCGCTATGCGCCTATCCCGCCACCCATTCCGCTCCCTCTTGCTCTGTGCGCTCTCGCTCTTGCTGACCGTTTCCACCGGCTGTGCCACCGCCAATGAGACGGCAGTGAGCCCGCGCTTTAGCGTCACCTTCTTCGATACCTTCGATACGGTAATCACCATCATCGGCTATGCGCCGGACGAGGCTACGTTCCAGCAGACCACCGGCGAGGCCCATGCGATGTTCCAGCGCCTGCACAAGCTCTACGATGGATATAACGAATACGAGGGCGTCCACAACGTATACACGCTGAACCACGAGGCGGCGAATCAGCCCATCCCGGTTGAGCAGGAGCTCATGGATTTGCTGCTCTTTTGCCGGGAGCGACAGCCCATGACCTCCGGAGCGGTCAACATCGCGCTCGGCTCGGTGTTGCAAATTTGGCACGAGTATCGCGAGGAGGGTCTGGCCGACATCGTCCACGCGCAGCTCCCGCCCATGGAGGAGCTGCGGCGCGCCGCCGAGCATACCCGCTTGGAGAGCCTGGTGCTCGATCCCGCGCAAGGCACCGTCGCCTTTTCCGATCCGCTCTTGCAGCTCGACCTGGGCGCAGTCGCCAAGGGCTATGCTGCCGAGAGAGTGGCGCAACTGCTGCTCGCTTCGCCCATGCCCTCGTTCATCATCAGCGCGGGCGGCAACGTGCGCGTTGGCAATCCCCCGCTGGATGGGGAGCGCAAGGCCTGGGGCATTGGCATACAGGACCCGCGCGGCGACGTGTTTTCCGATGCGAGCAGCGATTTGAAGGAGACCTTCTTCATCGCCAACCGCTCGCTGGTCACCAGCGGCGATTACCAGCGCTACTACCTCGTGGAGGGGCAAGCGTACCATCACCTGATCGATCCGGCCACGCTGATGCCCGGCACCTACTATCAGGCAGTGACCATTATGGCCGAAGATTCCGGTCTGGCCGATCTGCTCTCCACCGCAGCCTTCCTGCTGCCCCTCGAGCAGAGCCGCGCGCTCATCGCCTCCTTGGAAGGTGTCGAAGCACTGTGGGTGCTTCCCGATGGCTCCGTCGAGATGACCGAGGGCGCGCGCGTATTTGCGAAGAGCGCAGGCGCTACTTCGCTCATCCAAAAGTAGCATCCCTTCCCTCCCCCATTCCCGAAACCCATTCAAAAAACACGCGCCCGCTATCCGCGAAGCGCGTGTTTTGTTTATGTTATCAAAGTTATTATCGCTTCACCAGATCGTCGCGCAGGCGGTACAGAGTCGCGCCGCGATTCTTTGTGCAGATGGCCTTCACCATCCAATCCACGGTGCGCTTGGTATCGAACTGCAGGTAGCCCCAGCGTGCGCCGTCGATGCGCTTGCCCTTCATGTTGCTATCGGTCCAGCGCAGCATGTCCTCCGCCGGATCATAATCGTAAATGAAGAGCAGGCTGTGCGGGCCGTTGCCGTCCACATAGTTGCCCACCATCTGGTAGAAATCGCCCCGCTTCACGTTCATCAGGAATTCCCGCGCCAGCTTCTGGTTCTCGGCCTTCGATAACGTGGTATCGTATCGGAACTTGCTCACGATCTCAAAAGGCGCGCCGTCCGCCGGGCCTTCGAGCGCCCATTCGATGCCGTATTGATACGGCTTGCACTCCGCTAAACGGCGGTTGAGCGGCATGTGCAGGTCAAGATCGGGGTACTCCAGCATGTAGTGACCATCCTTGAAGGTGTTGAACAGGCGCATCACAAAGTTTTTGCAAACGCCCACGTCGCCATCGTCCTGCGCGCGCGCAAATTTGTAGCGCTTGTCCTTCAGGTTGGCCTGCGCCAACGCGATCATGTCCTCGATCATCTTCTGCTTCGGCGAAAGCAGCACACATTGATCCTCTACCACGCTCTCGTTTCCGCTGGCATCGGGCAGGCCGTAGCCCCGCGCAACAACGGTTACATTGCCGGGGATCGGCGGCAGCGAGAGCGTCGCGAACATGCCCGCTCCATCGCCCTCGATGCTCGTCTCCCCGCCCTCCCAAGAGGCGATGATCTCGATGCGCGAAAGCATCACGCCCTCCACATCCACGGTGATAATGTTGCCCTCCTCCACCGTGTCGGCTTCGCCCGGCGAAAGAATGCGGATGCCCGGCCTGTCCTCGGGCAGCGGCTCCAGTATCAGCTCGCCGTCCTCACCTTCATCGGCCAGGGCAGGCAGCGCGATGGGCAGCAGGGTAATTATCAGTAGGATGGCGCAAAGGCTTTTCAGCCAGGCTTTGGATCGCATGAGGTCTCCTCCTTGCATATGGATGCATCATCTGTTGGTTTTTCTGCTCCGATGGAACGTCGGCCGTCTTTGGATCGTCAGTGTCTGCGCAGCTTGGCCAGCAGCGCGGGAATCTCACCCTTTTGGAATACAAACAGCGTCGCCAGCCGCACCTTGTACGTGCGCACGAAGTAGATGAGGAACACCGCACCCGCCACGGTGTAGGAAAGCACCGAGGCCATGGCCGCGCCTTCGATACCCCAGAGGGGAATGGTTAGCCAGTTTGCGATGATGTTCACCAGCACGCTGACCGCCAGCATGACCAGATACATGGTCTTGCGGCCTTGGGCCAGCAGCAGGGTGCCGATGAGTTTAAAGTACGACATGCTCAATATGCCAGAGAGCAGGATCAACGTGACCCGAAACGCGGGCAGGTATTCCGCGCCGTAGACCAAACCGATGGCCGGCCTGCCCAGCAGCGCGATGACCGCAATCATGAGCAGCGTGATGTAGAAATTGGCCCTCAACGAGAAGCTCACATCGGCGATCGCATCGCTGCGCGCGGTACGTGAAAACAGCACCTCGCGGAAAGCATCGGATACCACCCAGCCATATTCGGCCAGCGAGATGCCCAAATCGTAAAAGCCGCGCTGCGCATCCATGACACCCAACCATTTAAGCATCATCACGTCCAGCCGGTAGTTCAGGGTAAGCAGCAGAGTGGTAATCATGGCCACCAGCCCAAAGCCCCAAATCTTGCGCAGGAAACCCAAATCGGCCTTAAACGGATTGCCCACACGGCCAAACTTTCGAAGCACCATCACCACGGTAATCAGGTTGCCCACCACGATCAGCCCCAGCGACACCAGCAGCATGGGCTTCAGCGTGCAAAAAGCGAGGATGATGAGCAGCGTGTTGGTGATGCGCGCCGTCAGGAACACCACGTTCTTGTAGCGCACATGCTCCACCATCACCAAAAAACTGAGCTGGTTGGCGAATACCTGGATCGGCGCGATCAGGCATACCGCAACCAGCGCGAAGCTGTTCAGGCAGAGCGCCAACACGATGCCGATCACGGCATAAACAAGAAACTGAAGCGCAAATATGTTCAGGAATTTGCCCAGCACGTCGGGCTCCTGCTGCCGCTTGTGGAAGGGATAGGGCTGGTAGAGGCCAAAGTTTGCAATGACCGATACGGTGGTGATCAGCGCCGTGATGTAGCCGTTCTCGCCCTTGAGCGCCGCGCCAAGGTAGCGCGCGCCAAAAGCGGACGCGATCACACCGATCACCATGGCGGCAATCTTGGTGAAAACGGTGAATGCATAATCGTTGCGCGTCAGCCGCAGCAGTGCGTTATCCTTCATATCGACCTACTCTTCGCCCTTCTTATTGCCCTGCATGGTTGCCCTTCACGATTGCCCTTTGCCCGGTTTGCTCCGGCCCATGCGGTATACACTAGCCTGCTTCACAATGCGCCTTTTCATGCAGCATACACCACGCAGTACATTATACCGCGCCACAGCCATTTCGTCAAAAAGCGGCGCGTCGATGTGCTCGGCACGCCGCCCTGGCGATTCTGGCTCTTTATAAGCATGTACAAACACGCTTCCCGGGCATACGCTCGCATGCAGGGCTACCGGAACCAAGCATGCACGCAAAACTCGATGAACAGAAAGCCCGCAAGCCCGAAAGCTGCTACGATCAGCAGGCCCGCACCCACGGCGCTGAACATATACCGCATCAGCGCCTTGCCCGAAAGCTGCTCCGCAGGCGGCGCACCCTCCGGCCGAACCGGCGCGGCGGGCCCGCTTTCGCGCGCAAAGCGCTCGTTTTCAAAGCTTCCGCCAAAATCCATAGACGCGATGGTGCGGCCATCGTCTCCCGGCGGCAAACGGTGCTTCTTGCGTTCACGCATTGCCTTCATGCGCACCTCACTTGTTGTCCGGAGCGCTGTGCGGATCGTTATGTGAATCGTTGTATAAGTGGCACACCACGTAGTGCCCGGGCTCCACTTCGCGCTGCTCCGGCGCCTGTTGCTTGCAGATTTCCATGCACTGGTTGCAGCGCGTATGGAATTTGCAGCCCTTCGGCGGGTTGGCGGGCGAGGGAATGCTGCCCTCCAGTATGATGCGCTTCATCTTCACGCTGGGATCGGGCACAGGGATTGCGCTAAACAGCGCACGGGTGTATGGGTGATACGGATTGCGGAAGATATCCGCCTTTTCGCCAAACTCCACCAGATTGCCCAGGTACATGACCCCGATGGTATCCGAAATGTGCTCCACCACCGAAAGATCGTGTGAAATGAACAGATAGGTAAGGTTGAATTCCTTCTGCAAATCCTTGAGCAGGTTGATGATCTGAGCCTGAATGCTGACATCCAGCGCAGAAACCGGCTCATCGCACACCACAAATTCAGGGTTAAGCGCCAGCGCGCGGGCGATGCAGATACGCTGCCGCTGACCACCGGAGAATTCGTGCGGGTAGCGATCCTTGTGGTAGGGCTGCAGGCCGCAAGCGCTCATGATGCGATCCAGATACGCGTCGTACTCCTTCGGGTCCACCAGCTTGTGCTCGCGCACCGCTTCGCCGATGATCTCTCCCACCGGAAGGCGCGGGCTTAGCGACGAATACGGATCTTGAAAAATAATCTGCATCTTGGGGCGCATGGCGCGCAGCTTATCCTTATCCTGCGCGTACACGTCGATGCCGTCAAACAGCACCTCGCCGCCGGTCTTATCCGAAAGGCGCAGTATGGTGCGCCCCACGGTGGTCTTTCCGCAACCCGATTCCCCCACCAGGCCCATCGTGGTGCCCCGGCGGATATTGAAGCTGATGCCGTCCACCGCGCGCACGTATCCACGCATGCGCGAGCCCAGCCCGCTCTTAATCGGGAAATATTTCTGCAGGTTGCGTACCTCTAGCAAATTCTGCCCGTCGTGGGCGATCGTCGCGCTGTGCTTTCTATTTTCTGCCATCCGAATCGCCCTCCTTCTTCGCGCCTGCATACCGGTAGCAGTTCACCCTGTGCGTAGCCGAAAGCTTTGTCTCCTCGGGATATGCGCCGTCGCATTGCCCCACGCACATCTCACAGCGGTCGCGGAAGTAGCAGTAATCGGGCATGCGGATCGGGTTGGGCACCTTGCCCGGTATGGAGTAAAGCCGCTCGACCTGCTTGTTGACCATCGGCTTGGAGTTGAGCAATCCGATGGTGTAGGGATGGCTGGGGTTATGGAACACTTCCTCGGCGGTCCCCTGCTCCACCACCCGTCCCGAATACATGACCACCACATAGTCCGCCATCTCGGCGATCACGCCCAAATCGTGGGTGATGAGCATGATGGAAGAGTTGATCTTGTCCTTCAATTCGCTCAGCAAATCGAGAATCTGCGCCTGGATGGTGACGTCCAGCGCGGTGGTGGGTTCGTCGGCGATGATCAGGTTGGGGTTACAGGCCAGCGCCATGGCGATCATCACGCGCTGGCGCATGCCGCCGGAGAGCTCATGCGGGTACATGAGGTACACGCCTTCGCTGTTGGCGATACCCACGGTGTTGAGCATCTCGATGGTGCGCTGCTTGACCTGATCCTTATTCCAAGAAGGATTGTGCAGCTCGATGACCTCATCCAACTGCATGCCGATGCGAAACACCGGATTCAAGCTGGTCATCGGCTCCTGGAATATCATGGATATCCGGTTGCCGCGGATGCGCTGCATTTCGGAGGTCGGCGTCTGGGCGATGTCGAACACGCCATCGCCGCTATCGAAGCGGATCGCACCCTCGACGATTTGCCCTTGGGGCCGCTGAACCAGCTGCATCAGCGAAAGGCTGGTGACCGATTTGCCGCAGCCGGATTCCCCCACCACGCCCACGGTCTTGCCCTTGGGCACATCGAAGCTGACACCGTTCACCGCCTTAACGGTGCCGATATCGGTGAAGAAGTAGGTGTGCAGATTGTCGAACTCCACAACATTCGCGGGGTCGCGCATCTGGGACATGTATTCGCTTGCGGGCACGTTCTTGCGGTCGCGCTTGGCCTCCAGTTCGTTCGTGATGCGCCGATTTTCCTTGGTAATGCGCCGTGATTCACGGCCACTGATATAGTTGGGTTGGCTCTTCCCCGCCTTGCGGTCGGAGGGGGCCCGAGTTTGCTTTTCGTCTTTGCCCATGTTCGGTACCTCCTATCGCTTCATTTTGGGGTCGAATGCATCGCGCAGTCCGTCGCCAATGAAGTTGAACCCCAGCACCGTCAGCAAGATCAGCATGCCGGCGGGAATCCAGACGAACCAGTAGTTGGTCATCACGTACGCATTGGAAACCGCGTTGATAATCGAGCCCCAGGAGGCCATGGGGTACTTCACGCCGATGCCCAGGAAGCTCAGCGTAGCCTCGGCCAGTATAACGCCGCCCAGCGACATCGTGGATACCACGATGAGCTGCGGAATCACGTTGGGCACCAGGTGGCGGAAAATGCGCCGGCTCACCGAAATGCCGGTGGCCTCGGTAGCGGTCATAAATTCCTTCTCGCGCAGCGAGAGGATTTGTCCGCGCACGATGCGCGCGATGTATGGCCAGCCCAAGATACCCATGGCCGCCATCAACACAAGCAGACGGGTGGTCGGATCCACCTTCTGCTCGTCCATAATCGAGCCCAGGATAATGTAGATCGGGTAGCCTGGAATGCAGTTGAATACATCAACCACGCGCATCAACAGGTTGTCGACCCATTTGCCGAAGTAACCCGCCACGCCGCCCAGCACCACACCGATGAACGTTTCGATGATGACGACGATAAAGCCGATCATCAAGCTGATGCGTCCGCCGTACATCAGGCGTGTGAGCATATCCATGCCGTTTCCATCGGTGCCCAGCCAGTGGGCCGCCGAAGGCCCTTCGTAATCGCTGACCAGATAGGTCATGGCCGTGTGGCGCACGGAAAATACCTTGTCCTTGCGCTCCACCACAAACTCTTGCGCATTGCCGTCGGCGCCGGTGACCGTGAACTCCTTGGTTCCGTTCAGCACAGCATCCTGCGCCTGTTGGCGGAATTCGGGGGTGAGTACCGTACCCGGCACCGATTCCTTGAACGCAAAGCGGGAAGCAGTTGCATACAGTTGCCTTTCGCCGCCTTCGGGTAAGGTGTAGAGCAGGATTGTATCGTCCACCCGCTCTGCTTCATAGGTCACGCTATCGACATCCATCTTATAAACACCCGGGTTCTGGGCCGTGCGCTCAGTCGCCAGGCACACCTCAAAAGGCACTTCCTTGTTTTCCTCGCCCTCAAATAGGATCATGGAGGCGAGGGCGATGTCGGCCTGGGTATATACCTTGGCCTCCATCTTGCTGGCTTTGATGGTGTAGTTCACGCCGTCCAGCTCAAAATCGGTCTCTCCGGCAGCAATCGCTTCGTCGAACACTTGCTGGAAGTTTTCAGGCAAGGTATTGCCTTCGGCAGCAACGATCGTAAACTTGTTCTTGATGCCTTTACCGGAAGCGGCAAGCTGCATTTCAGTAATTCGGTAGAATTGATCGCCTTCCTTGGCCAAGCCATAGGATTTCCCGCCAAAGTCGAAGGCGGTTTCATCGCGCTGAATCGCAAGGATCATCTTGGCCTTGGCCCCATTATCAAACGCTTGACCGGGCGCGACGGTGTAACGATACTCCTCGTTGATGGTTACGGCCGCATAATCCTGCAATTGCGGGTAGTAACTGCGGAACACCTGGCTCTCGCTGTACGGATTCACCAGCACACCCAGGAAGGAGAAGATAAACATCGATACGATGATGATCGTGCCCACGATCGCCAGCTTGTTGCGCACAAAGCGTTTGAAAACCAGCATGCCGGGCGACATCACTTTGATGCGGCGCTCATCGTCCAATGCGACCGGGGTTGGTTGCTGTGCTTCTGGCCGCGTGCTTTTTGTGTTCTCGTCCATTCTTCGCCCCTCCTTTCTAGCTAATGCGTACGCGCGGATCCACCACGGCGTACAGTATGTCAGCGACCAGCGTGCCCAGCAACGTCAGTACCGCCATAAACAGCATGTAGAACATGGTAAATGGCACGTCGCCATTGGTCATAGCGCTGTATGATGTGTAGCCAATGCCGGGGATCTGGAACAGCGTCTCGGTGATCATTGCGCCGCCGAAAAGCCCGGGCAGCGTACCGCCGATAAGCGTCACAACCGGAATAAGCGTGTTGCGGAAAGCATGCTTGTTGATAACGACCTTCTCCGAAAGGCCCTTGGCGCGTGCGGTACGGATATAATCGGAATTGAGCACTTCCAGCATGTTGGTGCGCGTGTAGCGCATCAGGTCCCCCACGCTGATGATGGTGAGCGTAACCACCGGCATGATGTAGTGCGCAGCAATATCGAGGAACTGCTGAAAGGGCGGCAGTTGCTGATGCATGCGGCCCACTTTGCCGTATAAATCCAGCCAGCCCAACTGCACCGAGAACAGCAGCTTTAAGAGCGTTGCAAAAAAGAACGTCGGCAGCGATATACCGATCAGCGCAAAGACCGTCACCGCATAATCCGCCGTGCTGTATTGTCTACGCGCGGAGAGAATGCCCAGTGGGATGGCAATCACCACGCGCAGAACCAGGGTGATCAGCGCCAAATAGAACGAATCCCAAATCACTTGCTTAAACTTCATCGTGACCGGAATGGTATAGAACCACGAATCGCCAAAGTTGCCCCGTATGGCGTTGCCCAGCCAGGCAAAGAAACCCGAGATGATGTTTCCATCCAGGCCATAGAGCGCATTGAGCTGCGCCAGCCATTCGGTGTAGCTCTTGCTTCCGGGCTTGGTCGAGCGCTCACGCGCCATTTTCTCAACGAAGGATGTGGGAATGCAGCGCATGATGCCGTAGATAATCATGGACACGAAGAACAGGATGACCAGACTAAGCAAAATGCGCTTGATCACGAATTTCCGCACATCGTTCACCTCCATCTTACACTGCATTCAAAAAACAAAGCGAAAGGCTATGAAACTGTATGTTTATGGTGTTGCAAACAGTATTGCGTGCTGAAAAAAGAAATGTATCCTGTGTTTCATGAATAAAACAATATGAACGCGGCAATCCGCCGCGAAATGTACATGCTTATCGCTTTACGCGAAAACCAGAGGGCCCGCCAGCAAGGTAGCGGACCCTCCAGCGCAGCTTGACACGGCATGCCGCATCGAAGCCTGCGAAGGCTCTTTATTTCATTTCGAGGTTTTGGACTTCCGTGCCCCAGCCATAGTAGGTGGTGATGTCCTTGGTCACGGTGTCCATGTTGATGCGCTCAGGGCTGAAGATCATGCAATTCTGGCGCTGATAGACCGGGATTTCAACGGCCCAATCGATGATGCGATCCAGGCAGCTCTTGTACATAGCCTTGCGGTACGCCTGATCATCGCTCACGCGGGCGTCTACGATCATCTGATCAAGTTCAGCATCGTCGATGTGGTAGTGGTTGCTATCGCTGCCGCCACGGCCCACGATACCGGAAGAATGGTAAGTCTGGTACATGTCGGGATCGATGGTGGATTGCCACGCAGCGCACCACATTTCCTGGGTGCCAGCGTTGAGGCGATCCCACATCAGGTTGGAATCGGCCGGATCGTTGATGGTCAGGATAATGCCGATTTTTTCCAGCTGATTCTTCGCCTCGGTCAGGATGCCGAACGAAGGATGATCGCCCGTGCCATCGCCCGGAATGATGATTTCATACTCGAGCTTCGCGCCTTCGGGAGCCATAACGAACTTCGCGGTGGCATCGTCGTAGGTGTAGCCGGCGGCCTTCAAGTATTCCACGGCAGCGGCCAGAGCGGCAGCTTCCTTGGCGGGGGTGTCCATATCGGCGGTGAAGATGTCCTTGCCGTCGATGCCGGTGGAGAAGGCTTGCTTGTAATCGGCATCGGTCTTCTGCGGGGCAGCCCAAGAGGTGTTGGAAATCGGATAGTTGATGACGGAAGCAGCCGGGCCATAGTAGCTGTTGATCGCCACTTCGCGCTGCGCGGCGATGACGGTCGCAATGGCGGTGCGCAGGTACTTCGATTCGGTAGAATCAGCCTTTCCGCCCACGCTGATGGTTTCGGAGTTGAGGCCAATGTAGCCGTAGCCGCGGTTGTCGACCAGGTTGGTAACGATCTTGTCGCCCTGCAGTTCCTGGTTGCTGTTGTAAGAACGGATGGTATCAGCGGCCGTTTTGTTGAAGGACGGATCGGAGATGTCCGCAGTGCCGGAGGTAACGGCGGTCACCATATCCGGGGCAAGGGTCTCTTTCCACTGCATGTACTTAATCTTCGGAGCACCCTTGTAGTAATTCTCGTTGGCCTCGAAGTACACGATCTTGTTCTCGTACTTCACAAACTTGTAGGGGCCAGCGCCCAGCGGCACGGTCGTCTTGGCTTCCACGACGGAAAGATCGCCAAACGGATGGCCAAAGTTGTTGGCGGCATAATCGTAGGTGCCGTCGCCATAGTAGTGCTTCGGCGCAGCCGCCAGGCCGAGAATGCTGTACACAGCGGGAGCACTGTAGCCGTAGGTTTTTACTTCGACGGTGTAATCATCCACACGGACGATACCCGACACGTTCTTGATGCCATCGGTCATTTCGGGTTCCTTGGCGCCTTCTTGGGTGATGAAGGCATTCTTGGTGCCGACCACAACGTACGCGGCATCCTGCGCGGGATGCTCGGTGGCGGAGAACTTCTCACCATCGCCCGCATAGGCGGCGAAGGTGGCGGCATAGTAATCCGCAATGGTGGGATACTCTTCCTTGGAGAAATCGAAGGTCTTGCCATCCTTGGCGGTGAACACCGTGGTGTCCTTGCCCAGTTCGCCGAAGCCCCACATCGCCATACCATAGGCGACGGTCAGGCCTTCGCTGGCAGCAATCGCTTCCGCAGTGGAGCCCACGGCGGTTGCGTACTCATCGGTAAGATAATTGGCCATAACCGTATCCACGATCGCTTGGCAGACTTCGGTCCACTTCGCATCGAAGATGGCCCAGTACGCATCCTGCTGTTCCTTGGTCCAAGCATCGCCTTCGGCCCACACGTGATCGTGGCCGGCGGCCTGGATGGCGGTGGCAAGGCTTTCGTACTTGCCATAAATTTCGCTGGTGGTCTGGGTGCGGTAATCCTTCAGGCCAACGATATCGTAGGAGGAAAGCGTGGTGGAACCCACATAGCCGGGATCCAGGTATACGTAGTAGGTGAAGATGAGGTCGTCGGCCGTCATGGGCGTGCCGTCGCTATACTTTATATCTTTACGCATCTTCGTGGTGTAGGTGGTAATATTGGTATCCTTGTCGTACACAACCGACAGATCAGCCATGCCGCTGTAGAAATGATCGGTGCCGTTGTAGGCACGGGTTTCGCCTTCAATGGCGTTGTACACGATGCCGCCGACGCGGTCCGTGGTCATCATGGAGCCACAAACCATATCGACGACGTCCATGTCGTAGCCGGATTCGCCGTAGAAGGGGCTGAACTTCTCGCTAAAAGGAGAGTAGGCCACCACCAGGGGGATGGACCCATCTTCGGTGACGCGCGGTTCGGGGGTAACTTCAGCGGTGGCCGCATCGCCCGCAAAGGCGATGGAACTCATGCTGAACGCCAGGCACAGCGCCATAAGGATCGCTAGGAACTTTTTCGTGCTGCCCATTTTTGTTTATCCTCCTTCAATTATCCGTAGCGGCGCATAGCTATCCCCATACACCTACACTACATTTATTCTATTATAGCAACGCATATACCGAAACGCAACAGCAAATTCCTGCGAAAAGTGCTTCCTCATGCAAACGGTTGCGGCATGGCCTCCGACTCCTGCACTTTTTCCTGCACAGGAACCGCCTTTCGCGCGATTTTCGCCAGAAGGATTCCCGCCACCGTCATTGCAACGTTCAGCAAGCAAAAACAGACTTCCAGCCCGACCGCGTTCGCCGCGCCGCCTGACAGCATGAATGCCGCATCGCTCACCACGCAAAGCGCGCCCAGCACCGCAATGCCGTATCCACTGTGCAGCATCCGCTCCACCGATTCCTCCTTCTGCAATTCCGTCATGCGCGCCGGAGCCTGCCAGAATGTGATCAGCCCCCGAATGCCATACACCGCAGGCATAAATTGGAACAGAAAGAAAGGCAGCACATAAAAGCAGCGGCTTCCGGCGTTATTCAAAAGGCCAGCCGCCAGAAACGCCGCGACGTGCGCCAGCAGCGCAAGCCCGCAAATCAGCAGCACTCTGCCCTTGGGCGGCGCGGAAGCCGGAAGCACGAAGTGCCCTCCCACGTAGCGCACCTGCATCTTTTCCTTGCCTGTGGCAGGGTCGATTTGCTTATATACTCGATATAATTCCCGGTAGCGTTTCCGATTCATAGTCGCTCCTTCTTATCTCAACCCTATGGGGATGCGCCCTACTCGCTCAGCACCAGATTGGGCGAATACTCCCCCTCGGGCGAAGTGATGCGCTGCAACCAATACCACGAGCGGTAGTTCTGGATGATGTAGTACCGTTGCTTGCTGCCCGATCGGTAATCCAACAGCACGGCATCCTCCAGGCCGGTCACCACGCTGATTTCGATGGTGGTATCCGATGCGATGCGCAGCTCGATCGGGTCGCCCTCGGTCTGCGGGCGGGTGTTGCGGCGCTCACGCTGGGTTGGCGCAATCGTAAGCGCCCAGATGAGGCGACCGATGTTGGGGCCCACCACCTGCACCCGCTGAGCCTGGTATTTCGCGATCACGCCCGATCCCTCGGCTTCAGCCTGCGCAAAGTGCCGGATCACCTCGGGCTCCCAGGCAAGCTGCTCAGCACGCTGCACCACTATTATCCCCACTGCCACAACGCCCGCCACCAATATCAAGGCCACCGCAAACAAAGCTTTTTTCATTGCGTTCTCCTGCCATAAAACACTATAATGGAGGCACCATGGAGCCGAAGGGAGATTTCACCATGCATACACCAAATCCCTCCTTGCAATTCCTGAAAAGCTGGGGAAAAATGACGGTGGGTACGCTGCTTGTCGCATTTGGCGTATACTTTTTCAAGTTCCCCAATCACTTCTCCACCGGCGGAGTGAGCGGCATTTCCATCATTGTCGGCTACCTGACGCCGGGCATTTCAACGGCCACGTTCGTAACCATCATCAACGTTGCGTTGCTCGCCCTTGGTTTCCTCGCCTTCGGGCGTAGCTTCAGCGTGAAAACGGTGTATTGCTCGCTGCTGCTCTCCTTTTCGCTCCAGGCGCTCGAAGCTTGGCTTCCGCTTGCCAAGCCGCTGACCACCCAGCCGCTGCTCGAGCTCTTCTTCTCGGTGCTGCTCCCGGCCATCGGTTCGGCGATTCTTTTTAACATGGAGGCCAGCACCGGCGGCACCGACATACTGGCCATGCTGCTCAAGCGGCACACCTCGCTGAACATCGGCAACGCGCTGCTCGCCACCGACGTGGTGATCGCCTCGGCCGCCCTGCTGGTGTTCGGGGTGGAGATTGGCCTGTTTTCCATTCTGGGCTTGGTCATCAAAGGGCTGATGATCGATCAGGTGATCGAGGGTCTCAATCGCAGCAAGTTCTTCACCGTGGTGACCGATAGACCCGAGGAGGTCTGCCAGTTTATCGTAAAGGACCTCAACCGCAGCGCCACCCATTACCCGGCGAGCGGTGCCTACTCGGGCGCGGCCCGCACAGTCATCCTGTGCGCCACCAATCGCGCGCAGGCCATTCGGCTGCGCTCCTTCATCCGCGGTATCGATGGCAACGCGTTTATCATGATCACCAACACCAGCGAAATAATCGGCAAAGGGTTTCGCGGTTCGCTCTAACCCGCCTGCAAAGGCATTAAAAGGGGCCGCTCCTCTCGATCGCGAGATCGCAGGAGCGGCCCTATTTTCAATACATGCCAGGAGAATGCATTACTGGGCGGCGATCTCCTCTTCCAGCACCTCGACGGCGCGGATGAGCTGAACGTCGACATCGTGCGGCACCGCAGTGCCCCGAACGCGTAGCTCCTCGGGCTGCTCCACCACCACATCGGGCTCAATGCCCACGCCATGGATGCAGACGCCGGAGGGCGTGTAGTAGCGCATGGTGGTCAGCAGCATGCCCGCACCATCCGCGGGGAACATGCGCATTTCCTGCACGATGCCCTTGCCGAAGGTTTTCACGCCCACAACCTTGCCGGCCTTGTGATCCTTGATCGCGCCGGTCAATATCTCGGAAGCGCTGGCCGAATACTCGTTGACCAGCATCACGATGGGCATATCGATCTTGCCCATGGTGGAGCGATAATCGGAGCGCACGCCGTATCGATCCTCGGTGTACATCACCAAGCCCTCATCAAGGAGCTCGTCCGCAATGCCCACTGAATCGGACACGTATCCGCCGGGGTTGTCGCGCAGGTCGATGATCACGCCCCGCGCCTTTTGCTCTTCAAAGTACCGCAGCGCTCCCTTGAAGCCCTTCACGTCGGTGCCCGTGAACTCATAGAGCAGCAGGTAGCCAATGCCGTTCTCGAGCATCTCGTACTCGACGTTGTTGATCTCAATGGTTTGGCGCATGAGGGTCAGATCGAAGGGCTCCTCATCGCCGCGCTGGTAGGTGATGGTTACCTCGCTGCCCGGCTTGCCACGCATCAACTCGACAGCCTGCGACATGGTCGCGCCGTAGAACTCTTCGCCGTTGACGGCAATGATCCTATCGCCGCGCAGCACGCCCGCGGCCTCCGCCGGGCTGCCCACGAACACGCGCGTCACGGTAATGCGTTGACCCTCGCCGCCATCCATGAGCTGCATGCCCACGCCCGCGTAGGTGCCGGTGTACTCTTCCTGCTGTTTCTCCATGCCTTCGGGTGTGATATAGACCGAATAAGGATCGCCCAGGGAGTACAGAATGGTCTCGGCGGCAAAATCGAGCATCTCGTCCACGTCGGGCTCTTCAATGTAGTACTTCTCTACGTTGCGGATGATCTCATCCAGCCGCTGAAAGCGCTGCAGCCGCTCGTACTCGCTCTTGGGAATCGTCACCGTTTCCTCACCAGAAAATACCTTAAGACCTGGGATCACGCCGCTCGCCATAACCGGCAGGCTGACGCACAGCAACAGCATTGCCCCCACCGCGAAGGCTGCCCAACGCTTCGTGCGCATCTTCATCGAACGCATCTTCCTTTCATTCTCCGTGAGCCTTGCGGCCCTACGACGCCCGCCCCAGGCAGGCTATAGCTTGCCCGCTCATGTGCGAGCTAAACCTTCTTGGCGCGCGGTTTCCGCCACTGCGGCGGCCACCGCAGGCGCGACGCGCGCATCCAGCGCCGTAGGCAAAAGCTCGGTATCGCTCAATCGATCCTTGGGCACCAGCGACGCAAGCGCATAGACTGCGGCCCGCTTCATTCCGGCGCTGATTTCCTTTGCGCGGCAATCGAGAGCGCCGCGAAAGATACCGGGGAACGCAAGCACGTTGTTGATCTGATTGGGGAAATCGCTCCGGCCCGTGCCCACGATCCGCGCCCCGCCCGCCAAGGCTTCGGCGGGCAAAATTTCCGGCTCGGGGTTGGCCATCGCGAACACGATGGCATCGGCGGCCATGGTGCGCACCATGTCAGCGGTCACCAGCTTGGGTGCGGATACGCCCAGGAAGAAATCCGCCCCCACCAGCGCCTGCGCCAGCGTGCCGGTTATGCGGCGCGGATTGGTACGTGCCGCCAACTCGCGGAAGGGGTCATCGGGTGCGCCGGTGATCACCCCCTGGCGATCGACCATCACAATATCGCGCACGCCCAGCGAAAGCAGCATGTCCGCGCAAGCCGTGCCCGCTGCTCCCGCTCCGCTGATGACCGCACGCAACGCATCGGGCGTGCGGCCCGTGATCTTGAGCGCATTGGTCAGCGCAGCAGCCATCACGATGGCGGTGCCGTGCTGATCGTCGTGGAATACCGGGATATCCAGCTCCGCCTTGAGCCGACGCTCGACCTCGAAGCAGCGCGGCGCGGAGATGTCCTCCAAATTGATGCCGCCAAAGCTGGGGGCCATATTGCGCACCGTGCGCACGATCTCGTCGACATCTTTGGTGTCCAGCACGATGGGAATGGCGTCCACATCGGCAAACGCTTTGAACAGCAGCGCCTTGCCCTCCATGACGGGCAGCCCGGCGCGAGGCCCGATATCCCCCAGGCCCAGCACCGCTGTGCCATCGGATACCACGGCCACGGTGTTCCACTTGCGCGTGTACCGGTATACCTCATCCGGATGTTCCGCGATCACCTTGCAGGGCTCCGCGACTCCGGGCGTGTAGGCCACCGCCATCTCCTGCATGGTGGAAACCGGCGCGATGCCTGCGATGGCAATCTTCCCTCGCCAGCGCTCGTGAGCTTCGAGTGCCTGTTTACGGCGTTCTTCCGCGTCCATGCGCGATCAAATCCCTTCGTTTCAACGTAACCAGCCTAGTTGAGCTGACGGGGCTTGTCCTTGCCGCTCTTGCCCAATTGCAGCAGCAGCTTGAACGTCACCGCATCGTCAAACTTACGCAAATCCAGGCCCGTCTGGCGCTGGACCTTGTCCAGGCGGTATACCAGCGTGTTGCGGTGGATGTACAGTTGACGCGCTGTATCCGAAAGGTTGAGATCCTTTTCAAAGAACATTTGGATGGTATGCAGCATCTCCTCGTTGAAGAGGCGGGATGTTTTGCGGTTGAACAGGATGCTGTGGTAGCGTGCACCCAACTCGCGGGGGATGTCGGTCAGGAAGCGCTCCATTACCAGGTCGCGGAACACGAACTGCGTGGCATCGGGCTTGAAGGTGCGGCCCACCTCCATCGCGCGGCGCGCCTCGCGGAAGGATTCCCCAGTCTGCGAAAGGCTGCGCTTGGGTTCGCCAATACCGACCATGCAGCTATGACCGGTTTCATCCATCAACGTCTGCGCAATGGCCTCACAAAGCTGGTTCAGCTCATCGAACGATTCGACTTGATCCATGGTCTTCAGCAGCACCACCGTGTGGCGATCCATATCGATCACCAAGTCACCGCCGGCGCGGGGCACCAGCTCCTCCAACTGCTGGAAGGCAGATTCGCCCTCGGTCTGCTGCACCTGCAGCACGATGGCGCAGCGCTCGCGCTCCAGCTCGATCTGGTGCTCGCTGGCCAACGCTTCCATCTCGGGCGCGGTCAGCTCCTCGCGCAGCACGCGGCGATACACGTCGTAGCGGCTGGCGATGGGCGAATCCCCGCGGCCCATGGCTTGCACCATCGCACCGGCGAGCAGAATATTGTCGTGGGTTACCGCGCCAGGCACATCAGCGCACAGCACCATCGTGGGAATGATATCCACCAACAGGAAGGTGCGGTTGTCCATGGCGATGGGTACGCCGGGCTCCATAAAGCTGGGCAATGCAAGCCGAATGCTCTGATTATCCGGCAAAAGCACGTTCCCCTCTTCGTCAAGCAGCCAAATCGGCTGGGTTAAGCGGGAAAGCACTAATTGGACTTGATTAAGGAATCGTCTTTCAGGTATCAAGGTCATTCTCCTCTCAGCAATCTGTAAGGTTTCACATGTCACTTCTTTGCATACAACTTTTATTATAAAACACTTTCCCCAAAAACACTAGCATAAACCCCTCAATTTTTGGTTCATTCTTAGCAAACCACCGACTTTTTATCCTTAAAAAACAGATAATAGCCGACAGCAACCATCGGTTTGTAAAAAAATACAAAAAAGAGCCGGCAAAACCGGCCCTTTGATAGGAAAACAGATTAGCGATTGCTAATGGTCGCCTCGGTCTCCTTATCGAAGAAATGGAGACGGTTGGAATCGAACGCAACCTTGATGGCATCACCGGAACGGGCAGTGGAGCGGGGATCGACGCGGGCGATGATGTTCTCGTCCTTGCCAGTGGTGCGCAGGTACAGGTAGGTCTCCGAGCCCATGAGCTCGACGACTTCGACCTTGGTCTCGATGACGCTGTCGGGCGAGTTGACCAGGAACACTTCCTCATCGTGGATGTTCTCGGGACGGATGCCCATGTAGACTTCCTTTTCCACGTAGGATTCGTCGATGAACTTCGCGACCTTGCTGGCCGGAATCTTGATGCGATTCTCGCCGAAGGTGGCGACCACGTCCTTGCCATCCTTGCTCAGCTTCGCGCTGAAGATATTCATCATCGGGCTGCCGATGAAGGACGCAACGAACAGGTTGCAGGGATTGTCGTACAGGTTCTGGGGGGTATCGACCTGCTGGATGAAACCATCCTTCATGACGACGATACGGCTACCCATGGTCATGGCCTCGGTCTGGTCATGGGTAACGTAGATGAAGGTGGTCTGCAGGCGCTGATGCAGCTTGGTGATCTCGGTACGCATGGCAACGCGCAGCTTCGCGTCCAGGTTGGAGAGCGGTTCGTCCATCAGGAAGACCTTGGGGTCACGGACGATGGCGCGGCCCAGGGCGACGCGCTGACGCTGACCACCCGAAAGAGCCTTGGGCTTACGGTTGAGCAGAATCTCGATGCCCAGGATCTTGGCGGCTTCCTGCACAAGGCGATCGATCTCCGCCTTGGGCTTGCGACGCAGCTTCAGGCCGAAAGCCATGTTGTCGTACACGGTCATGTGGGGGTACAGAGCGTAGTTCTGGAACACCATCGCGATGTCGCGATCCTTGGGCGCAACGTCGTTGACCAAGCGGTCGCCGATGTACAGCTCGCCATCAGAAATCTCTTCCAGGCCAGCGACCATGCGCAACGTGGTGGACTTACCGCAGCCCGAGGGGCCAACCAGCACGATAAACTCCTTGTCCTCGATGTCCAGGTTGAAATCGCTAACCGCCGTGACATTGCCGCTGTAGACCTTGTAGATGTGCTTCAAAGATACGCTTGCCATCCTAGATCCCCCTTCTTAAATAAAAGCAATAAGGAAAAGGAAAGATAAGAAACCTATGCGACCGAACACAGTCTGTCGGTCTTTACTTTAAGCTTATTATAGCCTGCACGCATGAATGCGTAAAGCGTAGGAATCACCAAAGATACCACCATGCATTTGTCATTCCCCACACAAGAATCTTGCATTCACAAAACAACAGAGGCGAAAAACGCCTCTGTTTTCCCAGAAAATTGTATATTTTTACTAGTATTATGCGCCGTCGATTGTGCGCAAGGCTTCCACAGGCTCTAGGCGAGCCGCGCGCAGTGCAGGATATACGCCAAAAAAGATGCCGATACCGCACGCAAAGGCGATGGCCATCAGGCGCATGCCCGCAGAGATCGGTATGGTAATGCCGATGAGCCGCTGCGCGCCGAGCACCATCGCAGTGCCCGCCAGCATGCCCAGCAACCCGCCCATAAGCGCATAAATAACCGCCTCAAAAAGAAACTGCGTGCAGATCACCCGCCAGGGCGCGCCAAGTGCCTTGAGCACGCCGATCTCCCGCCTCCGCTCGCGCACGGAGACCAGCATGATGTTCATAACCCCGATGCCACCCACTACCATGCATATGAACGCGATACAGGCCATCACCAGCAAAAAGATGCGCAGGATGCTGCGCGCGGCCTTCATCTCGGCTTCGTATGTGGTGGTTTGATACTGCCCCCCATATCGCTGGGTGAGCGCGCGCACGGCGGCTTCGCCCGCCTCCAGCGGATTCCCGGCGGCGAACACCGAAAGCGCAATCTCATTCACATCCGCGCCGTATATCCCCTCAAACACCTGCAGCGGAAGCCAGGCGCGGTTGGCCTGCTCCGGCGGTTTGGTCACCTTCATTTCGCCGGTGTCCTCCTCGCCCGCCACGCCGATCACCCGCAGCCGCCGCCCCGCCACGTCCACGCGCTGCCCCAGCGGATCGGCCTGACCAAACAACTCCTGCGCCACCTCCCGGGAGAGCACCACCACCGCGCGCAGCTCCTGGGCATCGCTTTGGCGCAAGAACCGCCCGCTGCCGATCGTCAACCCCTCGATGGTCGCCAGCTCGGGCTCGCAGCCCACCAGCAGGGCCTGCGCCACCTCGTCTCGATATTGCACGGAGACCGCCCGGTACGAGACCGCGCTGGCAATGGTGCCGATCGCAGGCACCGCGGCGCGCACCACTTGGGCGTCCTCGCGCACCAGCATCCGCTCCTCGCCCTGGGCCGGACGAATCCAGGCCCGGCCCACGCCGATGCGGGTCAGCTGGCTTTCCACCTCTAGCTGCCCCGCCTCGCCGATGGCGACCACCGCCATGATCGCGCCAATGCCAATGGCCAAACCCAGCACCGTAAGCACCGAACGCAGCGGCGTTTGAAACACGCTGCGCAGCGAGAGCAGAAAGGTATCCCAAATCCTCATGAGCCGCTCACCTCCACCAGCTCTCCCTGGCGCAGGTCGGCGGGCGGCTGCAGAACCACCCACGCCCCGTCGGGCAAGCCGCTCACCGCTACGTGCAGCGCATCCTGCAATCCCACCTCGACCGGCACCTGCCACGCCCGCTGCTTGTACACCTGCCAAACCGTCCCCGCCTGCTCATCGAGCGCATCCAGCGGCACCAGCAGCGCATCCTCCTGGACCTGGCATACGATCTCCACGTCCAGCCGCGCCCCCACCGGCAATTCGATGGCTTGCAGCGGTGAAAGCTCGACGGCCACGCTCAGCACCCCATCCGGCCGCGTCGTCGGCATGCCGACGCTGGCCACAGTTCCCTCGCCGAGCAGGGCGTCATCGCGCAGGAAGCGGGCCTTGAGCCCGGGCTGCAACCGCAGGGCTTCCCGCTCCCCCACCTGCATGCGAACCACCTGCTTCTCCTGTGCCAGGGTGAGCGCGGGCACTCCCGGCATCAACACCTCCCCCGAGCACACGTAGGTCGACAGCACCTCACCAGCCTCCTGCGCGCGCACCGTCATGGCCGCAATCTGCGCCTCGAGCTGCTCGCGTTGAATCCGCGCCTGGGTGCCGCGCGCCTCGTTCACCCACTGCGCCCCATCCTGCCAAGCGCTGGCTGCTCCGTCCAGTGCCTGGGCCTGCAGCGCGCGATCCTCGCCCTCGGAGCGCAGCAGTGAGGCCAGCGCCTGTTCCTGCGCGGAGGTATCCAGGCGAAAGAGCGCTTGCCCCGCCTCCACGCGCTGGTTGGCGGAAACAAACACCTGCGCCACCACGCCCCCGCTCAGCGATGAGACCGAGTATTCCCCGCTGCGGCCCAGCACTCCGCCGCCCTCCACGCGCTCCTCAAACCCGCGCACCTCCACCTGCTGTGCGCGCACCGTCCGGGCCGCCTCGCCCGGCACCCAAAGCATCGCCCCCACCGTCGACAGCGTGATTCCAAGCATCAAGCCGTATGCGGTCCTTTTGCGCATCCGACGCACCTCACTCATTCTTGCCTCGCGCCGCAGCGTTCCAGCTGATCAAAGCAGGATTATTGTGTCGGCAGCGCGGTCAAATCATCCAAGGCAAAAGTACCAGTAAAACCAAGGAAAAACTTTGCCGCACCCATTTTTCACCCGCTGAGCGAATATCGACAGAAAAAAGCGACGCCGTCGCGAGACGGCACCGCTCTGCTTGGTTCTGTAGGCCACACCCTAATCGACCGGCAAGGCTTCCTCGCCTTCACCGCCCGGCTCGTGCTCGTCGCCCTCTTCGCTCATCGCCTGGCGGCCCAGCTCATCCTCCGATACCGGCTCTGAGGTGGGTCCAGGCGCATCTGTGCTGACGACCAGCGTATCCGGCTGGATGACCGGTTGATCCGTACCGCGTTGGTTCAGGCTGATCACCAATATCAGCACCAGCACCAGCGCCAGCATAGCGGACATAGCGATCACCAGCATCCTTTGCTGTTTGTTCACGTTGGAGCCTCCTTTGCGCAAGAGAAGGGTTTACACGAGCTCTATCAATCCGTAATCGCCATCGTTACGGCGATACGCGGTGCAAACTTTGTTGGTTTCCGTATTGTGGAACATGTAGAAGTTGTGACCCAGCAATTCCATTTGCAGCACCGCATCCTGCACGGACATGGGCTTGCTCTCATAGCGTTTTACCTTCACCACGCGGAAATCTTCGTCGGCAGGGGCATCGCCCTCCTCCAGGCCGGGGGCAGTCTCATCGCGCTCCACATCGCCGGGCTTGATGGAATCGCGCAGGTTCCGTGTCATGCGGGTCTTGTGCTTCTTCACCTGGCGCTCCAACACGTCGATGCCCTTGTCCAGCGCAGGCATCACGTTGTCGCGCTCCTCGTGCTCGGTGCGCAGCATCTGGCCGCCGTAGGGCATGTTGATCTCGACCTTGAAAATACGCTTGTTCTCCGAAACCTTGACCATCACGGTAGATTCATCCTGGGCCTCGTTGCGGTAGTAGGAATCCAGGCGTTGATGGAGCTTCTTTTCCATCGTGTGCAAGATGTCCTCGGGCAGTCGGGCGTCCTTGGCAGCAAAGCGAACGATCATGGAAAAACCTCCTCGTTGCACATTTGGGAAAAACGCGCGTCCCGTGCTTTATCCTATTGTGTTTTTGCTTGCGCTTTTCTTAATGCGATTATACCACGCCGCCCGTCAGATGAACAGGGCGAAATCTCCCCCATGTTTCGCGCACGCGCGAAAAGTCGCGATTTTCCTAACATTACGCGCTATGTAACACTTCTCAAATCTTTACAATATTCTTGCATTCGCTATGGCCATTGAATACAATAGCCTCACGAGTTATCCTGCTTACGGTCTGTATACCCTATATTCGTTCTCTTTCCCCATTCAGGGCGACCCGCTACCCTGCCGATGGCTCATCCACACCCCACAACCCTATTGGAAGAAGGAAGTATCATGTCCAATGACCTGAATGCCCTGCCGCAACTCTCGAGCGCCGAAAGGCAGTTGGTGGATTACCTGTTCGATCTCTTTGTCAAAAACCGGCCGCCGGAGGTCGGGTCAGCGCCCCCGGAGCTGGCCGGCGATTCCAAGTTCAAAGAGCTGTGCACGCAAATCACCGATATGCGCGCGCTGAGCGCCAGCCTGCGCAATGGCGAGCTGGAGTACACGGTTTCGAGCCGCGGCTTCATCATTTCGAACATGAAGGCCGTGCAAGCCAACATGCGGCACCTCGCTTGGCAAGCGAAACGCCTAACCGAGGGCGATTACACGCAAAAGGTGGAATTCCTGGGCGAATTTTCCGAAACCTTCAGCGAAATGACGCAGCGGCTGCTGGATACCACCGCGCAATTGGTCAACCTGGCCAACATCGATACGCTGACCAAGGTGCCCAACCGCCTGGCCATGAACCGGTTCCTGGGTGTTTCCTTTCATGATGCGGTGCAGAACGATAGCGACCTGTGCATTTTGATGCTGGATATCGATCATTTTAAGACCGTGAACGATAGCTACGGCCACGGCACCGGCGATCAGGTGCTGATGGAGGTGGCGCGCCGCATCCAATCGCAGACCCGTCAAGCCGATTTCATCGCTCGCTATGGCGGCGAGGAGTTCGTGGTAGTGCTGCCCGAAACCACTCTGGAAATCGCTTACAAGGTCTGCGAGCGCATCCTCTCCTGCGTGCGTGAAACCCCGGTCGAGTGCCTGGATGGCCGCACCATTCCGGTCACCCTCAGCATTGGTGTAAGCCAGCGTCAGATCGGCGACGACGATCCGGCGCAGATCCTGGCCCGCAGCGACATCGCGCTCTACGATGCAAAACGGAGCGGCCGCAACCAATTTTGTACGTTCCGTCCGGAAGCATCTATGTAATATTGAGAACCACAATAGCGATAATCAGCAACAAGCAAAAACCTGGATACACAAAACACCAGCCGACAGGAGAAACCATCGGCTGGTGTTTTCTATTCTTTTGTGCGCATTATTCGGTTTGCGCTTTATTCGGCTGCCAGTTTCTTGCGCGATTCCATCTTTTTGCGCTGATCGGGCGAAAGCGCGCGCTTGCGCATGCGCAGCGACTTGGGCGTGATCTCCAGCAGCTCGTCGTCGTCGATGAACTCCAGGCACTCCTCCAACGTGAGCGCGCGCATGGAGACCAGCTTCATCGAATCCTCCGCGCCCGCCGAATTGCGGATGGAGGTCAGGTGCTTCTTGCGGCAGACGTTGACATCGATGTCGCCGCCGCGCGCGTTCTGCCCCACGATCATGCCAGTGTACACCGGCGTGCCCGGGCCATAGAACAGCGTGCCGCGATCCTGCGCGTAAAACAGGCCGTACTGCACGGCCTCACCCGTTTCATAGCTGACCAACGCGCCCTGCAAGCGGTGCGGGATATCCCCCTTGAAGGGCTCATACGCCTCAAATACCGCCGACATGATGCCCTCGCCTCGGGTATCGGTCATGAACTCGGAGCGATAGCCGAACAGCCCCCGCGAGGGTATGCTGAACTCCAGGCGCACGCGATCCAGGCCGTGCATCTCGCGCAGCACGCCGCGCCTGCGGCCCAGCTTTTCGATCACCGCGCCCGCATAGGCCGCCGGCACGTCGGCGATCATGCGCTCGATGGGCTCGCAGCGCACGCCGTCAATCTCCTTGAGCAACGCTTCAGGCTTGGAAACCTGGAATTCGTAGCCCTGCCTGCGCATGTTCTCGATCAATATGGAAAGATGGAGCTCGCCGCGCCCCGATACCACGAAGGAATCGGTGGTCTCGGTATCGGCAACGCGCAGGGAAACGTCGGTCTGCAGCTCCTTCATTAGCCGGGCACGCAGGTGGCGGCTGGTGACATAGGTGCCCTCGCGGCCCGCAAACGGGCTGTCGTTGACCGAAAAAGTCATCTGCACCGTGGGTTCGGAAATCTTTACGAAGGGCAGCGCTTCCGGCGCGGCCGGATCGCACACCGTATCGCCGATCATGATATCCTCGATACCGGTCAACGCCACGATGTCGCCCATGGAGGCTTCCTCGATAGGCATGCGTTTGAGGCCGTCGAACCCAAAAAGGCTGGAAAGGCGGAGCGGCTGCGACACTTTCTCGCTGCCGTGGCTGACGCGCACCGCCATCGTGCCCGCGCGAATCGTGCCGCGCATCACGCGGCCAATGCCGATGCGACCCACGTAGTCGCTGTAATCGATGGTCGATACCAGCACCTGGGTCGGCCCTTCCAAATCGCCTTCGGGCGCGGGAATGTATTGCAAAATAGTATCGAAAAGCGGGCGCAGGTCGGTGCCGGGCTGGGCCATATCCAGCGTGGCGGTGCCTTGGCGCGCCGAGGTGTACAGGATCGGATGCTCCAGCTGAGCGGCATCGGCCTCCAGGTCGATCAGCAGGTCGAGAATCTCGTTGATGACCTCCTCGCAGCGCGCGTCGGGCCTGTCCACCTTGTTGATCACGATCAGCACCGGGTGGTTGAGCTCCAGCGCCTTGCGCAGCACGAAGCGGGTTTGCGGCATGGGGCCTTCGAAGGAATCAACCAACAGCAGCACGCCGTCCACCATCTTGAGCACGCGCTCCACCTCGCCGGAAAAATCGGCGTGGCCAGGCGTATCGACGATGTTGATCTTGGTGGTGCCGTAGTGCACCGCCGTATTCTTGGCCAGGAGGGTCATGCCGCGCTCACGCTCCAAATCGTTGGAGTCCTTCATGCGCTCCTCGGTGTGCTGGGTATCGCAAATTACTCCGCCCTGCGTGAGCATTTCGTC
>JAVBLJ010000009.1:0-82697 GCA_031553615.1 Eubacteriales bacterium
ATAGACACTGGGCTGGCGAGCACTCCCATGTTTTGGCATGGAATTGCCGCAGCCTGTAGTGATACACTGGACACACAGCACACACAGGCGGGGGTGACACCGTGCTTTTATTTCTGCTGTGGAGCTTGAGGTGCTGCGGGAGGATGAGGTGGGGGGAGAGGGGATGGGGGCGGGGGAGTAGGGTAAAATGTTTCCCATTACATTTCCCATTGTTAATGTGTGTTATTGTGCGTTAAAACGGTGCAATCGCTTATACAAACAAAACCGCCCAGCGGCCAAGAATGGCTTAACTGGGCGGTTTTTGGGTGGCGTACCTGACAGGATTCGAACCTGCGACCTTCAGAGTCGGAGTCTGACACTCTATCCAGCTGAGCTACAGGTACACGCGCTTACGCGAATGGTAGTATACCATAGCCGAGGGGAAAAATCCATCCCCAATTATTCAGAACAAACGTTTGCCAAAATGACAAAAGAACCTTATAATAAAGGCAAAGATTTGCAAAGAATTGCATTTTGGTGCAGTACAGCCGATGTGCAGTACGGCCGATGAGGAAGGTGATCGCTTGCCGGACAATGTGCTTTCGATCTTTTCGCCGCAGACCGAGGCTTGGTTTGCCTCCTCGCTGGGCAAGCCCACGGCGGTGCAGTGCGAAGCCTGGCCCGCCATTGCCTCGGGCCGCCATGCGCTGGTGAGCGCGCCCACTGGCACCGGCAAGACGCTTTCGGCCTTCCTGGTGTGTGTCGATCGGCTCAAGGCGGCGGCGCGGCGCGGCGAGCTGCCCGACGAGACCCGGGTCGTGTACATATCGCCGCTCAAGGCTTTGGCCACCGACATACGCGAAAATCTGCGCAGGCCGCTAGAGGGCATCGAGGGGCCGGAGATATACGCCGCGATCCGCACCGGTGATACGCCTTCCGCAGAGCGCCAGCGCATGCTGCGCAAGCCGCCACACATCCTTATTACCACGCCGGAATCGCTCTACCTGCTGCTGACCAGCGCGGGCGGGCGGCGCATGCTCTCTACCGCCGATACCGTGGTGGTGGATGAGCTGCACGCGATGATCGGCGGCAAGCGCGGCGCACACCTGATGCTTTCGCTGGCGCGGCTCGATAAGCTATGCAGGCGGCGCTTGCAGCGCATCGGACTTTCGGCCACAGTGGAGCCGCTAGAGGTTGCCGCCGACTATCTGGCTTACCCGGATCGCGCGCAGATCGTGGCGCCGAAGATGAGCAAGCAGGTCGATATCACCGTGGCCAGCGCCTTGCCCGACATGCGCGTTTTGCCGGAAGGCACGATTTGGCCGGAGCTGGCGCGCGCGGTGTACGAGCGCTGCGCGGGGGCGCGCACAGTGATTGCCTTCCTGGAGGGCCGCGCATCGGCGGAGAAGCTGGCGCATGCGGTCAATCAGCTGGCGGGGCCGGATTTCGCGCGCACGCATCACGGCTGCGTGTCGAAGGAGCAGCGCGCGGAGGCGGAGCGCCAACTGCGCGAGGGCCAGCTGCGCCTGCTCTGCGCTACCTCCTCCATGGAGCTGGGCATCGATGTGGGTCAGGTCGATTTGGTGATACAGATCGGCTTCCCGCCCACCATCGCCGGGGCCATGCAGCGCTTGGGACGCGCGGGGCACAACCCTGGGCGCACCAGCGTGATGCACATGCTGCCCCGCACCGCCGCCGAGGGCCTGTACTGCGGCCTGACGGCCAGCCTCGCGCTCGCCGGGGGCATCGAACGCGCGCATCCGCCCCGGCTTTGCCTCGACGTGCTCGCGCAGCACCTGGTATCGATGGCGGCGGTCGAGGGCTACGATGAGCAGGAGGCGCTGGAGGTGGCGCACGCGGCCTACTGCTTCCGGGAGGTGGAGTTAGAGGACGTGCGCGGGGTGCTGCGCATGTTGGCCGGCGATTATGAGCACGCGGAGGATCGCCCGGTGCGCGCGCGCCTGCTTTACGATCGCATCCATGGCAGCGTGGCGGGCGATGAGTACAGCCGCATGCTGGCGCTATCAGCGGGCGGCACCATCCCGGATCGCGGATTGTTCACGGTGCGCACCGCCGAGGGGGTGCGCCTGGGCGAGCTGGACGAGGAATTTGTTTTTGAAGCGCGGGTGGGCGATAAGTTCCTGCTTGGCGCATTCGCCTGGCGCATCGCCAGCATGACCCGGGACACGGTGTACGTAGCGCCCACCGATCTGAACGGCGCGCAGCCTCCCTTCTGGAAGGGCGACGGCATGGGCCGCGATTATCGCACCGGGCTGGCTTTTGGGCGCATGCTGCGCGAGCTGGGGGAGGAGGCGACCGAGGCGCGGCTGTACGCGGGATTGCTGCGGCTCCGCCTGGACGATGCCGCAGCCCGCAACGCGGCCTACTTCCTCTCGCGGCAGCTGGAATCCACCGGATGCCTGCCCGACGACCGCACGATGGTGCTGGAGCACTTCACTGGGCCTGCGGGCGACCATCAGGTGATGGTGCATTCGGTGTTTGGGCGGCAGGTCAACCTGGGACTGGCGATGCTGGCCGAGCAGGCCGCGATCCGCGCCACCGGCATGGATTTTCACTGCTTTGATGAGGACGATGGCTTCCTGATCTACCCCTACGGCGGCGACATGCCTTTGCCCGAGGGCATCATGCGGGGCATCGACCCGGCGCAGGCCCGCGCGACCATTGCGGCGGTGTTGCCCGATACGCCGCTGTTCAACATGGCGTTCCGCTACAACGCGGGCCGCGCGCTGATGATGGGCGCGCGCAACGGTCGCCGCCAGCCGCTCTGGGTGCAGCGCTTGCGCGGCGCGCAGGCCCTCGACCATGCCGTGGCCGACCGCAAGCACCCGCTGATGCGCGAGACGCTGCGCGAGTGCATGGAGGATTACCTCGACATCACGGCCATTGAGCAGGTGCTGCGCGATATCGCCGCCGGCAGAATCCGCGTTCTCGAAATGCATATGGACGAGCCTTCGCCCATGTCGCTGCCGCTGCGCCGCGCCGCCGAGGCCGAGTTTATGTACGACTATGCGCCGCGCACCTCGGGTGCTCGCCTTTCGGTGGAGCGCGCGTTGAAAGCCCTCGAAAGCCCCGGGCAGGGCGCGGAGCTGATCGCGCCCGAACCCGAACTGCTGGAGAGCGTAGGCATGCGCGCACGCCAGCCCGGTGATGCGGAGCAGCTCCATGCGCTGCTGATGATCGAGGGTGATCTGGTGGCAGGCGAGGTCGAGGCCCCTGTGGCCTGGCTGGAGGAGCTGGCGCGAAAGGAACGCGCGCGCTACATCGAGCCCGGCCTGTGGATTTGCGCCGAGCAGGGCGACACCTATGGCGCGGCGTTTGCGTCGGTTGCCGCGTGGGAGGCCGAGCGGCTCCCAGACGGTGGACAGGCGGAAGGGGCGGTGCAGGCTTGGGTGGGTTGCGTGGACAACGCGCTGCCGGTGGTGCGGCGCTGCCTGCGGTATCGCGGCGCGCAGGACGTGGGCTCACTGGCCGAACGCTATCTTTGGCAGGAAGCGACGTGTGAAGCGCTGCTCTCTACGCTGGTTGAGGCCGGTGCGGCGGTGCGCGATGGCGTGCTGTACTATCACGCCGAGCTCTACGACCGGGCACGCCGTCAAACGGTGGCGATGCGTCGCCACCAGGTGCGCACCGTGCCTGCCGCACGGTATGCGGCGCTTATGGCGCGCACGCTGCGCCCCGGCGTTCCACCCGGCGAGCAGCTAAAGCAGGGTTTGCAGGCACTGCTCGACCGCGCGATCCCGGCTCCGCTTTGGGAAAGTGTGCTTTTGCCCGCGCGGGGCGGCGGCTTCCGACCCGGTGTGCTGGACGAGATATTGCAGGAGGGCGGACTCTTTTGGCAGATACAGGGCGGCGAAAAGCCGACGCTTGCCTTTCATCGCCAAGAGGACGTCGATTGGCAGCAGGAGGCGTTCGCGTTTTCGGTGGCCCTCAACCCCGATGAGCGCCACGTGGTCGATCTGCTCGCCCGGCGCGGCGCCAGCTTCGCCCAGAGCCTTTCGGGCCTGCCCTCGGGCGGTTCGGCGGTCGATGCGTTGATCCGCCTTGCGGAGCGAGGCCTGGTGCGCGCCGACAGCTTCGTGCCGGTGCGACAATGGCTGGAGCGCGCGAAGCTGGCGCAGGGTGCGGCCAAAGCCCGCGCGCAGGCGCGCGCAAAATCCTCGATCACGGGGCGTTGGGAGCTGACCCGTCCGTTGATGGAGCCGACGCTGGAGCAGCGGCTGGAGCGCGCGTTCGATCGTGCCGTGGTGCTCTGCCGCGAGACGTGCGAGGAGCTGCCCTGGGCGCAGGCCATCGAGCTGTTGCGCGTGTGGGAGTACACGGGCAGGGCGCGCCGCGGCTACTTTGTGGCGGGGCTTTCGGGTGCGCAGTTCATACGCGATGGCGATTACACGGCCACTGTGCTGGCGCTCGAACAGCCCGCGCAGGAAGAGGAGGGCGAAGAGGTGCTGTGGCTGAACGCCGCCGATCCTGCGCAGGTGTGGGGTAAGGCGTTGCAGCATGCGCCGGGCGCATCGTTTGTGTGCGTGCCGGGTACGGCGGTGGCGCTGCGCACGGGCGAGCCGGTGGCGGTGATGGAGCGGCAGGGCGGCACGCTGCGCGCGTTTGTGCCCGAGCATTTGCCCCAGGCCATCGCGGCGTTCGCGCGCGATTACCATGTCGGCCGCATTTTTCCGCACAAGCCGCGCATCACGGTAAAAGAGTATCCGCCCGAAGCGGGCGCTGCTCTCGCGCAGGCTGGCTTTGCGCGCCTGATGAGCGATTACGAGCTTTGGAAGCGGAAGATTTAGCGGACGTGTGCTTGTGGACCATGGCGTAATACGTAGTCCAAAGAAGCGTTTCGTGCCCTCGGGCACGACCAAAGGACTTTGCGATCGCCCTTTGGAAACCTTCGCACGCCCATTGTTACATGGTTGTAAGTAAATGATTTTGCCCAAGCGCGCGGGCGCGTTTGGTTGACAGCGCACGCTCCGCCGACTACAATGGTTTCATGGCTCCGGCATCCGTTTGGGGGAGAATCCGAAGGGGCCGCCGTGTTTGGAAGGAGAGCTTGCGTGCGGGAGAAGAGCATACGGAATGGGTTGAATCCACAGGGC
The DNA here is from genome assembly GCA_031553615.1 of Eubacteriales bacterium. Taxonomy (GTDB): domain Bacteria; phylum Bacillota; class Clostridia; order Christensenellales; family Aristaeellaceae; genus WQXF01. Next base: position 5,094 of record JAVBLJ010000009.1, read on the forward strand.
AAGGATGCTCTGCAGGTATTCTGGATGGCGGCGCTGCTGGCAATTTGCGCGCTGGCTCCGGCGATATTTCCCTACGGAGGCCGCATGGTGACGCGCGGCGACTTCATGGAGCAACAGATTCCCTTTATCATCGAAACCAAGCGCATGCTGGCCTCCGGCATGCCCTTCTGGGATTGGAACACCTTTCTGGGCACCAACTTCGTGGGCTCCTACGCGTTCTACACCCTCGGGAGCCCGTTCGCGTGGCTGATTCTGCCGCTGCCTGAGGCGGCGATCCCCTACGGGATTTCAGCGATGGCGGTGCTCAAGCACGCGGTGGCGGCGGTTACGGCCTTCCTGTACCTGCGGCGTTTTGTGCGCGATCCGCGCCATGCGAAGGTGGCGGCGCTGCTGTACGCGTTTTCCTCCTACAGCATCATTAATACGCAATTCTATCATTTTATGGATGTGGTGGCGGTGTTCCCGCTGCTGCTGCTCGCCCTGGAAAATGCGTTTGTGGGCAAGCGCCGCTATGGGGCCCTTGCGCTGGCTTGCGGGCTGAACGCCATGGTGAATTACTATTTCTTTGCGGGCTCGGCGCTGTTTGTGGCCATCTATACGGCGTTTCGCTTTTTCTCGCAGGATTGGCGGGAAAACCGGCGGTTCTGGCGGCTGTTCAGCGTGGTGTTCGAATGCGGGCTGGGCTGCCTGCTGGCCGCCTGGATACTCATGCCTGCCGGGTGGGCGATGATGAGCGTATCGCGCAGCGGCGCGCTCAAAACGCGCGATTTCTTCGGGCTCTTTACGTGGAGCAACAGCTTGGAACGCCTGCGCGCGATCTGGATGCCCATCGAAAGTGGCGTGGTGCACGGCTTCTATGGCGATGGTTCTAGCTGGTCGTCGGTGGCGGCCTTCCTGCCGCTTTTCGGCTGTGCGCTGGCGCTTTGGCACGCGATGGCGCGCCCCAAGCGCTGGATTCACGCGCTGCTGCTGACGCTCGTTCTCATCTCGCTGTGGCCACTGGCCAATCGATTGTTCACCCTGGGCTCCAACCTGACGTACACGCGCTGGTGGTACGCGCTGGTGCTCATGCTTTGCATTCCTACAGGGCAGGCGTTAGAAGCGTTGCCCGAGCGCGAACACGGCGATCTGCGCCGCATGAACCTCGTGCTGGGTATCACCGCCGTGGTTTCGCTGCTGTTTGTGTTGCCTGCGCTGCTACCTTCTGATTTTCTGCGCACGATGGGGGCCAGTTCGTTTAGCCCAGTCGCCTGGTTGGGGCGAGCGTTCCTGGCGAACAGGGCGTTTCCCGATTACGGCCAGGATGCGTTCCGCGTGCTGGGGGTGGCATTGGCGGCGCTCAACCTGCTGGGGCTCTGGCTGGTGACGCGCAAGCGCATCCTGGGCAATGCGCGGGTGCTCTATGCGGCGCTGACGGTGGCCATCGTGGCCAACTACGCGGGCTTTATCGCGGTCAACGATGCGCTGGTGCCGCTGGGCGACCGCGCCAAGTACCCCACCGGGGTCGATTATTATGCGCAGCACCTTCTGCTGGAGGAGAAGCCCTCGTTCACCGGTACCACCTACACGCATCGCGTGGACGCGCCGCCCAAGCTGCGCAATTACGGCATGCAGATCAATCAACCATCGATCACCTCCTTCCACAGTCTGCGCTCCAGCTACCTGGATGAGTTCATGATCATCTCCGGCTTCGGGTACTATGAATCGCCCGATGCGGTGCCCTCGAATCTGGTCGATGGCGCGATCCGCACGCTACTGGGCGTGAAGTATTACTACAACTACGATGAGGCGCACTACCCGGGTGCGCCCGAGGGGTTCGTGCGCACGGGCCAGGTCGGCTCGGTGACCGTGTATGAAAACCCGCGGGCTCTGCCCCTGGGCTTTGCCTACGATTGCTATGCCACCCAGTGGGATAGTCCCGTCACCTTCGATTACCTCAGCGAGATCATGGCCCAGGGCGTGGTGCTGCGCCGCGAGGATGCCGAGGAGCTCAAGGATGTGCTGGAGCCGCTTTGGGAGCGGCCCATGATCGATTGGCGGAAGGCGGTGCTTGAGCGCGGGGCGCAGGCCTGCTACGATGTGGAGATGACTCCCGGCGGGCTAACCGCGAAGATCGATTTGGAACGCGAGAGGTTCGTGTTCTTTTCCGTGCAGTACGATAAGGGCTGGTCGGCCAAGGTAGACGGCGAGCCGGTGAAGCTCTACAACGCTAACTTGGGCATGCTGGGGCTGCGCGTGCCTGCCGGGCAAGGCAGCGAGATTGTGCTTACCTACCGGCCGCGCGGCCTGCGTGAGGGAGCGGCGGCCAGCGTGCTGGGTGTGCTGGTGCTGGTGGGGTACTGTCTGCTGATGCGGCGGATGGAGCGCGAGAGAAGAACATAAATATTATGAATCATATTTATAAATGGAGGGGATTCTGTGGAAGGTTATCTTGCGCAGGCAAACAGCGGTTTTCTCTACCTGTTGGCGGTGATCGTGGTGGCGTTTATTCTGGTGCTGTCGGTGGTATTCCTGCTGCGCGCATACCGGCGCGGCATCGCTATTGGCATGGATCGCGCAGTGTTGCGCAAGGCGATCACCTCGAGCGCGGCGTTCACCGTGGTGCCCTCCATCGGCATTTTGCTGGGCGTGATTGCGCTATCGGGCTCGCTGGGTGTGCCTATTCCGTGGATTCGATTGAGCGTGATCGGCGCGCTGCACTACGAAACCATGGCCGCCGACGTGGCCGCAAAGGCCATGGGCTTGACCGCGCTGGCCGCCGATCAGATGAGCATCAAGGCCCTGATTACCATGTCGATGGTGATGACCGTCGGCATTGTTTGGGGTGCGGTGTTCTGCATATTCGGCCTCAAGCGCTACGAGCGCGCGCTGGGCAGCGTATCACGGAAGAGCGACCGCTGGGGCGCGCTGATGTTTGCGGCTATGTTCATCGGCCTAGTCAGCGCTTACGTGGCGACCTCGGTCTCCGCGCTGCGCGCCGCCAACTATACGCCTCTGGTGGTCATGCTGGCTTCGGCGGCGGCCATGGCGGGCTTCCAGTGGCTGATCGACCGCAAGGGGCAGCGTTGGCTGGAAAGCTTTGCGCTTTCCTTCGCGATGCTCATCGGCATGGCGGCAGCGGTGCTGGTGTAAGGGGGGAAAGCAAATGAAACGCTTAATCTCGAGGCTGATGCCCTTGCTGCTGGCGGTGTTGCTGGCTTTCCCGACGTGTGCCTTGGCTACCGATGCGCCGGAGACCTACAGTTTTCGTGATTACTTGATTTCCCAGGAGCCGGTGACGATCGATAACGACCGCTTTTCTATGACCATCCCGGCGGGTGTGCCCTACCATAAGGATGCCGAACGACACATGCTTGAGTACATGGAATGGGTGGAAGAGGCCACCGGACTTTCCTTTTATCCCGAAGATGCGATTTTTGAAAAGGTGCAGATCACGCTAGATCAGGGCACGCCCTTTGGCGGCGATTTTGGTATTAATTTAGAACCCATGGATATGCTTCGCTATCCGGATTCGGGCTTTGCCCAGCTGCACGAGCTCACGCATACACTGCAGTACCGCCTGGTTTCAGTCGATTGCCAGCCCTTCATCGAGGGCATAGCCATCGTGGCTTGCGCTCGCGCGGCAGGAGCCCACGGGCTGGAGTATTTGGCATACTACATCGCATCGTCGAACTACGCGGTATTGCAGGCATTTGAGCGTGAAATGTTGGCTTCCGGAGATATGGAGGAGTACTTTCGCTCCACGGGCGAGGGCTGGGAAGCGTACCTGATCGGCTTCCGGTTCGATACGTACTTAGAGGCAGCGTTCGGCGAAAGCATATTGACCGATATTCTGCGCAACTACCGCAAAGACCTGCAGGACAAAGAGGGTACGCGCGACTGCTTTGTCGATAGCCTAATTGCCACCACGTCGCCCACTGTGTTTACCGATTTTCAGGCGTGGTATAGAGAGAATGCGGGCCGTTTTGAGGAAAAAAGCTTTGCGGGGGAGAACACCGATACGGCATTTTTTATGCCGTTTCTGCGCGATGGTTTTCGGTTTTTCGAGTCCCGAACGCTGTGCATGAAGGAACGACTCACCCTGGATTTCCACGATTCCCATGCTTATGCGCAGTTCATGGGGTGTGAGGTGTGGGGCATCGCCGGATCGCTGTGGTCGGAAAAGGATGTAACCATCGAAGTGTTTGATCAGCGAGGCGAGCTGCTGGATGCCTTCAAGCTGGTCGGCGGTGATACAAGCGAGTTGCGGTACGCCGACGCAGACCTGATCGTGCTTACAGGCGAGGACGGAACGGTGCGTTTCCAGCCGGACATCGAGATTTACTCCCCCAAGGCGAAGGAGAAAGAGCAAAAGCCGACGGGGGAATGATGAGTCGTCTTTTGGTGATGCGATCATAGCATAGATGAATGGAGAATGATGATGCGAAACAAAGCAAACGCCGTTAAACCCGAGAACCGGCGGTATGAGTTTACGGATTTCCAGAACCGCACGCACTTGATGGGCCGCATTTGGTCGGCGGCGGCCATCCTGCTGTTGTGCGCCGTGCCGGTGCTCATGATGCTGTACTTTCACGAGAGCGCGGATAGCCGCGGGCTGGTGCAGGGCGCGCTGTCGATTTGCCTTATTTTCCTGCCCTCCAGTGTGGTGGAGGTGTTTACCTACGCGCCGATGATGGGCTCGGGCGCGACCTATCTAGCCTTCCTAACGGGGAACCTAGTCAACCTGAAGGTACCATGCGCGGCCAACGCGCGCGACATCGCTGGAACGCAGCACGGCACCGAGGAGAATGAGGTGGTTTCCACCATTTCGGTGGCGGTTTCCACGCTGGTAACCACGCTGGTCATCGCGCTGGGCGTGCTGCTCATCGTGCCGCTGACCCCGGTAATCACCTCGCCCAGGCTGGCTCCCGCTTTCGCATCGGTGGTACCCGCGCTGTTTGGCGCGCTGGCCTACAAGCATTTCTCGAAGCACCTCAAGCTGACGGTGGTGCCGCTGCTGGTAATGCTGACGCTTTGCCTGCTCGTGCCCTCGCTGGCCAACCAGGTGGCGTTTCTGGTGCCGATTGCGGCGGTGCTCTCCATCGCGGCGGCCTACGTGATGTACAGGAAAGGCATGGTGTGACATGACGGGGATCGAGGTTGCGGTGGCGGGCGATGTTTCGGGGCCGGTAATTCCGCAGAGCGTGCGGCGCTTGCAAAGGATGCTGCAGTTCGAGACCGTCTCGCGGCGCGGCGATGCGCAGACCGAAAAGTTTGCGGCGTTTCATGTGCTGCTGCAAGAGCTATATCCTGCTGTGTTTTCCGTGCTGCAAGGGGAACACATCGGAACGGCGCTGCTGATGCGCTGGCCCGGTACAGACGCCTCCCGCCCTGGTGCGCTGCTGATGGCGCACAGCGACGTGGTGGAGGCGAGCGACGGATGGCGGCATCCTCCGTTTGCGGGGGAGATCGCCGAGGGCTTTCTTTGGGGGCGGGGCGCGCTGGACAACAAGCATTGCCTCTGCGGTCTATTGGAGGCGGCGGAGGCGCTGATCGCCGAGGGTTTTGCGCCCGCATGCGATCTGTACCTGCTGACCACCTGCAACGAGGAAATCATGGGGGAGGACGCGGCGCTGGTGGCGGAAACGCTGCGGGCGCGGGACGTTCGGCTCTCCCTGGTGCTGGATGAGGGCGGCGCGATGGTCGAAAAGCCGCTGCCCGGCCTGGACGGCTGGTTTGCCATGGTGGGCCTGATGGAGAAGGGCAGCGGCAACCTGCGCTTTACCGCCCGATCAACGGGCGGGCATTCCAGCACGCCGGGCAGGGGGACGCCGATTCCCCGGCTGGCCGCATTCGTGAATCGGGTAGAGCGCAAGCCGCCCTTCCCGTGCAAGATCACCGAGCCGGTGCGCTCGCTGTTTCGTGCCGCTGCGCCGCACATGGCCATGCCATACCGGTTGCTGTTCGGGCATCTCAAACTTTTTGGCCCGCTGTTGGCCCGGGTGATGCCCCTGGTCAGCAACGAGGGCAATGCCCTGCTGCGCACCACGGTGGCGTTCACCATGGCGCGCGGAAGCGATGGCCCCAACGTGATTCCGCAGCAGGCCTCGGTGGTCGCGAATCTACGCTTCCACCTGCACCAGAACATGGAGCGCTCGCTGGCGCACATGCGCGCCTTGGCCAATCGCTATGGGCTGGAGATGGAGCTGATGGATGGGCACGATTGCTCGGCGGCGGCCTCGGCGGACGATCCGGCATACAAGCGGGTCCAGGCCGTGATCGAGGCCAGCTTTCCCGGGGTGCGGGTGCTGCCCTACGTGATGCTCGGCGCCTCCGATTCGCGCCATTTCTGCGAACTGTGCGATTGCGTGCTCCGGTTTGCGCCTTTCCGCATGACGAAGGAGCTGCTGGCCACGGTGCATGGGGTCGACGAGCGCATCCCGCTGGAGGCGATGCCCCAGGCCGCGGATTTCTATGCGCGGATGATGCGGGAGGCCGCGAAACGCTAGGGGCAGTTTGCAGGAATTCCTGCCTTCGTGTGCTCAAAAGCCTGTTTTTTGCAGGCTTTTTTGCTGCACTTTTGTATTTGCGATGTTTTGGTGTGCTGCGCGAAAACCCATTGACAAAGTCAGTCGCGAGCGATATACTGATTGAGCCAAGTCAGTGATTGACATAAGTCAATGACTGAGCGGTCAAGAACCGAACGAGTTTTGTTTTATTGCATTTATAGACTTGCCCACAGGATGAGGGAGGAGAAAGCATGCCAAGAATCAGCAAGGCGCCGGAGGAACGGCGTCAGGAGCTGATCGATGCCGCCATGGAGCTCTTTTGGTCGCAAGGATTCGAGCACACCATGATCAGCGATATCGTTAAAAAGGTCGGGGTCGCGCAGGGGTTGTTCTACTACTACTTCGAATCCAAGCAGGACATCTTTATGGCCACCATCGATCAGTTTATCCAGGTGCACATTGAGGAGCTGGCCGTGCTGCTGCGGGACACCACCCGCTCGCCCCTGGCGCGCATGCACAACGTGGTGACCGCGCTCAACGAGTTTCTGCAAAAGGTGGATTTCATTAGTGCAAACCGCTTCAAGACGGGCATCAGCATGGAGATGCAATCGCGGGTGCACATGCACGTGATGGAAATGCTGGAGCCGTTTCTGACGCAGGCATTGACCGAAGGACACGAGAAGGGCGTGCTGGATGCGCCTTATCCTGCGCATATCGCTCGCTTTATTCTTGCCGGATTCGTGGGAGTAGAAAGCTGGCCCGGAGCGCCGCGGGCCAAGGAAATGATGGAGCTGGTGCTCCGGTTGGTGGAGCGCTTGCTGAACCTGCCAACCGGCGCATTGGAAAGCGACCCTGCCCTTTGATTAGCTCGTGCGGGAACGGGGCGCAATTTTGATGGAGCCTATTGATGGACCCTAGGAGGAAAACCATGGCCGATATCGAGTTTGTTGAGGTTTGTAAACACTACCAAATTGGAGAAATGGCGATCCATGCGGTGGACAAGGTGAGCTTTGGCATCACCCGCGGCGAGTTTGCCGTGGTGCTCGGCCCCAGCGGCGCGGGCAAGACCACGGTGCTCAACCTGCTGGGCGGCATGGATCGCGCCACCTCGGGGCAGATACTGGTGGATGGCCGGGACATCGTGCCGCTTTCGGAGCGGGATTTGACGCTCTACCGCCGCCTGGATGTGGGCTTCGTGTTCCAGTTTTACAATTTGATGCCCAACCTGACCGCGCTGGAGAACGTCGAGCTGGCCGAGCAGGTCTGCAAGCAGCCGTTGAATCCGCGAGAGATGCTGGAGAGGGTCGGCTTGGGTGACCGCATGAACAACTTTCCCGCGCAGCTCAGCGGCGGCGAACAGCAGCGCGTAGCCATCGCGCGCGCGCTTTGCAAAAACCCCGCGCTGTTGCTATGCGACGAGCCTACCGGCGCGCTGGATTCCGAAACCGGGCGCATGGTGCTCACCCTGTTGCAAAACATAGGGCGCGATTTAAACAAGACCGTGGTCATCATCACGCACAATGCCGCCATCGTTCCAGCGGCGCAGCGGGTGATCCGCATGAAGAACGGCCACATCGACAGCGTGGTTTGCAACGATTCGCCCGTGGCAATGGAGGAGATTGCGTGGTAAACCGTATGGTGAAAAGGCAGGTGCGCATCAGCCCGCTGAACCGCAAGCTGCTGCGCGATTTCCGGGAGGGTTGGAAGTCCTTTGCCGCCATTGCGCTCATCTGTACGTTGGCCATAACCCTGTATGTGGGCATTGATTCTACGTGGCGAGGCATCGACAGCAACCTGGACGAGCAGTTCGCGGTGGGCAACATGGCCGACCTTTGGGTGCAGGGCGCAATCACCGACCGCACGGTGCGCGATTTGGCAGCGCTGCCCGGGGTGAGCGAGGCGCAAAGGCGCGTGGTTGTGGATGGAAAGGCCGACAAGCTGCCCGGCGAGCCCGATGTGCTGCTGATGATGTCCGATGGGCCTGCGCGCATCAACAAGCCCTGGATCGCGCAGGGCGGCGACTTCCCGCCGGGGCAGAAGAACACCGTTATATTGCAGGAGCGGTTCGCGGCGGCGCACGGCCTGCAGGTGGGCGATGTGCTCGACGTGAAGGTGAACGGGAACGATCTTTCGCTGACGGTGTGCGGCCTGGGCACGCTGGCCGAATACGTGGTATCGACCCACGGCGGCGAGTTTTCGCCCGATCCGGTGAAGTTTGGCTATGCGTGCGTAGCGCCCGGAACACTGGGCGACCTGCCGTACACCCTCGCATTCATGACGCTGGAGCCCGGCGCAGAGCCGGAGCAGGTCAAGCGCGAGGCCCAGGAGCTGCTCGATGGAAGCCAAGCGGTGGTGCTCACGCGCGAGGACATTCCCGGCATCAAGATGGCGATGGATGAATCGCAGCAGATTCGCGCCATGGGGCAGATATTCCCGGTGGTATTTTTCATTATCGCGGCGCTGATCACCTGGACTACCATGGGCCGCCTGGTGGAGAACCAGCGCATGCAGATCGGCACGCTGTTTTCCCAGGGCTACGGCAAGGGCGCGCTCACCTGGCATTTTGCCAGCTATGGATTGGTGTTGGCGTTGCTGGGTGCGGCGGGCGGCTTCTGCGGGGCGCGGTATTTCATAGGCCCTGTGGTGCTCAACATGCTCAAATCGCTGTACGTCTTGCCCGGGGCGACCCCGTATCTGCGGGCCGAGGTGCTGATAGCGGTCAGCCTGCTGCTGGCGGCCATCACGGGGGGAGCCAGCGTGCTCAGCGCGCGCTCCGCGCTGCGGCTTTGTCCGGCCTCGCTGCTGCGGCCCAAGCCGCCCGGCAAGGGCAGGCGCGTGCTTTTGGAGAACATCGATTGGATTTGGAAGCGGCTGAAGTTTAGCAACAAGATGATCCAGCGCAACCTGGGGCGCAATCCGATGCGCCTGCTGATGGGGCTGGTGGGCGCGATGGGTTGCACGGCCATGATGCTCACCGGCTTCGGCCTGCGGGATTCGGTGGATTACGTGCTGCGCAACTACTACACCACCACCATGTGCTACGATGCCTGCGCCTATCTTGAAGGCGATGCACCAACCGATTATGGCGAAGCGGTACGGCTGCGCGCCGGTGCCGACCGTGCCCAGGAGCGCATGGTCACCACCTGTGAAGCCTTCCTGGACGATCAATGGCTTGTCAAGCAGGCTTTCGTATACCCGGATCAGCACGACATGGTGTACATCACGCGCGAGGACGGCTCGCAGGTGTTCCTGCCCGAAAAAGGGGTGGCGCTGACCACCAAGGCCTCCGAGGAGTACGGCCTGAACGTCGGCGACCTGATCGAGCTGCGCACCGTGGGCGGGCGTTCGCAGCAGGCGATGGTGATCGACGTGATCGATATCCAGCTGGGCCAAGGCATCTACATGAGCCGATCGGCCTGGCGTGCGCTGGATATTGCGCCCTGGCGGCCCAACTCGGTGATGCTGCAGGGCGAGAGCCTGACGCTGGACGCGGTGGCCGATATGGACGGCGTGGATTACGTGCGCTCCATTGGGCAGGAGCGGGATTCGAACAGCAAGGTGCTCAGCGTGCTCAACCTGGTGGTCGTGCTGCTGGTGCTGTTCTCCGGCGCGCTGGCGCTGGTGGTGCTGTACAACCTGGGTCAGCTCAACTTTGCCGAACGTACCCGCGAGCTGGCGACGCTCATGGTGCTGGGGTTCACCCAGCGCGAGATCAAGCGGCTCATACTGCGCGAAAACTTTATCATCGTGTGCATTGGGCTGCCCATCGGCCTTGCGCTTGGCCCGTTCCTGCATCAGCTGGTGCTGGAGACCGGGTTGCCCAACACGCTGGAGTTTGTGCCCTACATCAAGCTCATCAGCTGGATCATCACCAGCGCGTTTACCCTGCTGTTCGCGCTGTTGGTTAACTTTATGCTGGGCCGCAAGTTCCGCAAGGTCAATATGGTCGAAGCGCTCAAGAGCATAGAGTGACCGGCACCGGTACACAATGCATATACGGGAAACACCGGGGGACCTTTTTGCTTCGCAAACGCAAACAAACAGCCGCAATATTTCGAGGGGGAATGAACCGATGATGGACACCAAAACAAACCATTGGATGCGCTGGAGCGCCGCGCTTTTTGCCCTGGTCTTGACGATGAACAGCCTGAGCGGCGCATTGGCCGCGCCTGCCGCCTATACGTTTTCCGCCAAGGGCCGCATCGCTTCGCCGGAGAGCTATACGCTGATTGCGCCCATGGGCGGCCAGGTGCAGGATTTTACCTGGAAGCCCGGCGATGCGGTGGCCGTTGCGAATGAGGCTCTCCGCCTCACGCCCACCCAGCTTTTCGCGACATGCGAGGGCGTGATTCGCGGGCTGCAGGCCCAGGTGGGCGATCAGGCGGGGCAGATCGTGGCGCAGTACGGCGCGCTGTGCAGTCTGGAGCGCGACGAAATCCGTTACGTATCCGCGCCCACCTCCTCCGCTTATGACAAGGCGGAAAACCGCGACGTGCGCATGGCCGACGTGCTGCGCGTGCGCCAAGGCTCGGGCGACAGCGAGGAAACCGGCACGGGCACCGTGGTGGGCATCGAAAAAGGCAGCTTCCTGCTCGAGATGGAGCGCGGGGAATTTGACCTGGAAGAGACCGTGACCCTGTACAAGGCGACGGGCGATACCTTTGCGGATAAGGACAAGGTGGGCAAGGGCAAGGTGGCGCGGCCCCCGCTGCTGCCGGTGGTGGGCGAGGGTGTGATCGCCGAAGTGCTGGTGACCGAGGGGCAGCGCGTTACGCGCGGTCAGCCGCTGTTTACGCTGGATTCCGCTTCGGCGCGATACAGCGAAGCGCCGACCAACCTGATGACCTTTGCCCGTGCGGGCGCGATTCAGGAAGTGTTGGTGCGTCCCGGCCAGTTCGTGGCGCAGGGGCAGGCGGTGATGACCGTGGCTGCCACCGACACGCTGGAAGCGGTGCTCGATGTGGACGAGCTGGACATCGCTAAGGTTACGGTGGGGCAAAAGGTGCGCGTTTGCGTGGACGCCTATCCGGAGCATGAAATGTTGGCGACGGTAAAGGAAATCATGCTCCAGGGCACCGAGGTGCTCGACACCACCAAGTTCCACGTCAAGGTGACGTTCAGCGATTCCACGGGGCTGCTAATCGGCATGCACGTGACGGGATACTGGGATTAAGGGCCGTAGCAATTTTTGACGGGCGCTCCTGCTGCCAAAGGCCTGGCGCTGGAGCGCTCGCTTTGTGTCTGTTTGCCTTGACGCTGCCCTGTACACGCGCTATAATCGGGGCAGAAATCCCCTGCGTATAGGGCGGGGGGGCGGTAGGGAGGATCGAGGATGGTTAACGTACTAATGCTTTCAAAATGGCACGTGCACGCCACCGACTACGCGCGCGTGATTGGCGAGCAGCCCGATGCGAAGATTACCTGCGTGTGGGATGAGGACACGGCGCGTGGCCAAGCCTGGGCCAAGGAGCTCGGCGTGGCTTTCGAAGCCGACCTGGATGCGGCGCTGGCCCGCAAGGATGTGGACGCGGTGATCGTGGATACGCCGACCTGCGACCATTGCCGAGTGATGGTCAAGGCCGCCAACGCCAAGAAACACATCTTCACCGAAAAGGCGCTGGCCCCGACCCTGGCCGAGTGTAGGCAGATCGCCGACGCGGTGGCAAAGAACGGCGTGAAGTTTTGCATTTCCTACCCGCAGCTCAACAACACCATCGTGCAGGTGTGCAAGCAGGCTATCGAGGAAGGGCTGCTAGGCAAGATTCATTACATGCGCATGCGCAACGCCCACGATGGCGCTTCCAGCGGCTGGCTGCCGCCATATTGGTACGACGTGGAGAAGGCCTGCGGCGGCGCGATGATGGATTTGGGCTGTCACCCGATGTACATCGCCTCCTACCTGCTGGGCAAGCCCCAGCGCATCTCCTCGATGTTCAACAACACCATCGCGCCTGCGCCGGGTGACGACAACGCAGTATCGGTGGTGGAATTCGAGGGCGGTGTGATCGCCGTGTTGGAGACCAGCTTCATTTCGCCCTATCAGGCCAATACCTTCGAGCTGCTGGGCACCGAGGGCGCGGTCACCCTGGTCAACGGCGAGATTCGCATGCGCACCAACAAGTTTGAGGGCGGCTGGTACATCCCCGCCAAGCTGCCGGAGCAGGGCGCAATCGCCATCCGCCAGTGGCTGGACGGCATCCTGGCCGGTGCGCCGATCCGCTTCGACATGGAGCGCGCCATCGCGCTGACCGAGCTGCTGGAGAACGCCTACCTCTCCGATAGGGAGCAGCGCACAGTGGCTATCCGGTAAACCGTATTTCCGCACGGGAGCGCTGGCCGCGTGGCGAGCGCTCCTTTATTATTTCGGAAATGTGTCATGCTTGTACACCTTGTCCGCATAAGCTCGGGTGAAAGGGGCGATGCGGATGGATACAACGATGCGTGTGCGCCGCTGGGCGGTGCTGGGCGCGCCGGTAGCGCTGATTGCCTGCGTAGGGTTGGCTTTCCTCCTTTGCGGTGAGGTGCGGGTGAAGTTGCCCTGGGGGTTGCTGCTGGCGATTCCTGTTGCGTTCTGGTGGGCGGCGGGCGCGGCGTGCCTTAAGCCGATTCGACCCAGCTGGAACGCGGGTAGCGCGCGCCGCTTGGCGCGGAACGATCGGTGGCTGCAGGGCGGGCTCTGCGCGGCGCTGACCTCGGGAATCGGCATGACCGCGCTGCCTGCGCTGTATGCGCCGGTGATCGATTTTCCCGGGGTGCTTACCGCATTGCTGGTGATCTGTGCGCTGGTGGGTCAGTGCGCGGGCTGCCTAGGCTTTGCATCGGGGCGGCTGCACGCATGGAGGCAGTGGCCGGGGCGATTTCGCGTGCGGCGGGCGCAATCGGGACCGCAGCAAAATACGTTGGCGGAGCTGGACATCGTGCGTCCGCCCAAATTCGGCCACGCGGAAAAACGATGAAATGATATAGGATTGAGCAGCGAAGAGCCGTGCATTTGCGTGGCTCTTCGCATCGTTCATAGGGCTGCGGCTTGGACTAGGATATGGCAAAAGTTTTACCGAAAAGCGACAATTGTGTGCGCGTTCGCCGAGTGGTTGACTTGCATGATGGCGCATTGTATGATATACGGGGAATGATTTGGAAAACCGGATATGTATTGCGTGTGTCAAGGCATATACCAGGCAGGTGCACTTGCCCGGTTTTGAATGCGATAGATGGAATTTCGGGGGCTGTCACATCAGGGGGGCAATACAGGGGTTCACGGAAGAAAGGAAGGAACTAACATGTCGCTGAATGCCTTTATCTGGGTGTCGATCGTTATTTCCCTGGCAGCGTTCGTATTTGCTGCGTGGCTGTATCGCTGGGTCAAAGCCCGTCCTTCGGACAATGCGCGCATCGCCGAGATTGGCGGATTGATCCGCCAAGGGGCAAACACCTTCCTGCGCAAGGAGTACATGGTGCTTGCACGATTCGCGATTATCGTCGCGGCACTCATTTTCATTTTTTTGCCAGACCCTATTTGGAAGGGTTCGATCCACAATAACCTCATCATGGCCCTGGCGTACCTGGCGGGCAACGTGTTCTCCGCCATCGCGGGCGTGATTGGCATCCGCATCGCTACCATCGCCAACATCAAGACCGCCGAGGCCGCCAAGAAGGGTATCGAGCCCTCGTTTATGACCGGCTTCCGGGGCGGCGCTGTCATGGGCATGGCGGTGGTGGGATCCACGCTGCTGGGCGTGGCGCTGCTGATGCTCATCACTGACGATGCCACCGTGCTGTTGGGCTTTAGCTTTGGCGCTAGCTCGCTGGCGCTGTTTGCCAAGGCGGGCGGCGGTATTTTCACCAAGACTGCCGACATCAGCGCAGATTTGGTGGGCAAGGTGGAGCTGGGCATCCCCGAGGACGATCCGCGCAACCCGGCGGTTATCGCCGACAACGTGGGCGATAACGTGGGCGACGTGGCCGGCATGGGTGCCGATCTGTTCGATTCCAACGTGGCCTCCATGGCTGCTGCGCTAGGTATTGCCAGCGCGCTGGGCGGCGATAAGCATCTGTACTTCGCCATGGTATTCTGCTATGCGGCGGCGGGCCTGTTAGCCTCCATGCTGGGCGTAGGCTTGGCGCGCATGGGCAAGCATGGCCCCACACGCGCGCTCAACGCCAGCACCTACATTACCACCGGCATCTACGCGGTGCTGACCGCGCTATGTACCCTGATCTTTGGCTTTAAGTGGGCCATTTGGGGCGCGAGCATGGTCGGTCTGCTGGTAGGCGTGGTTATCGGCATCGCCAGCGATTACTTTACCAACGACGAGCGCAAGCCGGTTCGCAACGGCGCGAAGGCCTCGGAATCCGGCCCGGCGTTTACCATTCTTTCGGGCGTGGCCTACGGTTTCTTGAGCGTGCTGCCCGCATTGGTGGGCATCGGCATTTCCTCCTTTGTGGCCTTTAAGCTGGGCGCGACGCTGGGCGAGGGCATCGAGTTCGCGATGTTCGGCGTGGCGATGGCGGCGGTGGGCATGCTGTCCATCGTGGGTATGATCATTTCCAACGATGCGTATGGCCCCATCGTGGACAACGCGCGCGGCTTGGCCGAAATGGGCGAGCTGGGCGAGGATGTGCTGGAGATTACCGACAAGCTGGATAGCGCGGGCAACACCGTGAAGGCCATCACCAAGGGCTTCGCGATCGGCGCGGCGGGCTTGACGGTCATCGCGCTGCTGGGTACCTTCATCAGCGAGGTGAACGTGGCCGCCCGCGAGTTGGGCAGGGCGATCATCACCGGCTTTGACATCATGGACCCCAGCGTTTTCTTCGGCATGCTGGTCGGTGCGGCGGTGCCCGCCGTGTTCTCGGCGCTGCTCATTTTGGGCGTGGATCGCAACGCACAGCGTATGGTGGCGGAAATTCACCGCCAGTTTAAGGTTATTCCTGGCCTGAAGGAAGGCAAGAAGGGCGTAGTGCCGGATTACGGCCGCTGCATTGAGATTGCTACTGACGGCGCGCTCAAGGAGCTGATCCCGGCGGGTCTGGTAGCCATCCTCATTACGCTGGCGGTTGGATTCATCGGCGGCGTGACGGCCATCGGCGGCTACCTGTGCGGCAACATCGTTTCGGGCCTGCTGCTGGCGCTCTTTATGGGCAACGCGGGCGGACTTTGGGACAACGCGAAGAAATACATCGAATCGGGGAACAATGGCGGCAAGGGTTCGGAAGCGCACAAGGCTGCCGTGGTGGGCGATACGGTGGGCGACCCCTTCAAGGATACGGCGGGTCCCTCCATCAATACGCAGATCACCGTGGTATCGCTCATCTCCTCGCTGGCCGCGACCTTGTTCCTGACGCTCTCGCTGTTCTAGGCTTTGTTATGGGAGAATGACGGGCACGTCGGGTATCCTTCGGGCTCGTCATAGATATACCGAGGAGGCTTGCCAATGGGAAATGTTCTTGCAAAATTGACCGAAGGAATGGCCATGTTCGTTGCGCCGGGCGGGTGGAAGTACATCATCATGATCGCGGTGGGCTTGGCGCTGATCGCGCTGGCCATCTTCAAGGATTATGAGCCCTTGCTGCTGTTGCCGATCGGTTTTGGTTGCATACTCTGCAACATCCCGCTCTCGCACGCGGTGGGACTCGATGGGTTCCTGACGGTGCTGTACGATTCGGGCATCGCGAACGAGCTGTTCCCGGTACTGCTGTTCATCGGCATCGGTGCGATGATCGATTTCAACCCGCTGTTTACCCAGCCGGTTACGCTGTTCTTCGGCGCGGCGGCACAGTTCGGCATCTTTATGGCGATGTTGTTGGCGGTGCTCTGCAATTTTGTGATGCCCACGCCCTTCTCCATGCAAGAGGCGGCGGCCATCGGCATCATCGGCGCGGCGGACGGCCCCAGCGCCATCTTCGTGGGCCAGCTTTTCGCACCGAAGTACATCGGCTCCATCATGGTGGCAGCGTACAGCTACATGTCGCTGGTGCCTCTGATTCAGCCGCCGGTCATCCGCGCGCTGACGACCTCCAAAGAGCGCCGCATCCGCATGAACACATCGTACGGCAAGAAGGCCTCCAAGCCCATCCGCATCCTGTTCCCGATCATTGTGACGCTGGTGGCGGGCATCGTGGCCCCCATGTCCACCTCTCTGATCGGCGCGCTGATGTTCGGCAACCTGCTGCGCGAGTGCGGCGTGACTGAAAAGCTTTCGCTGACCGCGCAGAACGAGTTGAGCAACCTGATCACCTTGCTCCTGGGCATCACCATTGGCTCCACGATGCGGGCACAGGAGTTCCTGACGCTGAACACCTTCATCATTCTGGGCATCGGCCTGCTGGCCTTCGTGTTTGACACGGCGGGTGGCGTGATGTTCGCCAAGCTGGTCAACCTGTTCCTGCCCGAGGGCAAGAAGGTCAACCCCATGGTGGGCGCGTGCGGCATCTCGGCCTTCCCCATGAGTGCGCGCGTGATTCAGCGCATGGCCCAGAAGGAGGACCCTGAAAACTTCATCCTCATGCCCGCCATTGGCGCCAACGTGGCCGGCCAGGTGGGTTCGATCATCGCCGCCGCGATGATACTGAGCATATTTGCAAAATAGGAGGTGCGGCTTATGGAAAGTGCGAAAATCGTCGATATGTTGCTCGAAGCGCTGCGCGCCATGGGCATCGGCATCTCGGGCGTGTTCCTGGTGCTGGCGGTATTTTACGGCACCATCAAGCTGATCATGGCTGCCGACAAGGGCGAAAAAACACCGGAGTAAGCAGCGTACACGCAGAAGCGCCGCCTTCCTCGCAAACGAGGAGGGCGGCGCTTTGATGTGGGATGGTTGCTCGCCGAGGCTTACCGGGTTTACAGCGCGTCCGCGATCTTGCTGGTTTGGCGCTGGGCCATGACCAGGTTGTAGTAGATGCCCTTTTGCTTGAGCAAATCCACATGGGAGCCGGTCTCCGCGATCTTGCCCTTATCGAGCACGATGAGCCGGTCGGCGCTGCGCAGGGTGGAGAGCCGATGGGCAATGGCGATGGTGGTGCGGCCCTTGGTGATGCGGTTGAGGCTATCCTGAATGGAGGATTCGGTCTCTACGTCCAGCGAGCTGGTGGCCTCGTCCAATATGAGGATATCGGGGTTTTTGATGACGGCGCGAGCGATGGCGATACGCTGGCGTTCGCCGCCCGAGAGCGTGTAGCCGCTTTCGCCGATCAGCGTATCGTACCCATCGGCATTTTTCATGATGAACTCATGGGCGTTGGCGGCTTTGCAGGCCGCGATCACCTCGTCGATGGTGGCGCCGGGCTTGGCGTAGGCGACGTTTTCGAAGACTGATCCGGCAAAGAGGAACGTATCTTGGAATACCACGCCGATGCGCTCGTGCAGATGCTTGGGCGAGATATCGCGGATATCGGTGCCGTTGATGGTGATGCTGCCGATATTTGGGTCGTACAGGCGCATCAGGAGGTTGATCATGGTCGATTTGCCGGCGCCAGAGCGGCCCACGATGCCGATCATCTCGCCGGGCTTGATGTCGATGGAGACGTCCTTGAGCACTGGCTCGTAGGATTTGTAGCCGAAGGACACACCCTGGAAGGCCATGCTGCCGGTCACCGGAACCACCACGCTTTGCTCGGTCTCGGCGATGTCAGGCTCCTCGTCCAGGATTTCCAACAGCTTGATGAGGCTGGTGGATGCATCGGCCAGCCAGCGCGGGAAGGAGACCAGCCAGCGCAGCGGCGAGTAGATGTAGCCGATGTACATGGTAAACTGCACCAGCACGCCCAGGCTCAGGTTGCCCGCTAAGATCGACTTGCCGCCGAAGTAGAGCACCAGAAATTCGCCGATGCCGGTGACGAAGGTGAGCGCGGGGAAGAGCAGCGCCCAAATACGCTCATTGCTGGAGGAAACCGAGGCCAGCTTGTGCGTGGCCTTTGAAAACTTTTCGATTTCCGCCTCTTCATTGCCGAAGGCTTTCACGGTGCGGATGCCCTTGATGATGTCGTGCAGGATCGATTGGCAGCGCGAGTGATGCCGCCACTGGCGCTCGAAGCGGATGAATATGAAGCGCCAGAACCGCGAGAGCGCGATCATCACCACTGGGATGGGCAGCACCACCAGCAGGGTGAGCAGGGGATTGGTGACGAGTAGGATGATGAGCACGATTACGAAGGTGATCATCATCTCGACCGCCCAGCGGCCGCCATCGGAGAGGAACTCCTTGATGGTGACGGTATCCTCCATCACGCGGCGGATCAGGTCGCCGGGCGTGCGCTTCGAAAGCGAATTGAGTGAAAGCTTTTGGATGCGCGCGTAGGCCAGATCTCGCAGATAGTTGGAGAAGAGGATGCTGCCCTTGTTAAACACGCGCGAGCTGATGATGAACAGCACCTCGCCCAGCGCGCGCGCCAGGAACATGGCCCCGGCCAACACGGCAATCTGCTGCATGGTGCCAACCTTTGGCCCCAGGTAGTTATCGATCAGCTGGCGGTTGAAGAGCGGAACCAACAGATATAGCATCGAAGAGAAGGTCAGCAGCAGTTCAGCGGAGAGCAACTGCTTGGTGAAGGGCTTCAATAAACCCAGCGCACGCTTGAGCAGGCCCAGCTTTTCGTAGCAGAACAAGCAGACCGACATGCCCTCGATGAAGGGCTGACCGCACTTTTCACAGCACGGCTTCGGCTTCTCTTCCCCAAATTCAGCCTTCCCGGTTTGGATGAGGTGGTTGAGCACCTTGCAGAACTCTCCTGCCGGTTGCAGCACCGACATGGTGAAGCGGCAGAGCAGTTGCTCGGTGCCATCTTTTCTTTTTGCCAGGAGCAGGCCGCAGCCTACGCCGGGCAGAACCGAGGCCTCCTCGATTTCCTTTGCGACGGCGGTTCGAACAGCCTCTCCTTCGCAGCGCGCTTCAATGTTGCCCTGCTCATCCAGGGTTAGCACGCCCTGGGCAGGAAGCATGGTTTCGTTCAGGTCAAATTCCATCGAATAGGATTTCATGGCAAATCCCTTCTTTTATGTAGTGTGGTAGCGCTTGGATAGCGTGGGGCATAGGCGCATTCCGGAACGCGCATTCCGAACACGCACTAGAATAGGTAGGGCTCCAGCCGCTTCAGGCTCTTCTTATCCAGCGCTTGCAAGGTGGGTACCATGTAGCGGTTGCCGTCCACGTCAAACAGGATCAGGCGGTTCTCATCGAGCATGCGGATATTCTTGTTCACATCCTTGATAGCGCAGTTTCGGTTGAACGAACGACCCTCGCCCTGAATGCGCAGCTCCATGTACACGTAGCCCAGCTTGTCTTTGACTGACTTGATTTCGAGCACCAGCGGGCAATAGTAGCGCCGATCGAGTTCGGCGGCGACGATGCGCAACTGAGCATCACTGAGCTCCGCGACGCTGCGGATGATGCCGACTTCCTTGTTTTCCGCATCGGCCACCGAGATGTATTCACCCGGCGCACCGACGGGCAACGAGCGACGGAATGCCACGCGCGGGTATTCCTTGCCCGCGTAGCGCAGGCCGGTGAATCCGCCGGAGGTTGCGTAGAACTCGGCTTGCTTCAAATCGAGAAACCCGATATCGATGGCATCGGCGAGGGTTTGCATCTGCTGGGTCTGTACTTCAGCATTGACTTGCATAGCGTATTCCTCCAAATAACATTGGTTAATGGGTTCATTGGCGATCATCTGGCTGGTTTTCAAACGGGGCGAGGCGTTCTTGCGGTGGCAAACCGCTAGGCATCCATGTTGATGACCTTGAGCCCCTCCATTTGAATTTTGTAGAGCTTGTGGTATTCGCCCATCTTCTTCATCAGCTCTGCGTGAGTGCCGCGCTCCACTACCTTGCCCTCGTCGATGACGGCCAGGCTATCGGCATCGCGCAGGGTTGAAAGCCGGTGCGCGATGGCAATGGTGGTACGGCCCTTTTGCAGGGCGGCGAGCGATGCTTGGATGTTGGCCTCGGTTTCGGTATCCATGGCCGCAGTAGCCTCGTCCAGTATGAGAATGCACGGGTTTTGCAGGATGGTGCGGGCGATGGAGAGACGCTGCTTTTCGCCGCCGGAAAGGTCCTGGCCCCCTGCGCCCACGCGGGTCTCGTAGCCATCGGGCAATTGCATGATAAACTCGTGTGCCGAGGCTGCTTTGGCGGCGCGAATCACGTCCTCGATGCTGGCATCGGGCCGCGCGTAGCGGATATTGTCCGCGATGCTGCCGATGAACAGGTAGATATCCTGCGATACGATGCCGATGTTCTTGCGCAATTGGTCGAGCGGCAATTCTTTGACGTTCACGCCGTCGATCAGTATTTCGCCCTCGTTGACGTCGTACAGCCGGGCGATCAGGTTGGCGAGCGTCGATTTGCCCGCGCCGGTCTTGCCCACGATGCCCAGCATTTTTCCGGCGTCTACCTGCAAATCCAGGCCCTTGAGCACGGGGGTGGCCGGGTCGTATTCGAACCATACGCCGCGCACGTCGATATCCCCCCGCAGGGTGTCCAGCTTGACGGGCTTTTCGGGGTCCACCACGTCGGGCTTGGCATCGATGATTTCGAACACGCGTTGGGCCGAGTCCACACACCGCGCCCACCAGTTGGAAACCCAGGACATGAACTCCAGCGGCCCGTACAGCATTTGCAGATAGGCGATGAAGGTCAGGAAGGTGCCGAGCGTGATCTCCCCGTTGACCACCATCGTTCCGCCGATAACCGTGACCACGACCTGCCCGAAGAACAGGAACAGGTAGATGAGCGGGAAGGCAGTGAAGCCGATGTTGAACGAGGCGATGTCAACCCCGGCCTGCTTGCGGCTCAAATCCGCGAAGCGTGATGCCTCGTCATCCTCGCGCGCGTAGGCCTTAATCACGCGCTGACCATTCACCGAATCGCTGACCATGGAGTTCAGCTGCGAGCTGTAGACCCAATTCTTGTGATGGAACCGGCGGAACACGGTCCACAGGAATCGGAAAAGCAGGATGGCGATGGGCAGTATGACCACGCAGATCAGCGCGAGCTTCAGGTTGAGCACGCACATGAGCGTGATGACGCCGACGAAGGTGAGCGCATTGATGATCACGTAGGGGAGACCGTCCACAAAGAACCAGTAGATGTTGTTCGCATCCTTGTTGACGCGGTTCATGAGCGCGCCGGTGCGCTTGGAGGTATAAAAGCCGACGGAAAGACGCTGCATGGCCTCGAAGATTTGCACCTTCAAATCGTAGATGATCCAAGGCACGGTGCGCGCCAGCACGTAGGAATAGATCGTATTGAGTCCTACGCCGATACCGCGTACCGCGAAGAGCAGCAGCACCGCTCCCAGAATAAGGCCGAATGCGGAGCCGCCCGGCGTGAGTACATCGTCGAATATCCGCTTTGCGCCAAGGTAGGGTGCGATGATGGAGAACGCTGAGCTGAGCAGCATGACCACCAGGATGGTGATGACCTTGGCCTGGTAGCGGCCAAAGAAGCCCATGAGGCGGCGAGTAATGGAGGTCTTGTCCAAGCACTTGGGGCAAAGCTTACGATCGGGCTCGGGGTAGCGGGTGCCGCACTTGGGGCAAAAGAGCTCCTCATCCACCAGCACCTCGCGCAGCGGTTCTTCGCCCTTGCCGATGTTGGAGATTACCTTGATCAGGCGTTCGGCCGTGCCCAGGAAGCCCACGGAAAAGGTCATGAGCACGCGGGCCTCGCTATCCTTCTTTTCTTCGATCAGCAGGCCGGTGGAAAGCAGGCGCTCGGTTTTGAGCTCGCCCAGCTCCTTAAGAGGAAGCACTTCCATACCGCTAACGACGTAGGTGGCTACGATGCGCCGTGCGCCGGTGGTCTTGACCACCTTTTCCTCGCCGGTGAGCAGGTAGAGCGTGTCGGCATCGACCGCCGCATACAGATCGGCGTAATCGCCCTCGCGCGTCATGTCGGTGTGAATGGCGTAGATAAGCTTTTTGACATCAACTCCCTGGGCTTCGAAAGCAGGGATCATGTACTCTGGGATGTGGGTTTTCACGGGAAACCCTCCTGTTTCATACATAATAGAGTAGCCGAATAGACACAAAAGAGGCGGGGTTACAACCCCGCCTAGATGGCTTTGATCACCGGCACTCGGCGAACAAAAAAGCGTGGTCAACCACTGGCACATAAGTGTCAGGTCGCCACGACCAAGTGAGCACTTCGCGCCGCGTATTAAATTGTCAGCATTGCTGCACGCGTCCGCATGTTACTCACTTGCGTCACCCCTTTGTTCCTTTTTGCAGGTTGCCGGACACAGCCTACTGTTCCACACGATACCATCTTGCTAAGAGGTTGTCAAGCTTTTTTTGGGAAAGTCTGAGCACGCTTTTTCAGGATATGAACATGGATTTAAGTTGAGAAAAAAGGCCTGAAAGCATGAAAAAGCAGAACTCGTGCTTGACATAATTTGGTGCGCATGATAGAATCCAAGTGTATTTCGGGAGCCGTTTTGAAGACTGTTTGCACGAGATACAGGAAAATAAATAGCAAACATGGGAGAGGAGATGCGCGGGCTCCGACCTTTATATGGTTTGGCCGCGTATTGTTGCATATAATGCAAAAAGTCGGCGTACTGTAATTAATAGCGCAAGGGAGAGAGTATGCTCCCGTTAACAACCGCAAGGGTGTTGCGCCGGCGTAAGGGCTCGGAATGCCGAAGGCATTACGATAGATTGGTTCACCAATGGAATTGCACGGTGGCGTAAGCCGCGTGCGGAAAGGAGAGGATTCTCATGAACAAGAAGATTGTTTGCCTGGCACTCGCTCTGATGATGATCTGCAGCGCTTCCTTTGCGTTTGCGACCGGCAGCCGGACGACCAGCGATCTGACTTCGGGTACGGGCGTTTTGGGCGCTACCGACTCGAACGTTCTCGTCGAGCCGGTCGATCTGACCCCCGGGGCGCAGGCTCTGCGCGATGCGATCGCTGCGGCTGTAGCCGGAGCCCCTGCTGCCAAGTTCTTCACGGAGGATGTTCAGGCCAAGATCGCGGCACTGCTGCCGGCTGGTTTTGACCTCACCACCCTGGAAATGCTTGAGCTGGTTTCTGTGACCATCTCGAACTATGAAGAGGGCGCGGAAAACATTCCGTGGCTGTTCAAGTTTGCTACCGCGTACCCGGATGGCGCGAACGTCGTTGCGATGTTCGGTGTTATCGATGGCGCGACCACCACGTGGTTCCCGCTTAAGGCGGAAGTCGCTGGCGGAGAGGTGAAGATCGCCTTTACCCCCGAAGCGCTGATCGCTGGCCAGGGCAAGGATGTTGTGTTGGCGATTCTGAGCGAAAAAGCAGTCGCGAAGTAACACGTTCTTGTGCATCTATCGAGAACGAAATCAGAGATGTGCAGCACGGTATGTGATGCGACGATTCCTGTAAAACAAGAACCAATCTTCAAAGCTTGCCCGGATTTCGGGAAGCGCCTTTCTACCGAGGCAGAGCTTGCTTTGCCTCGGTAGAAAGTGCGATTGGAATGCACGATTGGAAAAACGCGATCGAACGCGATCTTTAAGCTACACCAGAATGCTAGTCGGAGGAGAGGTATGGGCGTTGACAGAGCAGGATAGAGAGTTACGTACAGCCGATTCGATGGCGGAGGGTGCACATTCGGGCACAGAAACGGAAATCAACCTTTTGGAATTGCTCTATAGGCTCCTTGAGAAGTGGGTCTTTATCGCCGCAATCGCCTTTTTATGTATGCTTGTTGCGGGCTTCTATTCTTTTTTTATCGCCAAGCCTCAGTACAGTGCCACGGCGAAGCTCTATGTCGTCAATTCTAAGGATTCTGCGTTAAATCTTTCGGATTTGCAGATCGGTTCTTTTTTAACTTCGGATTACCAGGAAGTGTTTAAGACGTGGGAAGTACACGAGATGGTGATCCAGGATCTTGGACTTGCCTATACGTATGAGGAAATGGAGGACATGCTGTCCATCCAAAACCCTTCGGGGACCCGCATACTCAACATAACCGTGACCTCCCTCGACCCGGATGAGGCAACCGCTATCGCCAATTCATACGCCAAAGTCTCCAAGATGCATATCTCCAGAACAATGGCAACCGACGAGCCGAACGTACTTTCAGTTGCATTGCGTCCCGTTTATCCTGTTAGCCCCAACAAGACGCGCAACGTGTTGCTGGGCTTCATACTGGGCGCACTGCTGGCCATTGGCATCGTCACGTTGCGCTTCGTGCTGGACGATAAGATACGGACCAGCGAGGATATCATGCGGTATGCGGAGCTGCCTACGCTTGCGGTTGTGCCGCTGCTCGATAGCAATAGTACCTTTGCGAACAAAAAGCCGAAGACCAAGGCGTAAAGCGCGCGAAAGGAAGCTTAGAAAGTGAGTTCCGAACCATGAAAAAGCTTACGTTTACACGCTTTAGGGCGCTGGACTATGCGTGCACTGAAGCGCTCAATACGCTTTGTACCAACCTCACCTTTTCCGGGAGCAACGTTAAAAAAATCATGATCACGAGTTGTCAATCCTCGGAAGGCAAGTCTTTTTTGACGATGAACATGATGCGCACCTTTTCAAACCTGGGCAAGCGGGTGGTAGTGGTCGACTGCGACCTGCGGCGCTCCATGGTGGCGAGTCGCTATGGCATCCGCATGCCCGAGGGCGAGGAGCGGGGGATGGCGCACTTCTTGGCGGGCATGTGCCCGCTAGAAGAGGTGCTGTACGCCACCAATATAGACGATGCGTACATGGTGCCCGTAGGCCGGGAGGTATCAAACTCGCTTTCTTTGCTGAGCACGCCGCGCCTGACCATGCTGCTGAATCAATTGGCAAAAATGTTTGACGTTGTGCTGGTGGATGCACCGCCGGTGGGCGTAATCATTGATGCGGCGGAGATAGCAAAATCCTGCGATGGGACGCTGCTTGCAGTATCCTACAACAAGGTAAGCAGACGGGAATTGGCGGAAGTAAAGCGCCAGATCGAGCGAACGGGCTGCCGCATGCTGGGCGCGGTGCTGAACGGTGTGCGCTTCGATTCCTATAGCAGCAAGCGGTACTACAGCAAATCCTACTATACGCATTACAACATGGATCACAAGCCGGAAAAGTCCCCGAAAGGCGACAAAAAGGCGGGAAAAGAGCAGACGGCAGAAGGTAAATGATGAACGGATTTACCGACATCCACCATCACTTGGTATTTGGCGTAGATGATGGCCCAGGCACTTTCCGAGAGACCAGCGAGATGCTTCGCGCAGCGCGGCGTAATGGGATTCAAACCATTGTGACCACGCCACATGTGACGCCGGGAATCAAAGATTTCGACCAGGACGCGTATTTCGAAAAGCTAGAGATGATGAAGGCCTACTGCGCACACAAGCAGCTGGATATTCAGTTGCATTCGGGCGCAGAGGTTTTTTATACGGATTTGACCGGCCGCTTCTTGAAGGAGCGCCGGATTCCTTCGCTGGCCAATACCGAATATGTGCTGGTGGAGTTTTCCCCCAAGGTTCGCTACGATGAATTGGACGAAGCGGCGACGAGCCTGCTGCGCAGCGGGTACATACCGGTGTTCGCACACGTTGAGCGCTATCAGTGCCTGGCAAAACATCCGCAGCGTGCGATAGAGCTGCGCAAAAAAAACGATTTGCGTTATCAAGTTAATTGCAGCACCATCCTGGGAGAAAAGGGCTTTTTTGCAGACCGGTTTTGCGAGAAGCTTCTACGCGAAGGGTGCATCGATGCAGTGGCCACCGATGCGCACAACACGGGCTCTCGCGCCGTGCACATGAAGGCGGCATACCGCCTCTTGGAGGAAGAGTACGGCGAGCTCTACGCGCAACGCTTGACCGGTGTGAGCAATGGGCTGCTTTCCTTGCGCTAAAACGGCGGAAAACGGCGGCAATAATGGCACTACACGGGTTGCAGCGCTTGCATCATTAGCGCGGCAGCCCGATTTTGTTTCGGTGGTTTCGTGAGCGTGGTTCGATCTGCAGGGCGAACGCATTTGGATACAGAAACTGGGAGTTGCACTGCGAAGGAGTCCAGAGGTCGACCGCAAAGCCCTTTGGTCGACCGTGAGGGCGAAATATCCTCCCAAAGGTAGGCATTTCGCTCCTGCGGGAGCGACCAGGGGGCTTATCGCTCGCCCCCTGGACTCCGTCTCTGCGCATCTGCCATGTCTTAGGATGTAAATGCGCTGGCCCTGGGTTCGATCTGCAGGATTGACAGCATACGCGCAGTGAGGTACACTAACGAACGTAGCATGGGCGTGCTTTTGTGCACGTTCATAGTAGTATGAAGGGGGCCTTTTTATGAAGAACAGTTTTGCGAAGAACGGTAGGGTAGGGCTTTCTCTGGCATTGTGCTTGCTCCTGGCGCTTTCTGTGACCGGCGCGGTGGCCGATGAGACGGTTTACACGGTAGGCATCCTGCAGTATGTCGAGCATCCCGCGCTGGATGCTTCGACCGAGTATTTCATCAAGGCGCTGGCCGACAATGGCCTGATTGAGGGCGAAAACCTCAGGGTGACAGTGCTGAACGCTTCGGCCGACAACGGAAACACCCAGCTCATGAGTGGTCAGCTGGTGCAGGATGGCAACATGCTGCTGCTAGGCGTTGCGACTCCGGCGGTGCAGGCGCTCGCGGCGCAGACCGATACCATCCCGATCTTGGGCGTGGCAGTCACCGATTACGTGGGCGCGGGCCTCATCGCGACCAACGATGTGCCGGGAATCAACATTTCCGGCACCACCGACATGAACCCGATTGATAAGCAGCTCGATTTGCTGCTGCAGCTGGTGCCCGAGTGCAAGACCGTGGGCATCTGCTATACTTCCAACGAGCCAAACTCCCAGATTCAGGCCGACATCGCCATTGCTGAGGCGGAGAAGCGCAATTTGACCGTATCGATTAAGACGGTCAGCGCTGTGGGCGACGTGCAGCAGGCCATCGAATCGATGATGGGCGAGGTTGATGCGCTCTACATCCCCACCGATAACGTGCTCGCTTCGGCGATGCCGGTGGTAGCTGGCGTGACCGATGCCAACAAGATTCCGGTGATCGTGGGTGAGGCGAACATGTGCAAGGGCGGCGGTCTGGCGACCGTTGGCCTGGATTATCAGAAGCTGGGCTACCAGACCGGTTTGATGGCGGTGCGCATCCTTATGGAAGGCGCGAATCCCGCTGAGATGCCCATCGAGAGCATCGCAGATGCCGATCTGAGCCTCAACATCGCCACGGCGGCGCTGCTCGGCATCACCATTCCGCAAGAGCTTTTAGATGCTGCGGTCAACAAGTTCGAGTAAACTTTCCGCACGCGGTTGTAGCAGGAAGGAGGTTTTCCTCCTTCCTATTCTTGCATAATGCCCCTTTGCGATAGAGGGATAGAATAGGGGAGATTCTCCATGTTCTTTGTCCGGCTGCTGCAGCAGTTGCCCAGCGCGGTTACGTTGGGCTTTCTTTGGGGAGTCATGACGCTGGGCGTGTACATGACCTACCGTATACTCGATTTTGCCGACCTGACGGTGGACGGCAGCTTTGCCTTTGGCGGAGCGGTGGCTGCTTCGCTGATCGTCGCCGGATGGAATCCTTTTTTGGCTACGCTGGCCGCATTTTTTGCGGGTATGCTTGCGGGCGCTTGCACGGGGCTTCTGCACACCAAGCTGAAGATTCCCGGCTTGCTGGCCAGCATCCTCACGCAAATTTCGTTGTATTCCATTAATCTTCGCGTAATGGGCAAGGCCAATCAGCCGCTGCCTAACATCATCGCAAGCGGCAAGAAACAGTACGAGACCATCTTTCGTTACCTGCCCAGCTTTGGCATGGACGATAAAACCGTCATATTGGTCTACGGCGGCGCGATTGCTGCGCTGATCATCGCGCTGCTCTGGTGGTTCTTGAACACAGAGAAAGGGATCACCATCCGCTCTACGGGGGACAACGCACAGATGTCCCGCGCCCTGGGCGTAAACACCGATAACATGAAGCTGCTCTGCCTGATGATCGCCAACGGCTTGGTTGGCTTCTCCGGCGCGCTGATCGCGCAAAACAACAAGGTTTCCACGGTGGATATGGGTATGGGCGGCATCGTGTTTGGTCTTGCGGCGGTCATTATTGGTGAGGTGGTGTTCCGCAAGCGCTCGCTGCTGGGCAGGCTCGTCGCGGTGGTGCTGGGTTCCATCGTATACCGCATCATTCAATCGGTCGTGCTGCTGCTCAAGTTCCCGGCGGAGGATTTCAAGCTGATTTCTGCGGTCATTATCGCGATTGCGATTGCGCTACCCTTCGTGATGCCCAAGTTGCGCAAGGGTGCGCCGAGGGCGGTGGAGCCTGCGCGTTCCGCGCCGGGCGAGGGCGAAGCGGAGCCTGCGGGCGCAAAAGCAGCCGCTCCGGTAGGCGTCGCCGTGCATTCCGAGGGCGAGGCTACCCATGCCGATACCTCGCTCACGGTGGCCAACATTTCCAAGACGTTCAACGCGGGCACGGTCAACCAGAAGAACGCGCTGGTCGGCGTGGAGCTCACGCTCGCACCCGGCGATTTCGTGACGGTGATCGGCGGAAACGGCGCGGGAAAATCGACGCTGCTCAACATCGTTGCGGGTGTGTTCCCTGTGGATGGCGGCGGTATCGCCATCGGCAGCAGCCAGGTGACCGGCGAGCAGGAGCACATACGCGCCCGACTCATTGGCCGCGTGTTTCAGGATCCGATGATGGGCACCGCTCCCGGCATGACCATCGAGGAGAACCTTTCCCTCGCCATGCGCCGAGGGCAGCGCCGCGGCCTGCGTCCGGCCATCCGCAAGGAGGAGCGCGAGCGCTTCCGTGAGTTGCTCAAGACGCTCGACCTGGGCTTGGAGAACCGTTTGCGCACCAATGCGGGCCTGCTTTCCGGCGGGCAGCGACAGGCGTTGACGCTGCTGATGGCCACCGTGACCCGCCCCAAGCTGCTGCTGCTCGATGAGCACACCGCCGCGCTCGACCCCAAGACGGCGCGCAACGTGCTGCAACTCACCGACCGCATCGTGCGATCACACGGGCTGACCGCCCTCATGGTCACCCACAATATGAAGGATGCGCTCCAATACGGCAACCGAACCATCATGATGCACGAGGGAAAGATACTCATCGACATCGAGAGCAAGGCCAAGAAGCGCCTAAAGGTAGAGGATTTGCTGATGATGTTTGAGCGCGCCAGCGGGGGTGCGATGGCCAACGATCGCATGCTGCTGAGCTAGGTCGATCCGAAAAACCGATTTACCCTTTGAACGGACCGCTTTGGCGAGGGCCAAGCGGTTCGCTTTTTTTGTGTAAATAGGGAGGCATGTAAGCGGAGGCATGCAAGCTGAATGCGTTTGTCTTGCAAAAATCACCGCTTTCCGGTACAATGCTAGGGAATTAGTTGCCAGGAGGAGAAAGAGAACGTGCAAGACATCCAGGATATGCAGGATATGATTCGCCAGCTGAATCAGTTGGGCAAGCGGCTCAGCAAGGGGCACCGGCGTATTGTGGAATACATTGTAGAGCACTACGACAAGGCCGTATTCATGACCGCCTCCAAGCTAGGCGAGAAGGTGGGCGTTAGCGAATCCACGGTGGTGCGCTTTGCCTCGGCGCTGGGCTATGAAGGCTACCCTCAGTTGCAAAAGGCGCTGCAAGAGCTGGTGCGGCATAGGCTCACCACGGTGCAGCGCTTCGAGATGGTTTCTGAAATCGATCAAAATGCAGTGCTGCGCACCGTGCTCAAGGCCGATATGCAGAATATTCGCACCACCATCGAGGAGTGCGACGAGGTGGCGTTTGCGCAGGCTGTGGAATGCATGCTGGCCGCGCACCACATTTACGTGCTGGGGGTGCGGTCGTCCGCGCCGCTGGCCCAGTTCATGGGATACTACTTGCATTATATTTTCGAAAACCTGCATGTGGTGGGCGAGGGCGCAAACGATATATTCGAACAGATTTCCCGCATTGGCAAGGACGATGTGCTGGTGGGCATCAGCTTCCCGCGCTATTCGACGCGCACCATGGAGGCCATGCTGTTTGCCAAGAACCGAGGCGCGCAGGTCATTGGCTTGACCGACGGGCCGATGTCGCCGCTACGCGAGGCCTCCACGCTTTGCCTTACGGCACGCACCGACATGGCCTCCTTCGTCGATTCGCTTGCGGCGCCGCTCTCGATGATCAATGCGTTGATCGTTGCGCTGGGCATGCACAAAAAAGAGGAACTATCGCGGCATTTCACGCAGATGGAAGGGATTTGGGATGCGTACAGCGTCTACTTGGGCCGGGACAAGCGGTGAGCAAGGCACCGTGCTGGTGATCGGCGGCGGTCCGGCGGGCATGATGGCGGCCATTCAGGCCGCGCAAAGCGGTGCGGCGGTCACGCTGCTGGAGCGCAACGAAAAGCTGGGCAAGAAGCTTTACATCACCGGCAAGGGTCGCTGTAACGTGACCAATACCGCCGATTTTGAGGAGTTTTTCCGGCAAGTGCCGCGCAATCCGCGCTTTTTGCAGGCGGCGGTGCGCGGCTTTTCGCAGGCCGAACTGCGCGATTGGCTGGAGGACTGGGGCGTGCCCACGGTGGAGGAGCGCGGCGGCCGGGTGTTTCCCGCCAGCCAGAAGGCCAGCGACGTGACCCGTGCGCTGACCCGCGCGCTGGAGGCCGCCGAGGTCAAGGTGCGGCTGAATGCGCGCGTGCGTTCCCTCCTGAAGGAGGAGGGCGAGGCGCGTGGTGTTGCGGGCGTTGTGCTGGAAAGTCGGGAGGTGCTGCGGGCGCGGGCGGTGGTGATTGCTACCGGCGGCGCGAGCTATCCGGCTACGGGCAGCACCGGCGATGGCTATGCATGGGCCGCCGACCTGGGACATACGCTGCATGCGCCGGTACCTTCGCTGGCACCCTTGGTCACCCGCGAAAGCTGGCCCACCGAGTTGCAGGGCCTAGCGCTCAAAAATGTACGGCTCAGCGCAAAGCTCGATGGCAAAACGGTGTTCACCGAGCTGGGCGAAATGCTGTTTACCCATTTCGGCATCTCCGGTCCGCTGGTGCTCGAACTTTCCAGCCATGTACCCATCGAGCGCTGGGCAAGCTGTGAGGTAACGTTGGACACCAAACCCGGTCTGGATGAAAGGCAACTCGATGCGCGATTGCAGCGCGATTTTGAGGAGCTCTCGCGCAGGCAGCTTTGCCACGCGCTGCCCGGCCTTTTGCCCGCGCGCATGGCCGAGCTGTTGCCCCGGCTTTGCGGTATTCCGGCGGAGAAGCCGGTGCACCAAATCACGCGGGAGGAGCGCCACAACCTGTGCGCGCTGCTGAAGGCGATTCCGTTGTCCATCACCGGGCCCCGGTCGCTGGATGAGGCCATCGTGACGCGCGGCGGCGTGGAAGTGAAGGAACTCAACCCCTCGACCATGGGCTCGCGGCGCGCGCTGGGCGTGTTCTTTGCCGGCGAGGTGATGGACGTGGACGCACACACCGGGGGATTCAATTTGCAAATCGCATTCTCCACCGGGTGGCTGGCGGGCAACGCTGCCGCGCGCTATGCGGTCGCTGCGCAGGAGGAGAGCAAGGAGGGCTCGGATGCCTAAAATGCTTAGAAAGATCACCGTTACGCTGGAGGGGAAGCCTTTCCCCTGCGAAGTGGGCACCTCGGTACAGGAATTGATCGAGCGCAATCTACCGGATCGCCGCGCCGATGCGTTGGCGGTGCGCGTGGGCGTGGCCGTGAAGGGCTTGCGCTGGCAGCCCCAGCAGGATTGCGAGGGGACGCTGCTTTCCTATGCCGACGAGGAGGCGCGTCGCATGTACGAGCGCTCGGCGCGGTTCGTATTCCTGCTGGCGGTTCGGGAGGTAATGCCCGGTGCGCGCGTGCGCTTCGAGCACAGCGTGGGCTACGGCCTGTACGCAACCATCGAGTGCGAGGGCGGACTGAGCGGGTTGCGCGTGCGCCGCCTGGAGCAGCACATGCGTCAAATCGTGGAGGCCGATGAGCCGCTGGTGCGCACGCGCTGGACGCGGCAGCAGGCCATGGACTACTTCGAGCGCGATGCGCAGACCGACAAGCTGCGGCTATTGCGCTACCGTCCGTACGAGCACTTCGACGTGTACACCTGTCGGGGAATGAGCGAGTATTTCTACGGCGAAATGCTGCCCTCGACCGGGTATTTGCGCAGCTTTTCGGTGCAGTTCTACCTTCCGGGGGTGATACTGCAGCTGCCCTCCCCCGAGTGCTCCGACCGTCCCGCGCCGTTTCAGGAGCGGCCCAAGCTGCTGCGCACCTTTGCCGAGAGTGCGCGACGGGCGAATATCCTTCGCTGCGACAATGCGGCCGACCTCAACGACCTGATCGCGCAGGATGCGATCCGTCCCTTTATGCGCATCAACGAAGCGCTGCACGAGCGCTCCATCGCCGATATCGCAGACCAGATATTGGAGCGACGGGCGCGGGTGGTGCTGATCGCGGGGCCCTCCTCGTCGGGCAAGACCACGTTCGCGAACCGTTTGGACATCGACCTGCGCGTGAATGGCTTGGAGCCGGTCGCGATATCGCTGGATAATTACTACCGCAATCGCGGTGAAGTGCCGCTGGATGAGCACGGCAAACCCGATTTGGAATGTCTGGAATCGCTGGATGTGCCGCTCTTTAACGAGCACCTGGTTCGGATACTGCAGGGCGAAGAGGTGGAGATTCCGCGCTTTTCCTTCCACACGGGTCGCCGCGAGGAGACCGGCACCCGCATGCGCCTGCGCGACAGCCAGCCCATACTAATCGAGGGCATTCATGGCCTGAACAGCAAGCTGACCGAGGAAATCCCAAGCGACCTGAAGTTCAAGGTGTACATCAGCGCGCTGACCCACCTGAACCTGGACGACCACAACCGCATCCGCACCACAGACGTGCGATTGTTGCGCCGCTTGGTGCGCGATCGGCTCTTCCGCAACGCCACGGTGGATCGCACCATGTCGATGTGGGATTCGGTGCGCGCGGGGGAGGAGAAGTACATCTTTCCCTTTCAGGAGCAGGCCGACGTGATGTTTAATTCCTCGCTGCTCTACGAGCTGCCGGTGCTCAAGAAGTACGCCTACCCCATGCTCTGCGAGGTGGGCGAGGAGAGCCCTTGGTATCTGCGCACGCGCCGGTTGGTGAAGTTTTTGAATTATTTTTTGGATGGTGTGGCCGAAGATGAGATTCCGCCCACGTCGATCCTACGGGAGTTTATTGGCGGCTGCACGTTCTACAAGGAATAGGCCGGGGAATCATCGTGCACGCGCGGCTTTTGGGTCGCTCCGCCCACACAAATTCTGCATGCTGCGCCAGCAACTCCCCTGATAGTTCTCCCCGCCGCAGGTCACAATAGCGGCGAGAGGAGGCGAATAGACTTGAAAAAGACGACCCTAACGATCCTTTGTGTTGCATTGGTTTTTGCCATGGCAGGATGCGCGAGCAATACCGGCACGCAGTTGCCCACGCCCTCGCCCATGAGCCCCACCATGATGCCCGCAAACACTATGGCACCCTCGATGAGCACGCTGCCCGGCGGTTCCCCGCTGCCTGACGCGACCGGACAGCCCGAAGCCGCCAACATGATGACTTCGGAGGAAGCTGCGGCTGCCGCGAAGCGCATCAGCGATGAAGTGATCAAGCTCAGCGAGGTGGACAAGGCCACCACCGTGGTCATGGGTAGCACGGCGCTGGTGGGCGTGAACTTCACCGCGCAGTACAAGGGCGAAATGACCACCCGCATCAAGGACATGGTTTCGGAGCGGGCCAAGAAGGCCGCGCCAGCCATCCAGCAGGTCGCGGTCAGTGCGGATCCGGATTTGATCACCCGCATACAGGCGTTGATGACCAAGGTTCAGAATGGCGCGAACGCGACCGAGATATCCACCGAGTTTTCGGAAATCGTCAACCGCGTCGCGCCCATGTAGCGCGAACTGCGCAAGCAACAACACCAGACAGCATCGTCCAACACGACAGGACCCGGCGCAGCAGTGCGTCGAGTCCTGTTTTTGGGCGGCGCGGACCAAACTTGGCGGGTGCGCAGAGAAGGAGTCCAGGGGGCGAGCGATAAGCCCCCCTGGTCGCTCTCGAAGGAGCGAAAAGCCTCCCCTTGCGGGAATTTCGTTATGAAAATGCGTGGATTTCACTCCTCTGGGAGCGACCGGAGGGCTTTGCGGTCGCCCTCCGGCCACCTTCGCAGCACATCCTCCAAGCTTTTGAGGTAAGTGCGTTTCCGTGGTTTTTGGGCCTGTGTTTACAACATTTGCCGTCTGTGGTACGCTAGGCGAGTGATTTGCCTACGCAAAGCACAGGCAGGTCGGCGTGGGGCAGGCGGTCGATCCGAGGGGCGCGAGGGCCCCGTCGGCCACGGCAAACAGGGTCACCTGATTCGAATGCTCGCAGGCGCACAGCACGTGCCGGCCATCGGGCGAGAAGGCGGCGTCGCGGGGCCAATCGCCTCCGCAATCGATGATTTGCGGGGCGGAGAGCGCGCCGTTGCCATCCACGCGGAAGAGGACAAGCGTGTTTTCGCCGCGTATGCTGGCCAGCAGCAGGCTGCCATCCGGCGAAAGGCGCAGCGCAGCGCCGCTGCTTCCCTGCCCATCGCCGCGCAGTGCCGAAAGGGCCTGCCGCAGCCACGCTTGCCGACCGTACCCCTCGTACACCAGCACTTGGCATGAAAGCTCGCAAATCACATACCACACTTTGCCTTTGCCAAATAAAGCATGCCTCGGGCCTGCGCCCGCCGGAGTTGCCACAGACTCACCGGGCTGAGCAATGCCCACTGCGCTTCGCGGATAGAACACCACCGCATCGATGCCCAAATCGCACACCGCGAGGGCCGTGCCATCGGGACTCATCGCCGATTGATGCACGTGGGGGCCCTCCTGACGCTGGGCATTGGGGCCGTGGCCCTGGTGGGCGATCTGCCGGAGCGGGGTGGTTACTCCGCCCTGCGCATCGAGGGCGAGCACCGACAGGGTGCCGGATAGATAGTTCGATACGTACAGTGCGCCTTCGTCCACGCAGAGGTGGCAGGGTGCATCGCCCTGCACCGGCTCTGCCCCGGTGAGCGCCAACGCACCTTCCGCGCCGATATGGTAGGACGCCACGCCGCCATCGTGTGTTTCGCGCACCGCGTACAGCATGCCCCGGTGAGCGGCGAGGTAGGAGGGGGAGTCCGCCCGGGTGGAGCCGGCGATGCGCAGGGTGCCTTCCGCCAACGCGGCTTGGTAGATGCCTTCGCTCTCGCCGTGGGTGTAGGTGCCGATGTATAGCCTGTACGCGGTCGTGGACATCGCCTGCACACTCCTTTGGGTTTGTATTATGAGGGTATTATAGCCCCGGGCGGTTGCTTGCACAAGGAGGAAGGGGAATGCGCTTGCAGGAAACGAGGCGCTCCTACGCCGCTACGGGTTTCGCGGAACCGACGCCATGCTTTCTCTGCTTGCCACCAGCGCGGATTTGCGCGATAATCAGAGTGTGGCCGCCCATCTCATGCACGGCTCCATCGAGGGTGCTTTCCGCGTGACCTACGCCACCCACCGGCTTTCGTGTGCCGAGATGGACGCAGTGGGCTATGCGCACATGCCGCTAGAGCAGGCGGAGCGCTACCTTCCCGCAGATCATGCCGACGAGTATCATCGCGACGACGACGGAATGGAGTATCTTTTCTCTCTCGCACCCAGGCGCTGGACTTTGGACAGCGCAGTAACATATTGAAGCATAACGAAATGTGGAGGGAATGACAGATGCAGAACCAGGATGGAATGCGCTATGCGCCCGCAGCCATGCCCCAACCGGTGGTGAAAGAGGGCGAGTTTGTGTTTGCCGCGACCGCGTTGCGGCATGGGCACATCTACGGCATGGTGCAAAGCCTGCTGAGCGCGGGCGGCACGCTGAGCTATGTGTACGACGAGGACCCGGAGGAGCTGCAACGCTTCTGCGCGGCGTTCCCGCAGGCCAAGGTGGCGCGCTCCTTGGCCGAAATTCTGGACGATAAGCAGGTGCGCATGGTGGCCGCCGCCGACATCGCATCGGATCGCGCCGCACTGGGTCTGAAGGTGATGGATGCGGGCAAGGATTACTTCACCGACAAAACGCCCTTTACCACCCTGGAGCAGGTCGAAGCAGTGCGCGCAAAGGCGGCGCAGACCAAGCAAAAGTATATGGTCTACTTTAGCGAGCGGCTGCACGTGGAATCGGCCATCTACGCGGGCAACCTCATTCAGGCGGGCGTGATTGGCAAGGTGCTGCAGGTCATCGGGATGGGCCCGCACCGCCTCAACGCGCCCTCGCGGCCCGATTGGTTCTTTAAAAAGGAGCAGTACGGCGGCATCCTGTGCGATATCGGCAGCCACCAGATCGAGCAATTCCTGTTCTACACCGGCGCGAAGGATGCGCAGGTGGCCTATAGCCAGATCGCCAACTACAGCAACCCCGAGTATCCCGAGCTGGACGACTTCGGCGACGCCATGCTGGTGGCCGACAATGGCGCGACCAACTATTTCCGCGTCGATTGGTTCACGCCTGACGGCCTGGGTTCCTGGGGCGATGGCCGCCTGTTCGTGCTGGGCACTGAGGGCTACATCGAGGTGCGCAAGTACATCGACGTAGGCGTGGAGTGCCTGGGCAACACCGTGCTATATGTCACCGGCGAAAAGGAGCACAGGGTCAACGTATCGGGCAAGGTGGGCTACCCGTTCTTTGGCGAGATGATACTGGATTGCTTGCACCGCACCGAGAGCGCCATGACGCAGGAGCACATCCTCACGGCGGGCCGCCTGTGCGTGGAAGCGCAGCTCAAGGCGCACAAGATTCGATAAACTTAAGGGTTTGCAGGGCTCCGATGGGCTTGTCAGAACGGGCCTTTGCAGGATAGAATAGCATTAGGATCATAGGGGGAGGGTTGCGTATGCGTAGAATTTGGGCCGCAGCGTTGGGTGTGTGCATTTTGCTGGGTGTTTCGACGGGCTTGACCGGGGATGCGGAGGCTGCCCAGGGGGGCTCCTGGGCGCATATCAACCAAACCCTGACCCGCCCGGAAGGTTGGCAGCGGTTCGTACAGCAGAGCGCGTTCGCGCTGGGCGAGCAGACCGAGGTGGGCGAGTTGGACGGCGCGCAGATCTACGAGGTGGGCTTCGGCGGCTACCCCAGCATCGACGGTTCGACCGTATCGGTGCCGATGGTGATGGAGTTCGCGCGCCAGCATCTGCCGCTGATCGAGGAGGATTTGACCGGCTTTGTGTTCCTTTCCACCACCCACAACGCGTACGAGCACCTCATTTTGCGCCAGCCCAACGGCTCGGCGCTCATCGCTTCCGCGTTTGCGGCCATGGATCCGCAGCAACCGGTGGATTTGATCATCGTGACCCAGCCCTCCGATGAGGAGCTGGTCCTGGCAAGGGAAAACAGCGTGACGCTGGTGCAAAAGCCGGTGTGCTACGATGCATTCGTGTTCATCACCCACCGCGACAACCCAATCGAGAGCCTGACCGTGGAACAGATTCGCCAAATTTACGCGGGCGAGATCACCAACTGGAGCCAGGTTGGTGGGCCGGATGCCGAGATTGCAGCCTATCAGCGCGAGGCAAATTCGGGCAGCCAGACTGCCATGGAGAAGCTGGTGATGCGCGGAGAGCCGCTCACGGCGGCGCAGCCCAACTACGTGACCAGCGGCATGGCCGAGCTCGTGCGCCGGGTCGGAGATTATGAAAACAGAATAAATAGTCTGGGGTATACCTACCGCTATTACATCGATACACTCTACAAGAGCGATGAGATCAAGACCATCGCTGTCGATGGCGTGGAGCCCAGCGACATCAACCTGCGCAACGGCGCTTATCCCTTTGCCACCAACTACTTTGGCGTGATCCGCGAGGGCGATGAAGCCAAGCCCGGCGGCCTGTTCCTGGATTGGATGCTGAGCGAGGAAGGCCAGCGCTGCATTCAGCAGGCGGGCTATATTCCCATGAACGAGATGTAGGCATCTTATATTCATCCTCGTATTGGATGGCTTGCTTAATCGGCGGTCCGCCTTGGAGCATCCCCGGACCGGATAAGGAGGCGAACACTGTGCGCATGCGAAGCGTTTGGGGCGCGTTGCTTTTTTGCGTGTTGTGTTTGTGTTGCGTTTCCGCGTGCGCAGAGCGGCTTGTGCTCGATGGCGTGGAGTACGAGCTATATGAGGATAGGGCTGAGGCGGTTGGCATTGCGGATAGCGCCACAAGCGTTACTTGGTACGCGCAGGTGAACGGCCTGCCTGTGAGCTGCCGGACGATTCTGGACAGCTTGTGGGAAGGGATGCCGGAGCAGGTTCAGGAATTGATCCTGACCGAAGGGGTGGAGGACATTCCGGATTACGCGTTCGGCGGATGGAGCGGGTTGGAGCGCGTCGTTTGGCCCGACACATTGCGCAGCATTGGCGAATTTGCGTTTGGTGAATGCGATGCGCTGCGTGAAGTGCACATCCCCGAAGGGGTGGTTCGTATTGGCGTCGATGCATTCTGCGGTTGCGAAAGTTTGGAACGAGTGTCGCTTCCCACAACGTTGGAGACGCTTGAGGAGTACGCATTCGCCGTCTGCAATGCACTTGAGGCTTTCGAGGTTGCGGAGGGGAATCCATTCTATGAGGACATAGACGGCGTGCTGTTCCGCAAGGCGGATCAGGCGCTTTTCCTCTTCCCGGCGGGCCGGGACGGGGATTACGCAATTCCTTCGGGCACGACGAAGATCGAAAGGGGTGCATTTAGCGATGCATCGAACCTACGCGAGCTAAGTGTGCCCGAGGGCTTTACGGAGCTATCCGTCGGGGTGCTTGACGCGCTGCGGAAGCTGGAACGAATCGCGCTTCCCGCCACGCTGGAAAGGCTGGAGCCAGGGGCCCTGCCCTGCTGGGGCAATACACTTGCGCGCATCGAGGTGGCCGAGGGTAACCCGGTGTTCCGCAGCGTGGACGGAGTGCTGTTTGAGGGAAGCGGCCTTCTGTTGTTTCCCGATGCTTGGGGGCGGGCGTACGATGTGCCCGCAGGCACCACCCACATCCTGGATCGTGCATTCGCCGGCAATGATTTGCTGGAGACCGTCTCAATGCCCCGGAGCGTAACGCGAATCGGCGCGGGTGCTTTCGAGGATTGCACCGCGCTGAAGCGGGTCGCCTTGTCCATCGCGCTGGAGCGCATCGGGCAGTACGCCTTCCGCAATTGCATCGACTTGGAGCAGGTGGCGTTGCCGCCGGGGCTCAAGCTCATCGAGGAGGGCGCGTTCACGAACTGTACTGCGCTGCGCCAGGTACAACTGCCCGATAGCTTGCAGTACGCCGATCCGTACGCGTTTTACAATTGCAGCAAGGAGCTAGTGCTCGGCGCATCGCGAAATTCCGAGGGCCATTGGCTGGTGTGGATGGCCGGAACCCGTTGGGCGGAGCCGGGCAAGCGGCCCACCACTAGGGTGCCCGCCCCCCAAAGCAAGACCCCAGCAGGCGTGGTCAACAACAAACGCTCCAGCGATCAATCGGAGATGCGCGTCGCACCTTCGAAGGATGCGGAGCTGATTGAGCTATACCCCAACGGCACCACGGTGGAGGTGTTGGGTCAGGAGAATGGCTGGGCGCGCGTTCGCGTGGGCGAAAGCGAGGGCTACATATTCGCCTACGAGCTGCGCATGACCGACGAGCTCACCCACCGTGTGCGTCCCCTTTGGGCGCGGCGAAAGCTCGGCGAAAAGGGGAAGCCCTTCCTGCTATACCGGCTGCCGCTGGAGGGTACGCCGGTGCGGGTGATCGATGAGGACATCTCGATCCAGGTCTTGGACACATTTGGTGTGTGGTACAAGGTGTTGTGCCTCGATGAGGTCGGCTATGTGCAGGTACAGGAGCTGGACGTGGCGCGGGTGCACGATCGCGGCAGGGAATCGACCTACTTCGTGGTGAGCAACCCGAGTGCGCGCGACCGTCTGCATCTGCGCCGCGAGGCCTCGGCCCAAAGCGAATCGCTGGGCATGTACTTCAATGGCACCCAGGTGAGGATACTCGAATGGG
This sequence comes from Eubacteriales bacterium, assembly GCA_031553615.1. GTDB lineage: Bacteria > Bacillota > Clostridia > Christensenellales > Aristaeellaceae > WQXF01. Next base: position 45,549 of record JAVBLJ010000009.1, read on the forward strand.
GCGATACCTGGATGAAGGTGTCGGTGGACGGCAAGGAAGGCTACATGATGGTCAAGTTCCTTTCGCCGATTCCAGCCGGATACGTGGATACGCTTTGGACGTCGGGTTAGTCGGCTTCAGCCCATGAACGCGTCGAGCTGATCGCGGGTGACGCCGATGCCTTCCGCTGCATCGAGCTTGCGGCCCGCCATACGGAACGAGGGTACGGCCCACACGCCGGATTCCTCGTAGGCGTGATCGTTGTTGCGGTTGAGTTCCTCGACGTAGGCATCGGAGCAAAGCGCGGCGCGGAAGGCTTTCGCATCCAGTAGATCGGCCATGCCCTGAGCCAGCGCATCGACGCTTTCGATGTTGATGCGTTCCTTGATGGCCAAGCGGTACATGCGCTCATGATATTTCCAGAGATCTACGCCGTGATCGCGCGCGAAAAACATGCCGCGAATGCACAGATCACTGTGCAGGCCGTGCACTTCCGGGCGCGGGTGCGCTTCGCAGGGCTGCCAATCCGGCTCCACGTCCGGGTGTTTGGCCAGGAGCTCCACCAGGTATTCGTGCCCGCGCAAGCAATAGGGGCAGGAGTAATCGAAGAACACTTCCATCTTTTTGGGGCTTTCGGTATTTTTCATAAAGGTCCTTTCTTCGCCGCGTTTGGTGGAACGCGGGCTTTTTTTATTTGTCGGATAGCAGCACGTAGGCGGTCTGCGGCTCGGCGAGCAACCTATCGCCGGTCAGCACGGAGAGGGCTTCCACTCCGGCATGCTGCCCATCCGCCACGATGCGCCAGCCGGACGAGGGTAGGGTTACTTCGCGCGCTTCCTTGCCTACGTTGAGCACCACAGCGATCGTCGCGCTGGAATCATCGCCCGCATGATCGGAAAGCGTGTAGGCCAGGATTTGCGGCTCAGTATCCAAGAAAAACAGGGATTCGCGCACGGCTTCCGCAGTATTGAGCCGAAAGGCCGGGTGCGCCTTGCGCAGCGCGATCAGCCCTTGGTAGTAGGCGAACAGATCACGGTAGGCCGCCTTGTTGCTCCAGTTGAGCTGGTTGACCGAATCGGGCGATTGGTAGCTATTGCTGTCGCCATTTTTGCTGCGCGCAAATTCTTCCCCGGCCTGGAAGAAGGGGATGCCCTGGGCGGTGAATACGATGGCCGCAGCCAGCTTGTTCATGCGCACCAGTTCAGCTTCGTCGGCTTCGGGTTGGGAGGCGCGCAGCTTGTCCCAAAGCGTGTTGTTATCGTGGGCGGAAACGTAGTTGACGGCTTGCGAGGGGGCGGCGGCCCAGGGCACCTTGCTCATGGTGGCCTTGCGGTATTCGATCTGCGGGTGTTGCACCGATCCGGCAATGCCAAACATTACGTCGGTCTTGTGGCCCGCATGGCCGTTCACGTAGCCGCGCCCGGAGGCCACGAACACGCTGCCTTTTGCGCCATCGCGAATGTCATCGCAGAAAAGGGCGATTCGTGGATCGAGCTGCTGTGCGTTGGCTTTGAGCGCAGCCTTCAACGAGGAGAGCGGCGAGGCTCCGCCGGTCCAGCCCTCGCCGTAGAGCAAAATGCTGGGATCAACGCGATCGAGCGCGGCGCGCAACTCGTTCATGGTATCGATATCGTGCAAGCCCATCAGGTCGAAGCGGAAGCCGTCCACGTGGTATTCGGTCGCCCAGTACACCGCCGAATCAACGATCAGCTTGCGCACCATCGCGCGTTCCGATGCGGTCTCGTTGCCGCAGCCCGATCCATTGGAGAATCCGCCGGCGGAATTCATGCGGTAGTAATACCCTGGCACCAGTAGATTCAGGTTGGAGTTGCCCGAAAGCCCGGTGTGGTTGTACACCACGTCCATCACCACGCGGATGCCCCGGGCGTGCAGCGCCGCCACCATTTGCTTGAACTCGGTGATGCGCACGTTGCCATCGAAAGGATCGGTGGCGTACGAGCCCTCGGGCGCGTTGTAGTTGAGCGGATCATAGCCCCAGTTAAAGCGGTTTCCGGCCTGCGATTGTTCATCGATCGAGCGGAAATCGAACACGGGCAGCAGGTGCACGTGGGTGATGCCCAACTCGGACAGGTGATCGAGTCCGGTGGATTCCCCCTCGGGGCTGCGCGTGCCGAACTGGGTGAAGGAGAGGTATTTCCCGGGCAAATCGATGCCCGAGGTGGGGCTGGTGGAAAGATCGCGCACGTGCAGCTCGTAGATCACCGCGTCGGTGGGGCGCTCGAAGGGAGGGCGGCGATCCTGTGCCCAACCCTCGGGATCGGTGGAGGGCAGATCGACCACCATGCCCCGTTGCCCGTTCACGCCCACTGCCTTCGCGTAGGGATCGACGGCCTCGCACTGCTTGCCATCGACCGTTGCCTTGTAGGTATAGTAGGAATTTTTGCGGTCGCCGGGCACGCTGACCATCCACGTGCCCTGATCGCCGCGCGTCATCGGGTATTCGCCCAGGGCCTTTCCGCCTGCGCCCTCCAGATAAAGCACCACGCGCGCCTCGGTGGCGGTGGGAGCCCACAGGCGAAATACAGTATCGGTAGGGGAGTAGTACGCGCCCAAATCGTTCCCGACGTAGGTGTACAGCGCTGCGAAGCGCTCGCTATCGACGGTGGGTTCCTCCTCGGCGCGCACCGCGCAGGGTTGTCCAATCGCCAGGGTGACGGCTACCGCCAGAAAGAGCGCTTTCCTCACGCTGTCGCCTCCTTCATGGTCTGCGCATGCTGCGCTTCACAGCCTCGATTGTACCGCGTAGCGTTTCGGCTGTCAAACACAACCAGGAGCGCGGGAGGGGCGGGCTGTGGAGGGTTCGCACAAAACAGGGGTTGACATGCCAGCCAAATGTGCTACAATATTGCTAGAGAAGCGAGCTGCTATTTTTAGAGCAATATGTGCAAACGATTTCACGCACGTCTGCATCGTGCGACGCCCATCGATCTTTTCTGGTTCTCCGCGCGTTGTCCATCGTGTTTTTGCGGCGTGGTTCTCTTCGCCGTAAGGATAGATCGAACAAATGTACTAGGAGGGGAAACAATGAAAAAGGTTCTTGTGGTTCTCTTGGCGCTGGTTCTTTGCCTGGGAATGATCAGCACGGCCGCGTTGGCCGAGTACGCGCCGCCCGCGGGCGATACCGCCGGTAAGTTGACCGTTTGGCTGGATAACGACGATTGGGCCAATGCCGTGATCGCCGCGTTCAACGCCAAGTACCCCAATGTCGAAATCACCTACCAGAACGTGGGCAACGTCGACGCGCGCGGCAAGGTTACGCTCGATGGCCCCGCTGGCGTCGGCCCCGACGTATTCCTCTATCCCCATGACCATGCTTCCCTGGCCATCCTCGATGGCATCGTGGAACCCATCGATCCCGAGCTGCAGGCCAAGTATCAGGATGCCATCGTGGCTCCGGCCGTGGGCACCGTGACGGTGGAAGGCGAAATGTACGGCCTGCCGATCTCCACGGAGAACATCGCCCTGTTCTATAACAAGGATCTCTTCGGCGAGAATCCGCCGGCCACCATGGAAGAGATCGTCGAATTTGCCAAGACCTTCAACAAGCCCGAAGAAAACAAGTGGGCGGTGGCCTGGCAGGTGGACGACGCTTACCACAACTTCTTCTTCCTCTCCGCTTACGGCATGAACATCTTTGGACCCAACCACGACGATTACAAGGTGCCTGGCTTCGACAGCCCCGAGGCGAAAAAGGGCGTTGAGTTCCACGCTTCCCTGCGCCAGATATTCGATGTGGCCGTGGCCGATGCGCAGTGGGACAACACCGTGGCCCGCTTCCAAAAGGGCGAGACTGCCTTCACCTTCTCCGGCCCCTGGGCGATCGCCGATGCGGTCAAAAATGGCGTGAACTTTGGCGTTGCGAAGCTGCCCACCATCGAGGGCAATCAGCCCGTGTGCTTCTCCGGCAACATCATCGCCAACGTGAGCAGCTACAGCGAGAACAAGGAACTGGCCTATGCGTTCATCGATTTCCTTGCCAGCCCCGAAGGCGCTGCCGTGATGTACAACGTCACCGGCAAGCTGCCGGCGCTCGTGGACCTCACCCAGGTGCCCGGCGTTAGCGAGAACACCTACCTGATGGGCATCGCCCAGCAGTCGCCCTTCACGGTTCCGATGCCGGTGATCCCGGAAGTGAACCAGATGTGGAACGGCCTGAAGAACCTGTTCACCTTCACCTGGGACGGCACGCTGACCCCGGAAGAGGCGCAGGCCAAGGCCATGGAAACCTACACCACCGAGCTTGCGGCCGCTGGCAAGTCGATCGAGTAACATATGTGCAAGGACATGGGCGGCGCTTTGGCGTCGTCCATGTCCCTATTTATATGCGGAGGTGGTTGTATGCGGATCGTCGTGACGCTGATGTCCGCGCTGCTTTGGGGCAGCGGCCAGATCATGAACAAGCAGCGAATCAAGGGCCTGGTTTTCTTCTTGGTGCAGGCGGGATTGGTCTGCATTGAGCTGGCTACCGGTACGTGGAGCGTGCTGACCGGGGCGGCGGAGCCGCACTTCCGCAATTGTGGCTTGTTTATCCAGGGCATTTGGGGCCTGGTATCCCTGGGCGAGATTCCGCGCACCAGCTCAAAGGTCAAGGTGTACGACCACTCCACGATGCTGATGATCGGCGGACTCATCGCCATGGCGCTGCTGCTGGTGTTCGTGATTATTTGGGTGATCAACATGCGCGATGCGTACGTGACCCGCAAGCGCATGGAGCAGGGCGAAACCACCTCGAGCATCGCTTCCTTCCGCAGCGGTTTTGATCGTTACTTTGAGTATATCGCCATCACGCCCGGCATGCTGCTGATGCTGTTTGTATCGCTGCTGCCCATCATTTTCTCGTTCCTCGTGTCGTTTACCAATTACAATTCGAACACCATTCCGCCCAAGAATCTGGTGGACTGGGTGGGGTTCCAGAACTTTATCGATATCGTCCGTCTGCCGGTTTGGGGTCGCACCTTCCTGGGTGTGTTCACCTGGACCGTGATCTGGGCGGTGCTGGCGGCGACCACCACGTATTTTGGCGGCATGCTGCAGGCCGTGCTTCTGCACAGCAAGCATGTGCGCAGCCAAAAGCTATGGCGCGGCGTGTTCATGCTGCCCTGGGCCATTCCGGCGTTCGTATCCATCCTGGTGTTCCAGAATGTGTTTCACTCCGCCGGGCCCATCAACAAGGTGCTCATTTCGCTGGGCATTGTCACCAAGGCGGTACCCTTCCTGAGCGACCCGAACTGGGCGCGCGTCGTGCTGGTGATCGTGAACCTGTGGCTGGGCTTCCCCTACTTTATGGCGCTGATTTCCGGCGTAATCTCTACCATAAATACTGAAATGTACGAAGCGGCAGCAATCGACGGCGCGAACGCGCTGCAAACCTTCCGCCGGATCACCTTCCCCGTGATCATATCGGCGACCGCTCCGCAGCTCATATTCTCTATTACGCACAACTTCAACAACTTCGGTATCGTATTCTTCCTGACGAAGGGCGGCCCGGCCAATCCGCAGTACACCGTGGCCGGATCGACCGATCTGCTGATTACCTGGATATACAAGCTGACGGTCGATCAGCGGATGTACAACTACGCCTCGGTCATGTCGATCCTCATTTTCGTGGTGCTGGCGACGGTGGCGGGCTGGAATCTGCTGCACACCCGCGTGTTTAGGGAGGAGTAAGCATGAATAAGGACGCGAACTTCAAAAAAGAAGCAGCTGTCACCAAAGCGATGGGCGCGAAAAGGCGCAAGACGCGCACGTTTAAGGATATCGTGTTCAGCACGCTGATCCACGCTGAATTGCTGCTGGTGCTGGCTGCGGTTCTTTTTCCCATTGTATGGATCGCGGGCACCTCGTTGAGCCCCACATCCTCGGTCACGGCTACCTCGCTGATTCCCGATCAACCGACGTTCAAAAACTTTACGGAGCTTTTTAGCAAAACCAAATTTGTGCTTTGGTATAAGAATACGCTGATCATTGCGCTGCTCTCGATGGTGTGTACCGTGCTGGTGCACTCGTTTACGGCATTCATATTTGCGCGCTTTAAGTTCAAGGGGCAGAAGCAGGCACTGTTCACCATCATGCTGTTTCAGATGTTTCCTTCCTTCTTGGGGTTGACGGCCCTCTACGTCATCTGCCTCAACTTCGGGTTGCTCAACAATATCTATACTCTGGTGGTCATCTACGTGGCGGGCGGCATACCAGGCAATATCTGGCTGGTGCGCGGCTACATGCTCAACATCCCCAAAACGCTGGATGAGGCCGCCTTTATCGACGGCGCATCAAAGATCACCATGTTTTTCCGCATCATACTGCCGCTGGCCACGCCCATTATCGCTTTTATGGCGGTCACTTCGTTCATGGGCCCCTGGTTCGATTACATATTGCCGCGCATGCTGCTTTCCTCCAACGATAAACACACCATTGCGCTGGGCCTGTTCAGCCTGGTTGATCCGAACTCGCCTAACTACAATTTTCCGCGCTTTGCGGCGGCTAGTTTGCTGATTGCCGTGCCCATCGCCACCTTCCAGTTCGTATTTCAGAAGTATCTTGTGACCGGCCTGATGGCAGGAGCGAACAAGGGTGAATAGACTATGCCGGTGGCTGGTGGGGCAGGTGCAGCGCGCGCGGGGAGCGACGGTGGCTGCTGCGGCGATCGTCACCGCGACGCTGCTGTGCGTACCCGTGCTGTTCGCGCTGGCCAAGCTGCCCCCCAACGAGCTGTTTGCGCGGTACTACAGCCTCGATTTTGAGGCGTTTGCGGAACCCGGATCGCGCATCGCATTACCCCTCGCCGCCGATGGCGAGGGCTTTGCGTTGTCCCTACGCATTACCGAATCCGCGTACGAGCAGAGCGCCGACGGCTCCTGCACGGTGAGCGCAAAGGCGGAGCCCGAGGACGAGGGCAAGGAGCCGGTGGGGACGGTGGAGCGCCCCACCTTTGGTTTTACACGGCATTACTTGACCTACGCAGATGCGCATACGCGGCTGATTATGCCGGTGGACAGCCTGCCCGCCTGGGCGATCGAGGAGCGGGATTTCCGCGAGCTTTTCGACAGGCTGGCGCTGTACAACGGCTATTTTGGTCGCTTCCTTGCGCCGACGGTGCTGCTTTGCATGGCGATCATTGGCGTAATGCTTTTGCTTTTTTACTTTGGAATCGGCTACCTGATGGGCTTGACGCGCATGCGCACGCACAGCGTCGCCTACCGGCTGCGCGTGAAGAGCCTGCTGATTGGTTCGGCTGTGCCCGCAGCGCTTTGCTTTCCCATCGGCCTGATCATGCCCGTGATGCACATTTTCCTGTTTCAACTGCTTGCCGTGTTGCTGGGCTACGCTGTGTTGCGCCGCCTGTAGTGTGTAGAAGCAAGCTCGCTTGAATGACTACATCGTTTCCAAATTTGTCAAGTGAATTGAGCGATGATTCAAGTGAATTCGAGTTGTAAGTGGGCAAAGAATACGGTACTATGATGGCAGAAGAACGGATCCGGCACGAGAGAAGGGGAACGTATGGGAAAGACCACCATGCGGGATGTGGCCAACCGACTCGGCGTATCCATCAATGCCGTCTCCCTGGCGCTGGGCAACAAGTCCGGCGTCAGCGAAAGCACGCGCGATCGCATGATACGAACAGCATATGAGATGGGCTACTTCGAGGGAAAGGCATCGATTCTCAAAAAAGTCAAGCTGCGCAATATCTGCATCGTTGTGAAAAATAAAGCGCTGACCGATGTGCATTTCCATAATCTCGTGTTCCGCGCCATGCAGGCCGAGGTCAAGCGCCAAGGCTACGATACCATCATTGAATTTTCTGAGGATTTGAGCGAACTGCCCTCCTGCATCCAGGAATATCGTGTTTCTGGGGTGGCGGTGGTGGGTACGTTTAGCGATGAAGGCTTGGCGCGCATTCAGGCGACCCATATCCCCATGGTGGTGGTCAACCACGAAAGCTACGCGCTGAGCATCGACAGCGTGGTCAACAAAAACTATCAGGGCGCTTATCTGGCGTTCATGCATCTATATCAAAGGGGCCACCGGCGCATCGGCTTTGTGGGCTATGTCGAAGGCTCTTCGAGTCTGCGGCTGCGCAAGGCGGGCTTTATGCAGGCGGCCATCGATCATCATATGTACGGGGAGGACATCAGCGGCGGATTTGCCGAGATGTCCTTTGAAACCGACCTCACGCCCTTTTACGTGGTGCACAACATTGCCGAAATTGCCGCACATTTGATGAACAAGTTCGGCTCGGTGGAAAAGCTCCCCACCGCTTTCTTTTGCCACAATGACGCGACCGCAATCGCTATGATTCAAGCAGTCAACCTGCTGCAGTTGGAGGTCCCCCGCGATATTTCTATGGTGTCGTTCGATAACATCGAGCTTGCGTCGGGCTTTACGCCTGCGCTCACCACCATCAGCGTGCCCATCAAGTCCATGGGCATACGTGCCATTGAGCGCTTGGTGCGCCGCATCGAAAACCGCAATTTGCCCTGTGATACGCTGCTGTTGGAAATGGAATTGCTGCAGCGCGACTCGGTGCGCGATCTCAATGTGCCGGATGGTGCCGAGCGTTCAAGGGAAGATTGATTTTCCAAGGTAGTTCCTTTAAAACAAAGATCGAGGGCGCGAGGCGCAGAGCCCTCGGGCTTTCTCGGCGCATGGTGACCTAATACTACTCCACGATGGATTTCCAGCATATCTCGCGAATATTTATCAGAATGGCGTTGTCGCGCTTCAGAGGGCGTAGCTGCCGGCTATGCTTCCCCCAGGCTCCAAGCCCTTCGAAAAATCTTCCACGATCTATCCTAAGAAACCAAACGAGGATTAGCATAAAAGCAGGAGTTGAGGCCGTTGAGCGAGATGAAAACTTGGTGGCAAGGCGCGGAATTTCCCTACCATTGCAGGCCGGATGATCCCTGGTTCTCCACTGTGGAGCCGGAGAAGAGCGGCGGGTTCGTGCTGCGCGCGCGCCCCGGTGCGATTGCGCCGGTACAGCTCATGCTCTGCAGCGAGCAGGATACGAGCGTTACAGCACTGGAGCTGGCCTGGGAATGGCCGGTGCACGTGCCCGCGTTGCGGGGCGTGGATCGTTTTGGTGCGCCCTTTGTGGGCGAATGCAAGCTGGAGGCCGGCAAGCCTTGGGTGATCTGGGTGTTGCTGGAGATTCCGATGGAAGCTCCGGCTGGCGAACAGGGGCCGCGCACCCTGAGTGGGACCCTCGTTCTGCGGGGCGGGGAACGCTTGCCGATCGCGCTCGATGTGGAGGTGGCGGGGGAACCGGTGCATCGCGGCGGCGAGGATGACAAGGACACGCTGGCTCGTCTGGCCTGGCTGGATTCTGCGCTCGGCACCGAGGAAACCGTGCCTCAGCCCTTCCTGCCGGTGACGGTGCGTGAGCGCACGCTCGGTGTGCTGGGTCGCGAGGTAGTGCTGGGCGAAGGCGGCGTGCCTTCGGCGGTGCTCACCCATTTCCAGGGCATTAACGACGTATTGGTCGATAGCGGTGAGGACATATTTGCCGCGCCTCCGCGCTTGGAAACGGTCATCGCGGGGAAACCTGTGCAGCTTGAGGGCGAGTGCCACATCGTGGCCCGCACCGATGCCCGCGTTAGCTGGGAGGCAGTGCTGCGCTCCGACGAGCTGACCTGCACGGTGCGTGGCTTTTTGGAGTTCGATGGGTGGTCGCGCTACACGGTGGAATGGCAGGCTGCGCGCGAGCTGGCGGTTGAGGATATCCGACTGCTGTTCCGGCTCAAGCATCGCTATGCGCGCTGGCTCACCGGCGTGGGCACCAATGTGCTGGAGCGTCCCCAGAGCCACCGCTGGCAGTGGGATCGCGCCAAGCATCAGGATGGCTTCTACTGCGGCGGCATGAACGGCGGCATCGTAGTGCGCCCACTGGCCGAGGATTATGTGGTGCCATACTGCAACATCTACTATCTGTTTGGCTACCGCAACATGCCCCGTGCCTGGGTCAACGAGGGCAAGGGCTACTTTGCGCTGGAGCGCTGCGACGATTGCGTGGAGCTGGGCTACCATTGCGGGGCGTGCGTGCTGCCCGCGGGACAGCCGGTGCGCACCGATTTCGAGATGGGCTTCACGCCCTTCAAGCTGGTGAACCAGGCCAGCCACTATGCGACGCGCTATTTCCAGGCCCCGGGCAACACCACGCCCGAAAGCTGGCTGCAGACCGCCCACGAGATCGGCGCATCTCACGTGGTGGTTCACCACGCGAAGGATATTTATCCTTTCATCAATTATCCGCTCTACGATGCACCGGCGATGCACGATTTTGCGGCCAAGGCACACAGCCAGGGCCTTAAGATGAAGCCCTACTATACGGTGCGCGAGCTTACCAGTAAGCTGCCCGAATTCTTTCCGCTACGCAGCTTGCGCGCCGAGGTATTTGCGCAGCCCAACTTCAACTACGATGGCGTGCCCGGCCAGGGAGAGAAGGACGCATGGCTGAAGGACGAGTGCGGCGATCATGTGCTGCCCGCCTGGAAGCACGTGTTTACCGAGGGCAAGTACGCGGGCACGACCGATCCGGCGGTGATCGTCAATCCCGCGTCGCGAATCGTCAACTTCTACGTGGAAGGATTGCGCTGGATGTGCGACAACTGGCAGATCGATGGCATCTACGTGGACGACACCGGGCTGGATCGGTACGCATTCCAGCGCGCGCGCCGTGTGCTCGATGGGCGCAGGCCGGGCGCTAAGATCGATCTACACTCTTGGAACCAGTTTCACGATGAGTACGGCGAATCTTGGGCGCACAACATGGTGATGTACGCCGAGATATTCCCGTACATCGATTCGCTTTGGTTCGGCGAGGGCTTTGATTTTAACGAGATCACCCCCAACGAGATGCTGGTGGAATGCTCGGGCCTGCCCTTTGGCCTGATGAGCGAGATGCTGCAGGGCGGGGGAAACCCGTGGCGCGGTCTGCTGTTTGGCATGACCAATCGCGCGGGCTGGACTACGGCAGGCACCCAAGGTATTTGGGCGATGCGCGAGAAATACGGCTTTGACCGCGCGGTGCTGCGCGGCTGGTGGGAGGAGAACCCGCTGGTGAGCGCCGATAATCCTGCGGTATACGTGACCGCATACGGGCTGCCGGACGGCATTATGGCCGTGGCCGCCAGTTTTGCGGAGGGCGAGGTTTCTATGCAGCTGCGGATTGATGCGGCACAAGTCGCGCAGCCCAAGAGCGCGCTGTTGCCCTATATCCAGCACCTGCAGGAGGAGGTTGAATCCGCACCCGACGCGCGCTACACCCTGCAGCCCGGCGGAGGCGTGCTCGTGTTTTATCCTTATGACAAATAGAAATATAGCATAACCATAATAATAGAACCATAATAATAGATCCATAGGAGGAATGATCGATGTCGGAAGAGATTTTGGGGCAACAGGCGGAAGTCGTCGAGCAGGGCGTGCACAACTATAGCACGGCCGACCAGTACATTGCGCCGACCGATCCAGTGCTTCGCGAGCGCCTGGAATGGTTCCAGGATCAAAAGCTGGCGCTGATGATGCATTGGGGCGCATACTCGCAGCTGGGTCTGGTAGAATCATGGGCGCTCAACGACGCCGACGCCGAATGGTCCCGCAACGGCGTGGATTGGGATGTGGACGGCGAGACTTTCAAGCGCCAGTACCGCAATCTCAACAAGACCTTTAACCCGGTGCGATTCCAACCGGAAAAGTGGGCGGAGCTCGCCAAGGAAGGCGGTTTCCGTTACCTGGTGTTTACCACCAAGCATCACGATGGCTTCTGCATGTACGATTCTCAGTATTCTGATTATAAGGTTACCGCGCCCGATTGTCCGTTCCATACCCACCCGAAGGCCGATATCTGTGCCAATCTGTTTGAAGCGTTCCGGCGGCAAGGCCTGGGTATCGCCGCATATTTCTCCAAGGCCGATTGGCACGTGCCCAGTTATTGGGCGCAGGATACGCCGCGCGGAAGTTTCATGTGGCGCGGCCCTGCGTACGATCCGGCTACGAACCCGGAGCGCTGGGAGGAGTTTGTGCAGTTCACCCACAACCAGGTGATGGAGCTGGTTTCCAACTACGGCAAGATCGATGTGCTCTGGTTCGACGCGGGCTGGGTCTGCCGCCAGAGCGGCCAGGATATCCGCATCGAGGAGCTGATGGAGAAGGCACGCGCCGTGCAGCCCTGGGTGCTTTCGGCCGACCGCACCTGCGGCGGCATCTGCGAAAACTACGTGACCCCGGAGCAGTGCGTGCCCGAGAAGCCGCTGGGTATCCCGTGGGAGAGCTGCGTGACCATGGGCACCTCGTTCTCCTATGCCTACGATGACAACTACAAATCGGTGCGCCAACTGGTGCACCTGCTGCTGGATATCGTTTCAAAGGGCGGCAACCTGGCCCTCAACGTGGGTCCGCAGCCCGATGGCCGCCTGTCGCGCAACGCCATCGACCGCATCAAGGGTCTGGGCGCGTGGCTCAAGCTCTACGGCGAGGGCGTCTATGGCACGCGGGTGTGTGCGCCGTACCGTGTGGGGCAGTGCGCCTTTACGCAGAAGGCCGGGCGGGTGTACGCCTTCTATCTGCACGATGAGGGCGTGGCGGTGCCGGAGTGCGTGGAGATTCCTTACGCGGGCAAGGTGTCCCGGGTGATCGATCTGGCGAGCGGTGAGGAGTTGGCGTTCGAGCGCCAGGGCCAGGGCATTGCGGTAAAGCTTCCGGTGCGCGATCAGGCCCCGGTCGCCGAGGGGTTCCGATTGGAAGCCTAGCATGGGAGGCCTAGCATCGGAAGCAGAGTAGTTCGAAGCCTAATGCTCATCTAAACAAAAACGATTCGACACACAAGGATGGGGAGGGAAGGCCATGTTTGACCGCGAGGTGTACGAGCGTCGCACGCGGTGGTTTGCGGACGATCGATTCGGCATGTTCATTCATTGGGGCCTGTATGCGATTCCTGCGCGCGGCGAATGGATTCGCAGCCACGAACGCATCAGCAACGAGGATTATCAGAAGTATTTCGATGAGTTTGACCCGGTGGCATACGATCCCCGCATGTGGGCGAGACTGGCCAAGCAGGCAGGCATGCGCTACGCAGTGATGACCGCCAAGCACCACGACGGTTTTTGCCTGTTCGATTCGCAGTACACCGATTACAAGGCTACCAACACCAAGGCTGGGCGCGACCTGGTGCGCGAGTACGTCGAAGCCTTCCGTGCCGAGGGGATCAAGGTGGGCCTGTACTATTCGCTGCTGGATTGGCATCACCCCGACTATCCGCACTATGAGGATTCAATCCACCCCATGCGCGGAAACGAAGCCTACAAGGGCGTGAAACGCGACTTCAGCCGGTACGTGGAATATCTGCACAATCAGGTGCGCGAGCTGTGTACCAACTATGGGAAGCTCGACCTGATGTGGTACGATTTCTCGTACGATACCCTCTGCGGAGAGGCGTGGCGCGCGACCGAGCTGGTGCGCATGGTGCGCGAGCTGCAGCCCGGTATCCTCATCGATAACCGGCTGGAGGGCGCGGCGGAAAGTTCGATGCTGGTGGGCGAGCCCGCCGAGTATTCGGGCGACTTCCTTAGCCCCGAGCAGCTTTTGCCGCCGGAGGGCATGTTTGACCACAAGGGCAACCGCCTGCTGTGGGAAGCGTGCGTGACCATGAACAACAATTGGGGCTATGCCGAGGGCGATAATCACTTCAAGCCTGCAGGTATGCTGGTGCGCAAGCTGGTGGAGTGCGTATCGAAGGGCGGCAACATGCTGCTGAACGTCGGCCCCGATGCATGGGGCCGCATTCCCGGGCCCTCCGTGCGCATTCTGGAGCAGATGGGCGAGTGGATGGCGAAGAACGGCGAATCGGTCTACGGCTGCGGCTATGCGGGCATTCCCAAGCCCGATTTTGGACGCGTGACCCGCAAGGGCAACACGCTCTACTATCATGTGACCGAGAACACCATCGGCCTTCTGCCGCTGCTGGGCTTGCAGCCCGAGGAGATCAAGCGCGTGCGCCTGCTGGCGACCGGGGCGGAGCTGCCCCTGGTGAGCGATTTCCGCACTGCGCACTACAAGAACGTGTTTGTGAAGATTGGCGATAGCCCGATTCTGCCCGACGAGACCGACACTGTGGTGATGGTCGAGTTGCGCGGATAGCACTTCTGCCCCTGCCGGAGCTTTTTTCTGTTGAATTGCTGCTATTTATCGAATTGTGAAGGATTTTGACGAAAAATAGAGAATGAAGAGCAAGAACAATAGGAAGAGGTTCCTCAATCGAGAGGATTTCCGCCACGCGAAGGGCGGAATTCCTGCGGCGGGGTGAGCGCATGGCATCGCGTAAGCAGGGCGCGAAGCGGCCCTGGAGCCGCGAGCGCTGGTTCTTTATGCTGCTGGTGCCGGTCTATGGCGCGCTGGTGGTCAGCGCTGCGGCGACCGGTGCGTTTGCGCCGCCGGAAGCGCAGGCAGTTCAGGTGGTGCTGGAGTCGCGCGCCGCAAACGGCATGGATCAGCTGCTGCCCACCAGCGATCCGGCGCTTTCTACCCCTATGCCCACGCGCGCGCCGGAATCGGGCCTGCGCAAGCTCGATATCAACGAGGCCGACACCTGGATGCTGACCGCTATTCCCGGAATTGGGCAGACGATGGCCGAGCGGATCATCGCATACCGCGATGGGCAGGGCGGGCTACAATTCATCGATGAGTTGGCCCGAATTGAGGGAGTAGGGGAGAAGCTTTACGCAACCTTGATCGTCTATCTGGAGGTGCGCTGACGCAATGCGTGGCGTGCCTCTTTTTTGTTCGGGGGTTTTCTGTTGGTGTTTTGAGCACATGAAAAGCGCCCCTTTCCGCGCGACTGATGCAACGACGGCAGGAGGCGCATTTTTGGCAGGACTTGAAGGAGAGGGGCTAGAGCTCGACAGGGGTGCCGTCCAGCGCCAGAAATACCTGCTCGGTGACCAGGCCATCCGCATCGTAGCGGAGCTCCAGCCGCGCATAGCCGCTGCTGCAGACTGTGGGCGCGCCGGTGAGATCCAAGAAGCTTTCCGTAAGCATCTGGCCCAAGTCGTTGTATGTCCTGACCAGGGATGCATACCCGTTCTTGCTGACGACCGGATTTCCCTTGCCATCGTGGTAGCTTTCCTGAACGATGTTCCCGGCGGAATCGTACGAGCGCTCCACGATGGAGTAGCCATCGCGGAGGACGGCGGGTGCATCCTTTGCGGTGAAGAATGCTTCGGTGAGCAGATTTCCGGCATTATCCCATTTCCGGCGGACGATGGCATATCCGCCGCGCATATCGACCAAACGCTCCGCATCGTCGTAGTAGGCTTCGTAGATGGTCTTTTTGTTGGCATCGTATTCGCGGATGCGCATGGCGTATCCGTTTTTTTGCATCATCAGATTGCCATCGGGGCCGTAATAGGCCATGCGGATGATGTTGCCCTTCGCATCGTACGAACGGGTCTGCCGCGCATAGCCGGAGTTGGAGCACACGGGCTGCTCATTTTGGTCGAAATAGCTTTCGGCGGTGGGGCGGCGCTTGGTATCGTATTCGCGGCGCACGATAGCGTAGCCGTTGGCGGTGCAGATTAGTTGGCCCGCTTCATCATAGTAGGCTTCCTCAATGAGGGTGTTGTTGGTGCTGTACTTGCGTGTGAGGCGCGCATAGCCCGCCTCGATGCGTGCCGGTTCCAGCGTTGTGCCCAGGTAGGTTTCGCTGATGACCTTTCGGCTTTCGCTATAGGTGCGGCGGATGCCAGCGTAGCCCTTGCCGGTGACCGGCGCGGGCTGCTCCCGTTCATCGAGAAAGAGTTCTTCGATCAGGTTTCCGGCCTCGTCGTAGCCTTTTTTCACGATCGCATAGCCATCGCTGTTCTTCGCCAATTGCTGCTGCGCATCGTAGAAGGATTCCTGCAAAAGAACGCCTTCCTTGTTGAACTTGAAGCTGTGCGATGCGTAACCTTGGGCAATGACGGTGCGCTTGTCCTCCGCATCATAGAAGACTTCCTCGGTGCGCAGGCCCTTGGGCGTGTTGGTATATTTTACGCTCGCATAGTCCTTGCCTCTGGGGACGATGGGGCTTCCATCGATGCCGTAGTAAATCTCGCCGGCGGGGAGGCGATACTTATCGAAGAGGTATTCGTGCATGTAGTAGCCGTTCTGGGTCAGCACCGGCTCATCCTGGAGGCCATAGTAGCGCTCCGTGCTCAGCCTTCGACTCGCGTAGCGGTAGAACGCGACCGCATACCCGCCGGGGATCAGCACCGGTTCGCCGCTTGTCCCGAAGTAGCGCTCCTCTTGGAGGTCGCCGTTCTTGTTGTACGCGAACTTCTTGGTGGCGTAGCCATCCCGGATCATCACCGGGTTCCCGTCCTCTCCAAAATAATCGACTCTGGAGAGCGCGCCGGATTGCAGGCTCTCGTATTTGTACTCCACGCGCGCATAGCCGTCGCGCTGGGCGAGCGGCTCGGCGTTCTCGCCCTGGTATTCGCTGACCAGCAAGCGCGCAAACCCCGCATAGGTTTGCTGCAGGGCCGCGTATCCCTTCTGCGTATTTACAACCAGGTGGCCGTGATGATCGTAGTAGCATTCACTGTAGAGCATGCCCTTTTCGCCGCGAGAGTACTTTACGTAGCTGTGGCCCTCGGGCAGGATGGCATAGTTGCCATCGGCCGCGTAGTACGATTCACGAACCACGCGGCCTTTCTTATCGTAAAGAATGGTCTTGCGCGCGTATCCGCCTCCGGCGGCGACGGGTTTGCCATACTCGTCGTAGTATTCAACGCTCAGCAGGCTGCGCCAATCGTAGGTGGCCTGTAGCTTCGCATAGCCGTTGGGGCCGATGACCGGGGTTTCCCAATCCAGCCAGTAGCTGCTGGTCAGCGTACGGCCATAGCCATCGTAGGTGTGTTGCTCGATGGCGAAGCCTGCGTTGGTGACGACCAACCGATCCTTGGTATCGTAGTAGGCGGTGGAGAGGGGCTTGAATCGGCCGCTGAACTCGATGACGTAATAGCAGTAGCCCTGGTCGTTCATGATGCGGTTTCCTGCGGCGTCGACCCAGGTCTCCTGCTTCAGGTAGCCTCGCTCGTATTTTTTTTCGGTAGCGACGATTGCTTCGCTGCCGGGGGCTTCATCAGCTCCGGCACAGGCGGCGGGCAAGCAGATAAGCGCTACCCCAACCGCAATGAACAGGGAAAGCAGGATGAGTGCGCCGCCTTTTTGAGCCCATCCACGTACTTGCATAGTGCTTCTCCTTCTATATTGTATTGCTTCATTCGTATCGCCCGATGTATTGCTCGTTGTATTTCATATTGCATCGCTGACTGCGCCGCATTGTTGTGCTGCTCCGCGATGCACACCGCAATGAATAGAAGAAAGGAATGCGCGGAATGGGAGTATTATCATTCATTATATGGAAAATATGCGCCATTGTCCAGCGCTCGGCGAGTGGAAGTAGGGGAGGGCGACGCTTTTTTGCGAAAAGCGCGTAAGGGGAGCGAAGCTGTTTCGCGAAGTGCTGGAAAAAAGAAAGATGAATGTTAACAAAAAATGACGAAATATGGGTTCGGACGCATTTTTGTACGGATACGTAAAATGAAAAAATCGTTGAAAATCAACGCTTTTTCTCGCCTTGCTGCGATTATCATGTCATCTTTTAAAAATAATTGGTATAAAAAGTGAAAAAAGATGTTGACAAAAAAGGGAAAGCATGGTAAATTTGTAATACAAAAGAAATATGTTGTGAAATTAAGACACGATTGCGACATTTACGAAACACAAAATCGAGGCCGAACGGTCGAAATGGTAAGTTGGAAACGCTGGAAGAACCGATTTCTGTGGGTGCGCCCAACGCGCACTTTGGTTCATCCATTAAGCATAGAGGTATGGCAAAAATATTTCAAAGAGTTCAAGGGGGTTCACACAAATGAAATCGCAGAACAAAATGCAGCTAAAATCTTGGCGCCGTTTCCTTTCCATGACTCTGGTGGTTTTGATGGTTTTTGCCTCGATGCCGGTTCACGGCTACGCAGCGGATGCAGAGTTGGTGCCCGCTCCGGTGCAGGAGCAGGCGGAAGAGATCATCGAAGTCGCTCCGCTGCCTGAAGTGACCGAGGGACTCAAGGCCTGGGTCATCAAGCATCAAAAGCTGGTGGGGGATGAAGAATTCCTGACCGACGAGTACTTCCTCCAATTCTACGATGAGTACATGGCTGTGATCGCGGCGAATCCGGTGGATGGCGACATCGCGGATTACGTGGATGGCGGCGCCGGATCGCTGGATGGCGATGCTCCCGTGGATGGGATCACCGAACCCGGCTCCGAAGAGGGCGACAACTTCTTCGCGGATGAAGAAGAGAGCTTCGATGACTTCGAGGACGAGACCGAAGAGGAAGTCATCGATGAGACCGCCGATGAGACCGAAGAGGAAGTCATCGATGAGATCGCCGACGAGACCTCGGACGAAAGCATTGTTGAAGTGGGCGAAGATGAGATCCTAGACGATTCGATCGTTGACGAGACCACCGACGAGACCACCGACGAGACCGCTGGCGAGACCGAGTCCGAGCCGGTCGCCGACTCCTTCCGCTTGGTCGTGTTGCCCGAAGGCAACGGCGTGTTCCTGGCCAGCAAGGGAATAACCGCTCCCTTTTTCCAAATCGTGAACGACGCGGACGGTAGCATCGTTTCCCGTTACCCCGAGAATCCCGGCGAGTGGACCTGGAATGGCGAGCTGTCTTCGAACAGCATCGGCAAGCATACCGTGTCCGCCACCAAGGGCGATGTTACGGTGTCGGCCGAATGGGAAATCGCTACGAACTTCCTAAAGAAGTCCTTCCTGGACGAGTATGGCCTTCTGGCTACCAAAACACCGATGATCGGCTACGAGGTTGAGGTCCAGAAGTTGCTGACCGACCTTGGTCCCACGATCGAGAAGAAAAACTTCGGCACGTACCTGCCTTCGCTGTCGGGGATGGTAATCAGTGCGCGAGGGGCCACCGACTGGAAGCCCGAAAATTCGAGCAAGGCCGCTTTCAGTTTCTCCAACTGGCACGAGATGGGTGCCCCCATTGCGCCTTACACCTCGCTCATGTCGTTGGGAAGCATTACCTTTGACTATTATGGCAACGTACAAAAGAGCACCCAATATGATTTCGAGGGTTTCGGCGTTGGCAAAATGATGGAAGGAAATCCTGACTACTGGGTGCTGCCGCTGACGGTGGGATATACCCCGCAGCCCATTCTGCTGGATTACAACAACGATGTAACCATCATGTACGGCGAGCAATTCCCCGGCATGAGCGCCTACCACACCTCGCTGGCAGGCAAGGATGCCGATGAAATCTCGCAAAACATGGAGCAGGATGTTCTGGATGAACTACGTGCACTCAAAAAGGGCGATACCCCGGAAGACGCGCTTGGCTTCGCATGGAACAATGCCGCGGTACAGAGCGGTGCTCAGGCCGCCACTGGCGTTAAAGTGTACACCGATGTGGTGAAGCTCGTGCGCGTAGAGAGCTACAAGCGCTACTACACCCCGGTGACCGACGTGGGCAACCGCGAAGCACTGACCCCGGAAAAGGGCGGCACGCTGACCATCACGCCCTGCCCGGTGACCAATAATTGGACCGACAAAACCTCCGCTTACTACACCCGTACCGGTCACACCGAGAATGTCAACCTCTACACGACCGAAGCGGATCTGCTGCAGCTTGGCGCTGGACAAAAGCTGCCCTTCAGCCACACCAATGCGAGTCTGATCACTACCATCCGGGTATACAAGAACGAGACGCTCGTCAAGACCGTCGCCGGCATCGCCGCCGGAAACGACATCAATCTGGTGGATGTGGGCCAGTACCGCATCGAAGTCACAATCGGCAATGGCAACTATGAGTTCGCCGATGGCTCCAGCGTGCTGGAGAAGGAATTCGAAATCTTGCCCGTACCGGTCACCTTCGATTTCCCGGCCGGCGCCACCTACAACCCCAACAACAGCCTCACCATCAATGAGTTCAAGGGCCTGCTCGAAGGCCCGAGTAACACCGAGATTGGCACCACCGCGATGCTGCCCAGCGAGTACAGCATCACCTCTGTGAAAAAGAATGGCGTGTCCATGGCGGCGGGCACCGAAGTGTGCGATGCGACGACTTACACCGTCACCGTCGTGGTCAACGACCCGAACGGCAACTTCACCTTCAGTGCGGATAACGCTGTGAGCATCAACAGCAGCACCATCACCTTCGAGTACGTCATCACTCCCGCTGTGGTGACCGCCTCGCTGACCAAGGATGCTCACGTGTTCAACTCCCAGATCACCTACACGACTGGCGACCTGGAAGACCTGGACGACGACAGCACCCCCAGCGCGATCATCAGCTGTGCTGACTTCGAGTACGACTTCAGC
The DNA here is from genome assembly GCA_031553615.1 of Eubacteriales bacterium. Classification (GTDB taxonomy): domain Bacteria; phylum Bacillota; class Clostridia; order Christensenellales; family Aristaeellaceae; genus WQXF01. The sequence continues at coordinate 65,929 of JAVBLJ010000009.1, forward strand.
ACCAGCAACCCGGTAGACTACAAGGTGCTTTCCATCGCTGGCCAGAGTGGAAAGAGCAAGGGCAAGAGCGATCTGCACGAAACCGGCAGCTATCTGGTCAACGTCGAGCTGAAGAACCCCAACTTCGTGTTTGCGAACGGCACCATGTTCGACGCCCTGCCTTACTCCATTGGCAACCGAGTGGTGGAGATCATTTGGACAGTCGAAGGCCCGTACACCTATGGCAACGAGGATGTTCCCGATGAGCCGGATGAAATTGCCATCGTGAAGGATCAGGACGGAACCCAGCTGCAAGAGGGCGTTGACTTTGAATTCGAGTTCTACGACAAAGTCACCGGAAAGCTTCTGGAAGACGACAAGTACCCGGAAGATGTGAACAAGTATACGGTCAAAGTCGTGCTCCTGTCGGATGACGACGAATGGGCCCCGAACACCAAGACCCAGAAGGATTATCAAATCATTCCGCGCATCATTCCCGCGCCTTGGCAGAACGATGAGTTCACCTACGGCGAAAAAAGCATTCCGCGGAGCAGCGTGGTCGTGAAGAGCGACTTCGACCAGATCAACCCGCAGGGCGACAAGTACGTACTGACGGACGATTACACCAACTGGGCGTTTACCTTCGCGATTAAAAAAGGCGACGCCGATTTCGCGGATGGCGACATCGTGAACGCGGGTGACTACAAGGTCACCGTGACCATCGCCAACAAGAACTATCGCTTCGACAGCGCGGCGACCTTCACCGGCTCCGCAGCCATTGCGGCGGGCAAGAAAGCCATCGTTAAGAGCGACTCTGAGGCCACCTTTACCATTAAGATCAAAAAGCGCCAGATCGACGTGGACAACCTCACCAAGCCGGATTACCCCTACGGTGAAGGCCCCGATCCGGACGATCTGGTAGACGTGTTCAATCCCAATGACAGCAAGAACCCGCCCGAAAAGGATAAGGACTACGAAGACGGCGTCAATCCGGGTGTCATCGACGAGCCGGGCGATTACACCATCACCGTCACCATCAAGGATCCCGACAACAACGAGTTTGTGGACGGCGTGAGCCCGGACCCCGAGAAGGTGGAATATACCTTCACCATCCATCCCCGCGCCATCCCGGCCCCCTGGCAGAACGATGAGTTCACCTACGGCGATAAATACATCCCGCAGGCCGGCGTGGTTCAAAAGACGGACTTTAACTATGGCAACGAAAAGGGCAAGTACATCCTGCAGGCCGACTATGACAAGTGGGATTACAGCTTCGGCATCGATGCCAGCACCCCGATCGTAAATGGGAACATCATCAACAGCGGCACGTACGAGGTTGAAGTGACCTTTACCGACAGCCATTACCGCTTCGATGGTTCGCTGAGCTTTGATGGCTCCGACAGCATCCCGGCGGGCCAGAAGGCCACCGTCGAGAGCGACAAGAAGGCTACCTTCACGATCAAGATCAACAAGCGCATTGCGCTCGTGGAGAACCTGACCGATCCGAGGTACCTGGTTGGCACCATGCCCGCCACCTTCGTGAAGGCCGAAGACATGGTGATCGTCACCGACAAGCGCAACGGCAATGAGTTCCCCGGCGAATACACCGTGAAGCTGTACGACAGCACCGCTACCGAAGTGACCCCCGAGTACGCCAATGCCAACCCCGGCGACTATCAGGTTGTGGTCACGCTGGTGGATCGACTCAACGACATGTTCGAAGATGGTTCCTTCGAAGTAGCGTTCCCCTTCACCGTGTATGCCCCCGCTAAGCCGGCCACCCCCGAGACTCCCGATGGCGGAGATGGAAACGGCGAGAAGGACCCGCACGATGAGGATCACCTGCTGGACGACCTGGGCAAGAAGCCCGGCTACCCGCTCGCGCAGTTGCCCGAAGGCCCGATCGACAAGGTGCAGGCCCTGGTGGATCGCTTGGGTGATGGGCTCCTGTGGCTGACCTACCACGAAGACGTGGCATGCGGCTGGACCGTGTTCGATGAGCTGAACGTCATCGCTTACATTCAGGATAAGGGCCACTCCTACAAGGTGCTTAAGGCCATCGATGTGACCCCCTTCCTCTCCGCCGAGCGCGATTTCGAGACCGATCTGCTGACCGTCGTCCCCGCTGAGAACGGCGAAGTCATGATGGCCGCCATCTGGAACGTGCAGCAGAACAAGACCACGCAGGACATGCTGCTGATCGACACCGTCGCCATGGAGCTGGTTACCATGCAGGGCACCGATGATTCCACCTGGTTGGATCTGAGCCTGAACGGCATGTACTCCTCCTTCCTCTGCAGCGACGTGCTGGTCACCATCGACCTGCCCCGCGCCTACGTTGTGAACAACGCCGACAGCATTGGCACCGTGGCCTACATGCTCGACGAGCACCTGCTGGAGTACGTCTCCAACGTCAGCGCTACCCTGCTCAACACCACGAACTTCTCGCGTTACACCGACCGCTTCACCTGGGGCTCCTACCCGCTGGAGCAGGCCACCAACGAGGGCGTATACGTCCGCATCACCGATGGCCAGGCGAAGGGCGACCACTACTTGACCGCCGATTCCCTGGATGAGAACGTGCTGCAGGAGCGCTACCTCCTCACCTCCAAGGACACCAAGCGTCAGTTCTACCGCTGGCTGTTGGATCAGCCCCGCGAAGGACAGACCACCATGGTTGCTAGCGCCAACTCGGCGAATTAGCCATACCGTACATCCACAGACCGAGAGCCGCCATGCCGGGCGGCTCTCCGGTTTTTTGGCGGGACATACACAACCCTTCGCGTGCCGCATATCCTGCATGTGGAGGGGATTGCGAATGATTACGCCTGCATTGCTCTGGCTGCTCAAGGATGCCCTGTTCTTCCTATCATACGTATCGGGCCGCTCCGCCTTTCCCAAACCGCTTTCGGGCCAGGAGGAAACAACGCACATTGACCGCTGGCTGCGGCTTAAGGACGAATCCGCGCGAAACCTGCTCGTGGAGCACAATCTACGCCTGGTGGCGCACATTGCCCGCAAGTACACAGTGCCTGGCATGGATGCCGACGACTTGATATCGATTGGCACCATTGGATTGATCAAGGGGGTCAATACGTTCAAGCCCACCAGCGGTACCCAGCTTTCTACTTATTGCGCGCGGTGTATTGAAAACGAAATCCTCATGGCGTTGCGCGCCGCGCAGAAGCGCAAAGGCGATGTATCGCTGCAGGACCCCATCGGCACGGATAGCGAGGGCAACGTTATTACGCTGACCGACGTGCTGGGGACCGATCCCAATACCGTACCGGACGAGGTGGACAAGATTTATTCGATCCAGCGGATGCAAAGGCTGATCGCGACCCTGCCCCGGCGCGAGCGCATGGTGCTGGAGATGCGCTACGGCCTGCTGGATGGGGTCACCCGGCCCCAACATGAGATTGCCGACGTGCTGGCCATATCGCGCTCCTACGTCTCCCGCATTGAGAAACATGCGGTGCGCCTGCTGAACGAGGGCCTGCAGACCAGGCCTGTTCCGCGCGAGGGAAACGGATAGCCATTGTGTTCGCATACTTCACTTGACACGACATGCTGTATGTGTTAATCTCCCAAGTAGAATATATTGGCTTGGAAAACAAAGAAAACTGCGTGGGAGGTACAGTACAGTGGGTAAATTTGTTGTGAAGGAAACGAAATCGGGCTTTCGCTTCAACCTTGTTGCCGGAAATGGCGAGATTATTGGGGTAAGCGAGACCTATTCATCCCACGATGCATGCTTGAATGGCGTGGCGAGCGTTCAAAAGAATGCCCCGATCGCGAAAATCGAGGATCAGACTGCGGGAGAATCCGCGACCAATCCGAAGTTCGAAATCTATCTGGACAAGGCCGGTGAATACCGCTTCCGCCTCAAGGCCTCCAACGGCGAGCCGATTTTGGCTTCCGAAGGCTACACGGGCAAATCGGGCTGCAAGAATGGCATCGCCAGCGTGGCGCGCAATGCGGTTGATGCAAAGATCGTGGAGATGCCTAAGGAAGATGCGTAATCGGTTCATCCGAAGCATTGAATGAATCAGCACTGATGTTTGAGGAGGGGCGAGCATGGCAACGAAGAGTGAGAATCCGGATAGCAAGAGCACGGAAACCAAGGAAAAGCCGGAGCGGAAGATTGTGTCCGTTGCAAAGGAAAATGGAGAAGACGCTGTAAAGAAGACGGCGGCCAAGGCTGCGTCAAAGGCGAAGGAAGCCAAGGAAGAAGTCGCCGAATCAGCGAAAGAGGCCGAAGCAGCAGTGAAGACTGCCGCGAAAGCCGCGAAGACCGAGGCGACGACGGCTGTGAAGGCTGTGGCCGATAAAGCCGAGGATGCGGTGGAGGATGCGGCGGAAGCCGCTGACGAGATCGTCGAAGCCGCGAAGCCTGCGACCAAACCGGCGACAAAGCCCGCCGCAAAGCCTGCAGCGGCAGCACCGAGCACCACCGGCAAGAAGAGCTCCGCTCCCTGGCGCATCGCCGCCGGTGTGGCGTGGCTGTTGGGCGTGGCGGCTATGGTGCTGGCGGTTATCATGATCATGGAGGGCAACGAGCGCCTGATGTACGTCGGTATCGGCGGCGCGGCGGTGTTCTGCGTAGTGGGTGCGTTCCTGTGGAAGCATGCCAACCGCATCAGCCCCTGCAAGGTGAAGCAGGATGGCACCTTCAAATCCAAGCTGCTGACCTTCCTATGGAATCAAATGGGCGTGCTGGCCACGTTCGTCATCTTCCTGCCCATCGGTCTGGTGCTGCTGCTCAAGAGCGACAAGTTGAGCCCCAACGGCAAGAAGTGGGCTGCGATCATCACGGCGGTCCTGGTGGCGGTGGTCGGTGCGGTTTCCGCCGATTACAACGCGCCCGTCGCCGAGGCCAGCAACCGCATGACCGAAACCCAGATTGAAGAGAAGGTTGCTTCCGGCGAAATCACCGTGCCCGAGGGATATGAGGATATGCTGGATAAGGGCGCGTTTTTTACCAAGTACGGGTACTCGTTCCACTTCGACGAGAACTGCCGTACAATCGCGCGTTCGCTGACCATCTATTCGGGCTCGCTGGCCGATGCGCTTGAGGCCAACAAGCTGGATCCCTGCGATTTCTGCGCGTTAAATGTAGCGGCGGAGTAACGCAAAGCCTGGTTTTGTTAAAAACACCCGCGCTGAACCGCATGTTCGGCGCGGGTGTTTTGCTGTGCATGGTTGTGCTATCTACGGTTGTTTTCGGCGAAGAGCGTTGGTCAGGGTCTTCCATCCCAGAGGAGCTCGGCTTCGCGCCAAAGCTCGGCTGGAACCGCGTCCACAGGATGGCCCAAGGCACGTTCGGCGTAAGCCATGCAAAAATGAATGAGGGGCATCAGGTGGTATATGCCGGTGCGCAGTTCGAGCGTGCAAGCCCGTGCGACGCCGGGCGCAAGCTCGGTTAGTCCGCGACGCTGCAATGCGCAAACGACGGCTTCCACATCATAAGGAATATGGCGGAAGGTGACGCAGGCCGGGTCGGCGGGGGAGCGGGTTTCATCGAGCAACGCGTAGGAGGCGACGGCCCCAAGCCCCATCATCGATATGCCAACCGATCCCGCGTTGAGGTAAGCGCGGCTGTCCAGATGATAAAAGGATTGACTATGACAGTGGCCGCCCGCGAGCCAACGCTGCGGCACGCCTTGCAGCGCGGCTTCGGCCTCGAGCTGCGTAGTGATCAGGCGGCGGACATCGTTGGGCGCGCCGTGGAAAAGTGCCGCTCCGCCGGGGATATTCGTCAGTGTCTGTGCGGTGGGCAGCGCGCGCATGGCAAGCCAATGATCAGGCCGCAGATTTTCGCAGGTCCAGGCCAGGAGGCGTAGCTGGGTTCCGGTCCACCAATCGGGGTGGAGGCCATCCTTAGCCTCGAGCAGGGAAAGCTCGCGATTGCCGGCGATTTGCACCACCGGCATCGTCTCGTTTAGCTCCGTAAGCCGGTCCAGCACCTCGCAGGGGTAGGGCAGCTCGCCAGTGCTATCGCCCAACACCCACATGCTCGAAACGCGAGGCAGATCGGCGATCACTGCATCGAGCGCGGGCAAATTGGCGTGAATATCAGAAAGAACGGCAATCATTCGGTGCTCCTAACGGTTTTTACGCCAAGCAGGCGGTCGCATCTGTACGGCGCTTGCGCTTTATGATACAATATGCTTTGTTACTCCAGCGTGGAAAGCAGGCTGTTCAATTCATCGATGGCGATGCTCAGCTCGTTGTACGTGTCGGTAACCACTTGCCCGGTCTGTATCTTTTGATCGCATCGATCAAGCAATTCGATGCAGCGGTTGATCGTCGCCTCGCTGACCAGCACGTTGCCTGCGCCGTAGATGCCTGCGGCCATCACGTTGACGGTGCGGGCTGCGTACACGTGCTGGCGCACGGTCGCGACCATGGCCTCGGTCTTTGAGCCACCGGTGGGCAGCAGCTGGGTGACGCGTGTCTTGGCCTGGGAAACCTCGGTCTTTATTTGGGAAACCAGCGCATGGCGCGTGTTGGCACTCGTACGAGATGCACTGGAATAGGCAAAGAAAAGGCTAATGCTGGCAATCGCAAGCACCAACACGAGCAAGGACAAAAGGGTTCCCTGGATGTTCGAGCGGTTTTTGGAACGGGATGGCTGGGTGTAGCGGTACATTTTTTCACTCCTTTGGCATTACGAGTGTGGACGAACAAAATGCTATACGTGTATCATACCATGAAACACCGACGCGGTAAAGCGGTGTATCATCTGTTGTGGGGGAAAGGATGGGCGCAGTGAAAAAGACGCAGGAAGCATTGGCCGAAACCTTCGGGAGCAACGTATTCTCCGACCAGGTAATGAGGCTTCGGTTGCCCCAAAATATCTACCAAGCGCTGCGCCGCACCATTGAAGAAGGTGCCCTGTTGGACCCGGCGACCGCCGAGGTCATCGCCGCCGCTATGAAGGAATGGGCGGTAGAGCGCGGGGCAACCCACTACACCCATTGGTTCCAGCCCATGAGCGGGCAATCGGCCGAAAAGCAGGAGGCCTTTATCGCGCCCCACGAGCACGGCAACGTGATGCTGGAGTTCTCCGGCCGCGCGCTGATTCGTGGTGAGGCCGATGCGTCCAGCTTCCCCACGGGCGGGTTGCGTGCTACCTTCGAGGCGCGCGGCTACACCGCTTGGGATTGTACGGCACCTGCCTTTTTGCGCGAGGACCCGGATGGTATTGTGGCGCTGTGCATCCCCACCGCGTTCTGTTCGTTTAATGGGGAAGCACTCGATACGCGCACGCCGCTGCTGCGTGCCTCCGAAGCGCTTTCGAAGCAGGCGGTGCGCGTGCTGCACGCGCTGGGCAACACCGAGGTCAGCCGGGTGCATGCCAACGTCGGTTTGGAGCAGGAATACTTCCTGATCGACCGCGATCTCTACCGCAAGCGTCGCGACATCGTGTACACGGGCCGCACGCTCTTTGGCGCAAAGCCGCCCAAGGGCCAGGAGATGAACGATCAGTATTATGCCGCGATGCGCCAGCGCGTATCCGGTTTCATGGCGGAATTGAACTTGGAGCTTTGGAAGCTGGGCGTGGCCGCCAAAACGCAGCACAACGAGGCCGCTCCCGCGCAGCATGAGGTCGCGGTATTGTACGATAGCGCCGTGTCCGCCTGCGATCAGAACCAGCTGACCATGATGATGCTGCGCAAGGTGGCCGCGCGCAGGGGGATGGCCGCGCTGCTACATGAAAAGCCGTTCGCCTGCGTGAGCGGAAGCGGCAAGCACGATAACTGGTCGCTCTGCACCGACACGGGCGAGAATCTGCTCGATCCGGGAAAGGACCCGGAGCACAACCTGCGCTTCCGGCTGTTTTTCCTAGCGGTGATTGCGGCGGTGGATAGGTTCCCGGGCCTGTTGCGCATGACCAGCGCCAGCCCCAGCAACGATCACCGGCTGGGCGGACACGAGGCGCCGACGCCGCTGCTTTCGGTGTACATCGGCGAACCGCTGCTGTGCATGCTGCGCAATCAAAAACTATCCAAGCCCAAGGGGAAGATTCACAGCGGCGTATCCACTATGCCGGAGTTGAGCCAGGATTACAACGACCGCAACCGCACCTCTCCCTTTGCGTTTACCGGTAATAAGTTCGAAGTCCGCATGCTGGGTTCCTCGCAATCGGCGGCCACGGCGAACACTGTGATGGCGGCCATCGTGGCCGATGAGTTGCAGAGGTTGGCCGACCGGCTGGAGGATGCGGCCGATTCGCAGACAGCGGGCTGGGCGCTCTGCGGCGAGGTGTTTGCCGAGCACGAGCGCGTGCTATTCAATGGGAACTGCTACGCCGAGGAATGGCGCGAAAAGACCGCCAAGCAGCGTGGCCTGCGCACCTATCCCACCAGCGTGGAAGCCACAGAAGCGCTTTCGGAGCCGGAAGCGATCGAGATGTTTGAGCGCCAGCGGGTGTTCACGCGCCAGGAGATGGCCTCCCGCGTGCAGCTTCGCCACGAGGCGTACATTAAATCGTTACGCATTGAGGGCAATACCATGGTCGAGCAGCAGCGGCGCTGGATACTGCCTGCGGTGATGCGCTGGCAGAGCGAGCTGTCGGCGCAATGCGCCGCGCTGGAGCATGCCGACACGCCGAGCCGCGCGCAGCGCGCCGAGCTGGCGGCGGTTACCGAGCAGATCGAAGCGCTGTATAGCGCGGTGGAGCACCTGGAGCAATTGCTCGAAACCCTGCCCGATGGAGCGGATGGGAAGCATGCCGCCCTATGGCGCGATGGCATACTGCCCGCTATGGCGGCGGCAAGGGCTGCCTGCGATGCGCTGGAGACGCGCATGCCTCACGAGCAATGGCCGGTGCCGACCTACGGGGAGCTGCTTTTCCACGTTTGATCGCCGGAGGCGGCCGGGTGCTAAGAGTATGGCGCGATAAAGCGTGGCGAGATAAAGTAGGGCGCGATAAGGATGTGTTCACATGGAGCGTCAGTTGACGCAGGAGCAAACCGGAAGCAGCGAGGTGGCGCGGGCAGCGCTGCTGATGGCCTCCTCCCGCAGCCGGGAGGAAGAGAAGGAGATTCGCACCGCGTGGGCGGAGAACGGGGTACGGGCAAGCGCCGTGGATTACGGCGGCGACTTTGTGCCCTCGGTGATGCGCATCGTGGAGCGCGCCGTGGTGACCGCCAAGCGTGATGGGTTGATCGGCGATTCGTTCCAAGAGGAAGGGGCCGTCGCCGGGGCTGCGCATGAGGCCGTTACCCAAATCAGCACGAAAGCCTTGGGGCTGAGCGTGGGCGGCAAGATCGGCATCGCGCGCCGCGATGTCCACGTGGCGGTGGTGCTGTTCATGGGCGTAGGTCTGGTGCACTTGAACGAGGTCTGCCTTGGCATGGGGCACCGGGTGATCTAGCAGGATTTGCTGGAATACTTTGAAGAATTGACGAGGTTCGAATAGAACCGATTGAAGGAAGGTTCGATATGCCGCATAGCATCGCAATCGATGGCCCGGTGGGGGCTGGAAAATCCACAGTGGCCCGCATGGTCGCGGAGAGCTTGGGATTTTCCTACCTAGATACGGGTGCAATGTACCGCGCCATGGGGCTCAAAATGCTGCGACTGGGTGAAGACCTGCAGGATGAGGCGGTTGCGACGCGCATCATGGCGGACACGGTGGTGGACGTGCGCTTTGCGGAGGGCGCACAGCGCACGCTGCTCGATGGCGAGGATGTAACCGATCAGCTGCGCACGCCCGAGGCCAGCAATGCCGCTTCGGCGGTGTCGAAGTGGCAGGCGGTGCGCTCGCGGTTGGTGGCAATGCAACGCACCATCGCGGAGGGCGTGGACATGGTGCTCGACGGGCGCGATATTGGCACGCGCGTGCTGCCCGACGCGACGTTGAAGGTATTCTTGACGGCGCGACCCGAGGTGCGCGCCCGCCGCCGTTACGACGAGCTGGTCGCCAAGGGTTCGCCGGTCACGTTTGAGCAGGTGTTCAGCGACATGATTGCCCGCGACGCGCAGGATGCCGGGCGCGCGATCGATCCGGTGCGGCAGGCCGAGGATGCGGTGCTGGTGGATACCACCGCTATGACGCAGCCGGAAGTCGTGCAGCACGTGGTGGAGCTTTTCCGCAATAGGGTGTGCGAACGATAGTGTGTGAACGATAGGGAGATGCGTGAAGTGGAAGATCGATTGAAAGCCGAAAAAGAACCGAAAGCCGAAAAAGAACCGAAGGCTGTGAAAGCACCGAAACCTACGAAAAAGTACCCGAAAAGCGCGCTCTACAGCGTGGCGCTGGCGCTCTATCGCGTGCTGTTCTTTGTGTTCATGCGCGGTAAGGTGAACGGCCGGGAGCATGTGCCCACGGAGGGGCCGGTGGTGCTGATGTGCAACCACATCCATGCGCTCGACCCCTTTACACTGTGCACATGCGCATCCAAGCGCCAGGCGCATTTCCTGGCCAAAAAGGAGCTCTTTAAGTACGGGTGGATTGCACGGATTCTTCGCAGCATGCACGCGATCTCGGTGGATCGGGGGCAGTTTGACCTGGCGGCGAAGCGCGCGTGCGCCGCGGAGCTGCGTGCGGGCGAGGTGCTGGGCATATTTCCCGAGGGCACGCGCGGGGATGGCAAAGTGCTGGGCCCGCTGCTCAGCGGAGCGGCGGTGCTGGCGCTACGTAGCTCCGCGCCGGTCATACCGCTGTACATCGCGGGCAAATATGGCCTGTTCGGCGGGCTGCGCGTGTCCGCGGGTGCGCCGATTCCGATCGATGATCTGCGCGCCCAGGGTGCGGACAAGGAATCGACCGATATCTTCCTGGTACGCATGCGCGAATCGATGGAGGCACTGCGCGCAACCTGCGAAAAGCCCAAGGCGTGAGAAAACGGAAGGCGTTTGGGCGGATACACCACACGAATGCAAGAATGTAATACATTGTTAATGCAATGTTTTCGTGTTTTGCGCACAAAACCTTCGCGCGAGGCAGGATTTGTTGGATATCAAAGCGAAGTAAAGCAGATATTCACGTGCTGTGCTTGAATCGAAGGATAATCAAGGCAATTCGAAAGGCAATGTTTAGCAAAAATGCAAGTTGAGATTGCCAAAAGCGCGGGGTTTTGCTACGGCGTGCAGCGGGCGGTTCGTTTGGCCCGGGAGACGTTGAGCAAGGAGCAGCCAGTGTTTGTGCTAGGTCCGCTCATCCACAATGCGCAGGTCACCGAAAAGCTTGCGCAGGAAGGCCTGCGCACGGTGAACGCCGTCGAAATGGTTCCCCAAGGGGCGTTGCTCATCATCCGTTCGCATGGCGTGGCCGAAGAGGTTTACCAGCGTTGCGAGGCGCGCGAAATCGTGCTGCTGGATGCGACTTGCCCCAGCGTCAAGCGAATCCACAAGCTGGTGAGCGAATACAGCGGGCAGGGCGGCGCAGTGATCATACTGGGCGAGAGGGAGCACCCCGAAGTCCAGGGCATCGCTGGGTGGGTGCGGGGCACAGCCTACGTGCTGCGCGAGGCCTCCGAAGCCGAAACACTGCCCCCCATTGCGCGGGCGCTGCTGGTATCGCAGACCACCGCTACCCAAGCCGCATGGTCGGAACTCTACGCCGCGCTGGCGGCACGCATTCCGGAGCTTACACCGGTGAACACCATTTGCAATGCCACCGCGCAGCGCCAAAGCGAAGCACTGGAGATCGCCGGACGCGTCGACGCGATGCTGGTGGTAGGTGATCGACACAGCTCCAACACCCAAAAGCTACTTGGCATCTGCGCGCAACGATGTGCGCGAACGCTTCTAATAGAGGGTGAAAAGGACGTACCCATCGGCTTCCTTCGCCCGCAAGACACTGTTGGGATAACCGCCGGTGCGTCCACACCGGAATGGTCACTTAAGGAGGTTTTAACCCGCATGAACGACATGGAAAAACAGGAGCAGGGACTCGATCAGGCGCAGCAGGACTTCATGGCCGATGTCGAGGCTACTCTGGTCAAGATCCGTCCAGGACAGACCGTCACAGGCACCGTGGTGCAGATCACCGAAGACGAGGTGTGCGTCAACATCGGCTACAAGTCCGATGGGCTCATTCCCCGCGCCGACGTCACCTCTACCGATTGCAAGATCGGCGATGAGATTGAAGTCGAGGTGGTCAAAGTCAACGATGGCGAAGGCAACGTATTGCTCTCTCAGCGCAACATCGTCAACCGCAAGTTCTGGGACGCGCTGATGGAGAAGTACGAGGCCGGCGAGTATGTTGACAGCATCGGCAAAGAGGCTGTGAAGGGCGGTTTGATTGCGGACGTCATGGGCGTTCGTGCGTTCATTCCCGCTTCGCAGCTGTCGCAGCGCTACGTAGAGCGTATCGACGAATTTGTCGGCAAGGAAATGAAGCTCAAGATCATTGAGGTGGACAAGGCCAAAAAACGTGTCGTCGCTTCCCACAAGGCCTATCTTGTGGAGGAATCCTCCTCCCGCAAGAAGGAGATTTGGGGCAAGCTAAACGAAGGCGAAGTGGTGCACGGCACCGTCCGTCGGCTCACCGATTTCGGCGCGTTCGTCGATATCGGCGGCGTCGATGGCCTGGTTCATGTGACCGATCTGAGCTGGGGCCGCGTGAAGCATCCTTCGGATATCGTGTCCCCCGGTCAGGAGATCGACGTGGTGCTGCTCTCGCTGGACGCAGAGCGCGAGCGGATTCAGTTGGGCTACAAGCAGCTGCAGAAGCGCCCGTGGGAGATCGCCCTGGAGAAGTACCCCGTAGGCTCGATCGTCGAAGGCAAGGTAGTTCGCATTACGACCTTTGGCGCGTTTGTGGAGCTGGAGCCCGGGCTGGACGGCTTGGTGCACATTTCCCAGTGCGCGCTCAAGCGTATCGCGAAGGTCGAAGACGCCGTGACCGTGGGCACCATCGTGCGCGTGAAGGTGCTGGCCATTGATCCCGATGCGAAGCGCATCAGCCTTTCCATCCGCGAAGCGTTGGAGGAAGAGGCATTCAACTATTCCGATGAGATTCCGGGCGTGGAGCTGGGCGAAGGCTTTACTGACGCCGTAGCCGTCGAGCCTGTGGCCGAAGCCGTTACTGCGGCTGAGGTGGAAGCGGTAGCCGAAGCGACTGCTGCGGTGGAGACCGAAGCGGCGGCGGAAATCGCGGTGGACGTTGCGGCAGAAGCTGTAGCAGAAGCTGCGGTGGAAGAAGTGATCGATGCCCCCGCGAAGCCGAAGCGCGCCTCCCGCGCAAAGAAGGCGGTCGAGTCCGAGGAAGCCGCCGAAGAGCCCAAAGACGCGGAGTAATTCCATACGGAGCCAGCAGGGTTTGGAGCGATCTGAACCCTGTTTTCCGTATACCATCTGCTTCGTGTACATAGTCTGCACGATACAATACTTTTCCTCGATAGATTTCCAGCATATCTCGCGGATCTTTTTCCGAATGGCGTTGTCACGCATCGGTCAGCGTAGCGGCGGGCTATGCCTCCCTCAGGCTCCTAGCCATTCGAAAAAATCTTTCGGGATCTATTGCGTGAAATCGAACGAGGAGTAGCATAAGCAAAAGAAAGCGGGGGAGAGCGTATGGATCGGGAGCTGCGGCAGGAGACCGCGGGGGTAAACTTCGCGGAGTACCAAGTACCGGGGCAGGAGGGAGCGGCGCTCCACGTAAGTACATGGGTACCGGAGGCTCCGCGAGCAGCAATGCAGATATCGCACGGCATGGCCGAGCATGCGCGGCGGTACGCGGATTTTGCACGGTACTTGGCGGCGGCGGGCATCGCGGTGTACGCCTCCGATCACGCTGGGCATGGCAAGAGTGCATCGCCTGACAAGTACGGATACTTCTACGCGAAGGACGGCTGGAAGCGAGTGGTGGACGATCTGCATAGCGTGCGGGGCTCCATCGAAGCGCAGCACCCAGGCTTGCCCGTTTTTCTATTTGGGCACAGCATGGGCTCCATGCTGGCGCGCAGCTACATGAGCCGCTATGCGAAAGGCTTGGCCGGCGTGATCCTTTGCGGCACCAGCGGGCCCAATCCGTTGCTGCCGCTGGGCAAGCTGCTGGCCGGGCTGGAGCTGCGTCGTCTATCGACCTACAAGCCTAGTCAACTCCTGAACCGCATGGCTTTTGGTGCCAACAACAAGCCGTTTGAGCCCAGCCGGACCCCATTTGATTGGCTGAGCCGGGACAAGGCGCAGGTCGATGCGTACATCGCCGACCCGGCCTGCGGCTTCGCGTTTACGGCTACCGGCTACAGCGATCTGTTTGCGGGGCTGACCGAGATTCAGGCCAAGGATTGGGCTGGCCATGTGCCTTGCGATCTGCGTGTGCTTGTGATCTCTGGCGAATGCGATCCGGTGGGGGGGAGGAAGGCGGCGAGCTGGCTGCTTGCAAGGCTGAATGAGGCGGATGTGCGGCTGGTTGAATGCAAGGTTTACCCAGAGGCGCGACACGAGATCCTTAACGAGATCAATCGCGAAGAGGTGTACGCCGACGTGCTGGCCTGGGTGGAGCGCGTGCTTGCCGCTTAAGGCTGGGCGTGGTATAATGGAGCATCGGCCAATCTTCGGCAAGCGAAGCTTAAGTGGCATGCTGCCATGGAAGCGTAGGGAAGAAATAGAGAGGTGAAATGTGTTGGGTCAGGAAAGCCAAACCGCTTCGGCCCCGAATTGGGTGCTCTCGTTGATGATCAGCGGCGATGGCGTAGATTTTACCGCCGTCTCGCGGGATTTAGCGCTGGAGAGCACCGATACCCGCACTAAGGGGGAGCTTTTGAACAAACTGCCGCCGATCATCAGTGAAGAGGATTGCTGGCAGCACGAGATTGAGCTGGCCGACAACGAGGGGCTCGACCCGCGCATGCATGCGCTGCTGACGGCGCTTGAGAACGCGTCGGCGGCGCTGGCCGTGCTACGCGCCAAGTATGCGGTCACGCTGCGCCTCTACGTTCAATCCGACTACGCGCAAATTTTCTATCGCCTTATGCCCGATACGCTGAGCAGGCTTGCCCTCATCGGCCTGCCGCTGGAGGTTTCCATGGTTTCCTGGGGCGGGTTACACTTCTCAACGGATGGCAGCAACTAAAACTGCGATTTACAACGTACAGGAGGATGAAGGAAATGGATCAGCAAAAGAAGAGTGGCGGCGGGCTTTGGAAGGATTTTCGTAGTTTTGCGCTCAAGGGGAACGTGATCGATCTCGCCGTAGGCGTGATCATCGGCGCGGCATTTGGCAAGATCGTTAGCTCGCTGGTCGCCGATATCTTTATGCCGCTCATCGGTCTGCTGACCGGGGGCATCAATGTATCCGGAGCGTTCGTGGCGCTGGATGGGGTCAAGTATGCGTCGCTGGCCGCCGCCGCCGAGGTGGGCGCGCCTACGCTCAATTACGGCGCTTTCTTGCAAAGCGTGATCGATTTCCTGCTGGTCGCGATCTGCATTTTCCTTTTCGTGCGCCTTTTGAGCAAGCTGAACAAGCCCGCCAAGCAGGAAGAGCCTGCGCCTGCGCCGGTTTGCCCCTTCTGCAAGATGGAAGTGGCTACGGAGGCGACGCGTTGCCCGCATTGCACCTCGCAGCTTTCCTAACAGCGAAAACCCCATCGTAAGAACGAGGAGGGATTCACTTTGATAGCACAGGTACTTTCCGAAATGACCCGCATTCTCAAGCACGACCGCGCCCAGGTAGAGCACGCGATGAAGGTGTACGTGTATGCCAGCGTTATCGGCGACCTGGAGGGTCTTAAGGGCGACCAACTGCGCTCGCTGCGCGCCGCTGCAATCCTCAACGGCATTGTTTTGCCCGAATGTCTGGATCGGGAAGGCGAATGGAACGATGAGCTTCAGCAGCGGTACGGCGAGCCGATGGTGCGCGAAGTGCTCTCGCGGCTGGGCTACGATCGGTATGCGAATCGGGTGGCGTATTTGGTGGGCCATTCGCGCAACTACTTCGAGGAGATGCAGGATCAGCCTGATTTGCAGATACTGATCGAAGCCAATTTCCTGGTCAACCTTTCGGACGGCACTTGCACTGAGAGTCCGCAGGATGTGTATAACCGCTACTTCGCCACTGCCAGCGGACGTGCTATGATGAAGGACCTTTTCTTATAGACCTAGACGCCAATGGCGAATCCGAACGCCTACATTCGGGCGCGCTGAGCTGGATGATGCAATGCTTCGGTCCAGCCCTGCGTGCCTTTTTTGCCCTCAACATGCGCTTGTTCAGCATTTGGCGAGACGGGGATGGCTTTTTGAAAATAAAGTTGATTTTTTTGGATTGTGTGGGAAGAAAATGCAGTTAACACACGTGTTATAGATAATTGCCATATTTGTGTTTGGGGAGGCATGCTGATCATGAAGAAACTGATTGCGCTGTTATTGTGCTGTGTACTGCTGGTGCCTGCATTGCTGAGCGGGGTTGCGGCGGAAGAAGCCGCCGTTCTGCCTGCGCTGCGTGTGCGCTACTCGGTGAGCGAGGAGAACGTGTTGTCGGTTCGGGGTTCGCTAAATCCCAAGGCCGCCGATGCGGCACAGCGCGTGCCCGACGATACCGAACTAACCATCGTCGTATACGCGGATGCGGAAGAAAAAGCGGCGAGCAAGACGGTGACCGTGAAGGACGGAAAGTTCTCCGCGGCCTTTAGCGAGCTTCATGGAGTGTATTTTGCGATTCGGGTCTACCAAGATAAGCAGAGCATCGCCAAGATTGCAGGCCCGATCTACGTCGGAGTTGTTCCGAAGGAGCCTTCGGACGAGGGCGGCACGACCCCGCCGGAGGGCGGCACGACCCCGCCGGAGGGTGGCGCGACCCCGCCGGAGGGCGGCACGACCCCGCCGGAGGGCGG
>JAVBLJ010000001.1:0-104467 GCA_031553615.1 Eubacteriales bacterium
CTGCGGGAGCGACCAGGGGGCTTATCGGTCTCCTCAATTCGCGATTGTCGCGCCCTTCGGTCGCTCTGTCGCTCATTGGTCTTCCGCGCCGTCTCTTCGCGCCACTGGCGCGACGGCGCTCCGACCCCCCTGGACTCCTTCTCTGCGCATCTGCCAAGTTTTAGGATGTAAGTGCGCTGGCCCTGTTGCGCCCAGGCCCTTTTGCGAAAAAAATCCCAACCCCCGAAGGGGCTGGGATCGCAGGGATTAGGATACTGAGCCGGGGCTCAATGCGCTCGGTGGCCTACGATCAATCGTAGAGCAGCGGAGCGATCTTCTCATCGGCCATGTTGTCCTTGGTGTAGAACTGCGCGCCGGTATCGACGATGGGCTCGACGGTCTCGCCGTTCATGGCCTTAACGGCCAGCTCGACGGCCAAGTAGCCGATCATGTACGGATCCTGGGTGATGGAGCCGTAGAACCAGCCCTGGCTGACGGCGTTCTTCTGGTTCGCGCCGGCATCGAAGCCAACCACGATCAGATCCTTGTACTTGCCGGAATCCTTGTTCAGATCCTGGCCATCGGTGGTCGCGGCGAGGATGCCGCCCACGGAAGCTTCGTTGGAGCAGAACACGGACACGAGGCCAGCCTTCGCCAGGATGCCCTGCGCGGTGGTCTGGCAATCGGCGGGGTTGGTGGTGGCGGGCACGTTCACGTTGATGTCGATGGCGATGCCGTTGGCGGCATCCTTGGCATACTTATCGTGGCCGGTGATGGCGACCTGGCCGGGCTTCACGGCTTCGCACAGTTCAACGATCTTGTTCAGGTAGCCGGTGGTGCGGCCCACGATGGAGGCCGAGGTGGCATCCTGGCTGAACACGGCCAGAACGACGGGGGCTTCGGGGGTAGCGGCGGCGATCGCCTCGGCAATGGCCGGGATTTCGAACATCTTCTCGGCACCCAGAGCGCCCGCGTTCTCGTTGTTGGTGGACGCGGTGGAGATGATGGAGCCTTCGGGCGCGTTCGGCACGCCGGAGTCAAAGCCGATGACCGGGATGCCGTTGGCGACGGCGGTGTTCAGCTGCTCGGTGACCGATTCGGTATCCAGAGCGGCCAAGCACAGCGCGGCGGGCTTCTTCGCCAGCGCGGCGTTGAGCATGTCCACCTGCACCTGGATGTCCGACTCCGAGGGAGGGCCGTCAAAGGTGTGATCCACGCCGTACTTTTCGGCGGCATCCTTCGCGCCCATGGCGACGGTTTGCCAGAACTGATGCTGGAATCCCTTGGAAACGACGGCGATGTAGGGCTTGGCTTCCGCGGCGAAAGCGGGCAGCGCCAGCGCCATAACCATTGCGAGGGCGAGCACGATAGCCAGAGTCTTTTTCATTTAGATTTCCTCCTTTTATTTTCTAACGGCGCAAGGCCGATAGAATTCGCGAAAAGGGTGATGCTGCGGCTTGCGCGGGGTCAAAGGCGCTTGACCTGTGCGGCTTTCTTCAAGCGGTATTGATCCAACAGCACCGCGCCGATGACCACCGCGCCGGTGAGAAAGGTCTGCCAATGACCCTGCAGGCCCATGGACATCAGGCCTTGGCGCAGCACGCTCATCATAAAAACGCCGATCATGGTGCCCACCAGGGAGCCGCTACCGCCCGACATGGACGTGCCGCCAATGACGACGCCCGCGATGGCCAGCAGCTCCAGGCCATTGCCCGTGGAGGGCACGATGGTGGTGTACACCGCTGCGTAGAAAATGCCCGCCACGCCCGCAAAGAAGCCGCAGAAGGTGTAGACCAGCGTTTGCCACTTCTGCGTTTTGATGCCGGAAAGGCGCGCAGCCTCGTAGTTGGAGCCCAGCGCGTAGGTGTAGCGGCCAAACTTGGTGTTGTTGAGCAGCACCCAGGCGATAAGGAACGCGCCCAGCAGCCACACCGCGCCGATAGGGAACGCATCGAGGAAGGCGGCCTTGTGCCCGGTGCCCAGCTTGTAGAATATCATTTTGAAGGCGCCATCGGGCTTATCGATGGTGGGGTAGCGCATGGTCATGACCTTGGTGACGATAGCACCGAAGCCCATGCCCATCATCTGCGTGCCCAGGGTGGCGATGAAGGGAGGCAGGCGCAGGTAGGCGATCATTACGCCGTTGAGCAGGCCGATGAGCGTGGAAACGGCCACGGCGAACAGCAGGCAGGCCACGATGGGCCAATGCCACGTGTTATATGCCCAGCCACCCAGCAGCGCGCCACACATCATGGTGGTGCCCAGCGAAAGATCGATGCCGCCGGTGATAATGACGAACGTAACGCCGATGGCCAGGAAGCCGATGAAATAAGAGGCGTTGAGGATATTGATGACGGTATCCAGCGAGAAAAAGCTGGGGCTGGCGATGGAGAAAAACCCGTATAGCAGCACCAGCACCGCCGGAGCCAACAGCTTTTGCAGATCGAGCCTCTTTTCCATGGTACGCAATCCCTCGTTTCGTCTTTGTATCGCGTTGCATTCCAGGTCGCGCTGCATTTCGGCATCGCGTCGTGTCCCTGCATCGCGCCGTGTCCCTGTATCGCGTTGCATTGCGCCGTTTGCGCTATTCGACCGGGGTGGTGGCCAGGTCCATCACCTTTTCCTGGTTGGCTTCGGAGATATCCAGCTCGCCGGTGACCGCGCCTTCGCACATCACCACGACGCGATCGGACATGCGCAGCAGCTCGGGCATTTCGGAGGAGATCATGATGATGGACTTGCCCGCGCGCGCCAGCTCGTTCATCAGCGCATAGATTTCGCTCTTTGCGCCCACGTCGATGCCGCGGGTAGGCTCATCGAATATCAGAATTTCGCAATTGCGAATGAGCCATTTGGCCAGCACGACCTTCTGCTGGTTGCCGCCGGAGAGATTCTTTACCAGCTGCGCGGCGGAGGGCGTCTTGGTCGCCAGCTTTTCGACGTATTCCTTGGTGACCGTGAGGGCCTTTTTATCATCCATGAAGGGGCCCCTGGTGAAGGATTCGAGCGCGGCCATCACGGAGTTATCGCGCACCGAAAGCCCCAGCGAGAGCCCGAAGGCCTTGCGATCCTCGGATAGGTAGCCGATGCCATGGGCCACCGCGTCGTAGGGGGATTTGATGGCGACGGGCTTGCCGCCCAGCAAAATATTGCCGCCCTGGATGGGGTCCGCGCCAAAGAGCGCGCGCATGGTTTCGGTGCGGCCCGCACCCATCAGCCCGCCAAAGCCTAGAATCTCGCCGCGCCGCAGGTTGAACGAAACGTTCTTTACGTTGTGTGCGCAAAGGTTCTGCACCTCGAGCACCACCGGCGCATCGGGCGCGACGTTGCTTTGCGATTTCTGCTCATCGGTGATGACCCGGTTGACCATCATCGACACGATATCGCGCCGGGTGACGTCCTTGGTATCGACGGTAGCGACGTACTGGCCATCGCGCATGACGGTGATGCGGTCGCTGATTTGCCAAAGCTCCTCCAGCCGGTGCGAGATGTAGATGATGCCCTTGCCCTCGCTTTTGAGCTGGCGGATGAACTTGAAAAGCTCGGCGATTTCGTTGTCGGTCAGCGCGGCGGTGGGTTCATCCATCACCAGCAGCACGCTGTTGTGCGACATGGCCTTGGCGATCTCCACCATTTGCTGCTTGGCGACGGAGAGCTTCTTGACTGGCACCGTGGGCGGGATATCCAGCCCCAGGTAATCCAGCAGGCTCTTGGCCGCCTTGTTGGCGCGCGCCTTATCGAGGAAAGGGCCGCGCGTGTATTCCTTGCCGATGATGATGTTTTCCGCCACGGTAAGATCGGGCATGAGGTTGAGCTCCTGGTGGATCATGCCGATGCCCATGCGCTGCGCTTCTAACGGAGAGGAGATTTCCACCGATTTGCCCTGGTAGATGATCTCGCCGCCATCGCGCTTGTGGATGCCGTTGAGCACCTTCATGAGCGTGGACTTGCCCGCCCCGTTTTCGCCAACCAGCGCATGTACCTCGCCCGCGCGCAGCTCGAACTGACAATTGCTGAGCGCATGGACGCCGGGGAACACCTTCTCGATGCCGACCATTTTGAGCAGTACCTCGGACATAGGCCTTCCCTCCAAGCGCCGGGCGGCCTGTACAGCAGACAGCCGGAGCGCGGTTTTTTGTATCGGATGTATGATGCGGATGTATGAATGGGCGCACTACACAACGCCGAAAGACGCGCCCGTCAGTTATTACAAGAATCGACGGACTGTTTAGGCAGTTGTGCAAATAAAATATAGCATGAATGCCCTTGTGCGTCAACAAGAAATCTGTTGCATTGCGGTGAGGCGTATATGTATATGAGGATTACAACGCAGCAAGAACCGGAAGAATGGGAGGTATATGCTTGGTTATCAGTTCGAACGAGTTATGCGCGGCTCAATATAGAAGTAATTCCGCAGAAATAGTTCCGCAGAAATAATTCGAGAAAGAATTGCGTGGAAGGCCTTGACATTCGCGGTGGGTTTGCTATAATAAAAACAGGAATTGTTACTGATAGCAATCAACCGAGGATCAAGACGAGAGCGCTGGCTGACAGTGAACAGTGAACAGTGAACAGTGAACAGAGAAAGGAGAATGAACCATGGTTACGAAGGCATCCGTTACGAGGCTCAACATTCAGTATGCGCACCGGTTCCTGGGTTACGAAGGCGAGGCGCAATACCTGCACGGCCACACCGGCACGCTGACCATCGAGGTCGAAGGCGAGGTAAACGAAAAGAGTGGATTCGTTTATCCTTGCAACAGCATCAAGCGAATCGCTTGGGATTACCTGAAGAATTTCGACCACGCGCTGATCCTGCAGGAGAGCGATCCCCTGCTGCCCGGCGTGCTAAAGGCCTACGAGGAGCAGGGCATCCGCAACGGCGCGCCCAGCAACACGATGCTCGGGCTGCCGTTCGACAACGGGCTGGCAAAGGCTTACCCGGAGTGCCGCCTGGTGGTAGTGCAGAAGGTCGCCACCTGCGAAAACCTGATCGAGGTGTTCTACTCCCTGCTGAAGGATCACCTTAACATCACCAAGATGACCTTCACCTCCGGGGACAACGCGGCCACGTTCACCTACAAATAGGCTGCACAGAATCTTTGCGGACAAAAACGGGGTCGGAGCACGCTTTGGGCAGTGTGCCGGCCCTGTTTTTTGTCCGCGCCGAGGATTGGCACCGGCTTTGGGCTGTGCTATGCTACAAGCATATTATTTGCGGCAGGAGGGCGAAGCATGTCCGAATTTGATGCGCGGGCAGAAGATTACGATACGGCGGTGCGGGCGGAAAGGGCGCAAGCCTTTGCCCGGGAAATCCGCGCACACGTCGCCGAGGGAAGGCAGAAAACGGCCATCGAATTCGGCTGCGGCACCGGCTTGCTGGGCTTCGCGCTGCTGGGCTTCGCGCTGCTGGGCAGCTTTCGGTCGGTGACCTTCGTGGATTCCTCGGCGGGCATGATCCGCCAAGTAGAGCAGAAGCTGGAGCGCCTTGGCCTGCCCGCGTCCGGAGCCCTGTGTTGCGATATTATTGAAGCGATTCCGCAGGGTTTGCGGGCCGATTGCGTCTTTTCATCGCTGGTTTTGCACCACATCGCGGATACGCAAGCCGCTTTGCGGAGGTTGTTTGACTTGCTCAACCCAGGCGGGCAGCTGTTGCTGATCGACCTGGATACGGACGACGGCAGCTTTCACGCCCAATACCCCGATTTTGACGGGCACAATGGGTTTGACCAGGCCGCGCTTTGCGAGGCGGCAAAGGGTGCCGGGTTTTCCCGGGCGGAAAGCCACACATTCTACCGCGCATGCAAGCGGGTGAAGGGCGAGGAGAGGCCCTATTCGCTCTTCCTGCTGAACGCCGTCAAGTAGCCTTTGCGCGTCCCGTTTCCGCGATCCATCGCAAGAAATCTAGCGAGGACTCGCATTACTGCCGCGAAAGCGTGGTCAGCTGCTGCTGGATGAGCGGGCACCAATCCGCGAGGGACATGCCCTCCTTGAGCACGCAATTGGCGAAGCTGGAGAGCAGCACCTCGTTGACCGACACGGGCGAGGAGGCCCGCGCGTTGACGAACTCGTTGAGGTAGGTGCGGACGTTGGGGCTATCCAGCAGGGCGTACATCTCGGCGATATCGGGGCTTAGATAGGGCCGGGCGGCCTCCAAGCCCTGCGAGAGCGAAAGCACGCCATCGGCATGCTCCGCGAACAGGCGGAGCGATTCATCGGAATACAGAAAGCGCAGGAACTCCTTGGCCAGCGCGGGGTTTTTGGCGTTGGCGGGAATGGAGAGCTGTTCGTAGCTGACCTGCACGTAGTGCGGATCGCCCCGATGAAAGACCGGCACCGCGGCGATGGAGAACGTAAAGCCCTCGGTGCGCTCCGCGCCGTACATCTCGTTTTGAATCCAGGTGCCGTTGGGGATGAACAGCGCCTGATCCTTTAGGAAGGCGGCCTGCGATTGCAGATGGCTCATGTCCAGCGTGCCCTCGAGCAGGTAGCCCTCGTCGGTAATGCGCTTGATCATTTCCAGCGCGGCCAGCACGTTGGGGTCGTCGAACACCGTGCCATCCAGCCGGAACAGCCGTTCCAGCGCCTCGATGCCCGCGCTGTTGGCGATGGCGGGGTAGATCAGGCTTTCCAAATAGCCCGAATACAGCCCCGGATAGGTGAGCAGTGCGATCCCCTGCTGCTTGACCAGGGCGCCCAGGGCAAAGAAATCGTCCCAGGTTTCGGGCACGCTCCAGCCGTTTTTTTCAAACAGCGTCTTGTTGTAAAACAGGCCGAGCGGGCCGTAGCTGAAGGGCGCCAGGTAGATGTGCTCATCGCCGTAGGGGGCGTAGCAGGGATTCTTGAGGATGTTGGTGATGAACTGCTGGCTGAGCGGCGGCCCGTCCTCCTGCCCCGGCTGGGAAAACAGATCGGTCAAATCGCCCAGCGCGTGGCTTTGGATGAGGTTGACCACCACGCCATCGCCGCTGGAATCAGAATGATACAAAAAATCGGGCGCATCGCCGGAGAGCAGGGCGGGGCGGATCAAATCGCCGATGCGCGGATGGATCATGTAGTTGACCGTAACCCCAGGGTACTTGGCCTGAAAGGCGGCGATGACCTCCTTCCAGTAGGTTTCGCCAAAGCCGCCGTGGAAGAGCGCCAGCTCCAGCGTGGCGGCTTCGCCCACGGGCAGCGGGGTCGGGGTGGGCGCGGCCTCGTGCAGCGCATCGCGGGGCGCGCCGCTGCAGCCGACCAGCAGGAAACAGAGCAGCAAACAGAGCGCCAGCACCGCGCAGGCCCAATACCGCTTACGCATCGCCTTTCCCCCCTGTCTGCATGTATTCGGCGGGGCTTATGCCGTAGGTTTTGTTGAATAGGCGGGTGAAGTAATAGGGATCGTCGAATCCCAGGGCCTCGGCGACGTCCTTCACCTTGTGGTTGCCGCTGCGCAGCAGCAGGGCGGCCTTGTCCATCTTGCGCTCGTTGATGTACTGGATGAGCGGAGTGCCCACCCTTTGCCCGAACGTACGCGATAGGTAGCTGGGGTTCAGGCGGATGTGCGCGGCGATCTCGCTGAGCGAAAGCCGCCGATCGATGTGCTCGTGGATGTAGGCCAGCGCGCGGTCGATGGGGTCGCCGGAGGGGGCGCTGCCCGCATCGTCCCAGAGCAGGGCGCCTTGCCCCTCCTCCGAAAGGTAGGCGGGCAGATCGGCCAACTTCTCCCAAAGCGCGGCCGGGTTGCCGCCCGCGCAGAAGTGCAGAATATCGGCGCTGGCTTGCAGATAGATTTGCATCTGCGCGTCCAGCTTCTTCAGCAAATCCATGACGTGGCCGGGCTTGATGGGATCGGCGACGGCGAAGAGCAGCATGTTGGGCAGCGGGCCCTGCGCCATGCTCAGCGAGGGGAAGGCCTTGAACGCCTCCTGAACCATGGTGCGCAGCGGCCCATAGAGGCGCGGGAAATCGTGCAGGTGCTGCGAGGCGGCGTGCTTGATGCGCACGCAGAACACGTGCAAATCCGGCGGCAGCCCGGGGCGCGCGCCGGGATTGCCGCCCTGCCCTGCGCCTTGAACGAAGCCGACCAGCGCTTGCGCCAGCTCGGCCTTGCCGCGCCCAGCCGGGCCCGGGGCGGGGGCGCTGTCCTGCCTGCGGCCCGCCGCAGCCTTGAGCCGATGCATCACCGTTTCGAACGCGGCCTGATCGAAGTTGACCTTGAGGTAATAATCCTCCGCGCCCAGCCGGAGCGCGGCCTTTACGCTCTCCACATCGCTGAGGTTGCTGAGCACCAGCGTGGTGACGGGCAGCTTGCGCTGGGCGATCTGCTCCAGCAGCGCCAAGCCATCCATGCCGGGCATCACGATATCGGTGATCAGGATATCCGGAGCGAGCGCTTCGAGCTTGCGCAGCGCGTCCAGGCCGTTATCGGCGGTATCGACGATGGTGAAGCCGTTGCGCTCCCAATCGTAGAGCGCGCGCAGCGAGATGCGCACGAACTGCTCATCGTCCACGATCAGGACCTTGAGCATCGCGTTGCTTGGCGTCGCATTTTGGGGGATCTCGTTATTCGCCATCGCTTGCGCCTCCTTGTGCCGAAGGATCGGGCTCGGTCGTGCGCTCGTAGGGGAAGCGGAGGGTGGTTCGGGTGCCTTGGCCCAGCTCGCTCTCCAGCGTGTACTGGAACGCATCGCCGAACCGCATGAACAGCCGCTCGCGCACGTTGTTGAGCCCAATGCCGCTGAACCTTTTGCGCGTATTGACGGGGGCCTGGGGATCGAAGCCCTTGCCATCGTCGGCGACGGTGACCACCAGGCAATCGCCCTCCAGCGCGCTATCCACGTGGATGTGCAGCATGCGGTCGTCCATGCCGTGAATGATGGAATTTTCGATGATGGGCTGCAGCATGAGGCGGATGACCCGCGCATCGGCGGCTTCGGGCGCGATGCTGTAGGTGGCGTCGATCATGCCCGCGTACTTGATGTGCTGCAAATCCACGTAAGCGCGTGCCACGGCCAGCTCCTGCGCCAGCGAGGGCGTCTCGTTGGCGGCATCCAGCGTGTACTGCAAAATGGCGCACAGGTTGGTGATGCCGGTGGCCACCGACTTGACGCCGTTGAGCTCGGCCACGTATTGGAACGAATGCAGCGTGTTGAACAGAAAGTGCGGATTGATCTGGTATTGCAGCACCTCCAGCTCCAGCTGGTGCCGCCGCTGCGTCATCTCCTTATTTTGCGCAAACAGCTCGTTGATCTGCGCGACCATCAGGTCGACGTGGCGGCTCAGCTCGCCCATTTCGTCGGGGGATGCATCGTTCAGGCGGCGGCTGAAATCGCCCTGGGAAACCTGCTGGGTGAACACGCTGATGCGCTCGATGGGCCGGTTGATCGAGCGGCGGATGACCAGCGAGAAGGCGATGCCCAGCAGCATCATGAGCAGCACCGCCACGATGATGGGCAGTAGCGTGCGCCGGGTCGCCAAATCCAGCGCGGCCTTGGGCAGGATTCCCAGCACCGTCCAGCCGGTCTTTTGCTGGGTGTGCTGCACCACCACGCTGGCCACGCCCTCCACGTTGGCATGCCAATATGCGCCGGAGGCGGAGGCCAGCCGCGCGTAGTCGGGCATGATCTCCGCGATGCTCTCCGGGCGGCTTTGCCCGTTCCACAGCACGATCTGCCCGCTTTCGGGCACCAGGATGATCTTCTGCACGTCGCCGCCCTGCACCTGCGGCGTAAGGTCGATGGCGTGGATCAGCTGCTCCGCGTCCACGTAGATCAGCACGTAGCCGAGCAGCTTGCCGATTTGGCTGGAGGAGAATATTTTGCGCATGAGCACGATGCACGGGTTGCCGTTTTCATCGGCGGTATGGAGCCAGCGGCGGTACGCGGGTTCGGCGGCGAACGCGCCGAGCTGCGCATCCAGATCGGCTTGCCGGAGGTGCGTGAAGCCGGTGCCGGCCAATGCCTCGAAACCCGTGCCAATCGAGCCGGTGCCGGTTGAGCCTGCGCCGGTTGAACCCGTGCCGGCGGAAGCCGTGTCGGCTGAATCCGTGTCGGCTGAATCCGTGTCGGCTGAATCCGTTTCAGTAAGGCCGGTGCTATAGATGGCAAAGCCCTTCATGTAGCTTTCCCACATGAACAGGCTGTTGAAGGCCAGCTTGGCGGCCTGGCTGAGCTGCGCATTGTGGGTATCGTCGCTTTGGCTGTTGAGCGCGCTCTGCACGATGGCGTCCATCATGATGCCGTCGCTCACGCTTTCGCATTTGCCCATGTGAAAATCCAATATGGTGGCGTAGAGCTGTATCCCCTGCTGGGTGGAGGCGCTCAAGCGATCGTACACCGTGCGCTGCGCATTGGTGTAAAAAAACACCGAAAGCACCAGGATAGGGAAGATGCACATGATGAGCAGCGAGGCGGTCAGCCGCGTGCTGATTCTCGTGCGCCGAAGCGACCAGGTGTGCATCTTTATCGCTCCCTCTGCGCAGGCTGCGCGCTGCCCAACTATCTTGACAGCAATATATCATAAAGCGGAGAGTAAGCCAAGGGCCGCTTGTTTTTACCTCGTTCGGATTATCTTTACCACGGGCCGCTCCGGGAGGCTTTGCGCCAGGGTATTCCTCCCAAAAGTAAAAATAATCCGAAAAGCTCCAAAAATCATCTATTGTTTATTTGTGACAGGTTTTCTACAATAAAAACATCGATTTGGCTAGGAAATTGCGCCAAGTCAACATGCATAAGGAGGATCTATCGTGAAGAAACTACTTTCTATCCTGCTGGTGGCCATGATGGTGATCGGCCTGAGCTCGAGCTTCGCCATGGCGGCGGAATTCGAGAACATGGAGCTCAACGTGGCCGCGTTCGAGGGCGGCTACGGCCGCACCTACTGGGAGGACATCGTCGCCAAGTTTGAGGCTGCCTACCCCGGCGTGAAGGTCAACCTGACCATCGATCCGGAAATCGGCAACATCCTGGCCCCGCAGACCGCGGTGGGCGAGTGGCCGGACGTGATCTCGATCTCCGACACCGAGCGCAGCGGCCTGGTCACCTCCATGATCAAGAACCAGGAGCTGCTCGACCTGACCGATCTGTTCAACGGCGAGAGCCTGGATCGTCCCGGCACCGCGCTGAAGGACATCATCGTGCCCGGCATGCTGGACAGCACCAAGTACGCGCCCTATGGCGACGGCAAGATCTACCTGGCGCCCTTCAACGTGGGCCCCATGGGCATGGTCTACAACAAGAAGCTGTTCGCCGACAAGGGCTGGGCCCTGCCCCAGACCTGGGATGAGTTCTTCGCCCTGGGCGAGGAGCTGAAGAAGCCCGAGAACTTCGTGGAGATCGATGGCCAGCAGGTGCAGCGCGCGCTGTTCACCTACCAGGGCATCTACGCCGGTTACTTGGAATCCGTGCTGTGGCCCGCGGTGGCCGGTGCGGGCGGCCTGGAAGCCACCAGCAAGATCTGCAACTACGAGGAAGGCTCCTTCAACACCCCCGAGATGCAGGAAATGCTGAACAACTTCGCCAAGCTGGGCACCGAAGGCTACCTGATGGAAGGCACCGTGGCGCTCAACCACACCCAATCCCAGACCGACATGATGCTGGGCAAGGCCCTGTTCATCCCCAACGGCACCTGGATGGAAGGCGAAATGGCCGATAGCCCCCGCGAGGAAGGCTTCGAATTTGGCCTGATGCCCGCGCCGGTGCTCAAGGATGGCATGGATCACTACGTGCTTTCGAGCTATGAGCAGCTGGAGATCCCCAAGGCCGCGAAGAACCCCGAGCTGGCCAAGGAATTCATCCGCTTCATCTACACCAACGAATCCATCATCTCCTTCGCCAAGAACGGCAACGGCACCATCGCCGTGACCGACGCGAAGGATATCGCCAAGGATTCCCTCTCCAGCGGCGTGTACGGCATGTTCTCCGCCTACGAGACCGGCAAGTTCATGCTCATGAACTTCGCCACCCTGCCGGAAAACTGCAAGGTGGAAGTTTACAAGCTGGTGTTCGACGACAGCATGGGCCCGCTGGTAACCGGCAAGCTCCCGGTGGCCGATTACATCAAGCTGATCGAGGATGCGTTCGCCGAGATTCGCACCGACATGGCGAAGTAAGCCCAAATCCCCTTCACCGACGACATGCCCTGCCTGCGTCCCAGCCGTGGGGCCAGGCAGGGCTTTTATGAATCCTTGCCTCCCTTGTCAAAGAGAGGGGAACCGCGTGAGCGGGGGAGGGATTCCGATTCAAGCCCGGGCGCTCCGTCCCCCAGCCCCATTCTGCCAGTAAACTGTGCGAGGAGGAATGGATCTCTTGCAAAGCGTATCTGCCAAAAAATCGCGCGTGGGGCGGATGCCCTATGGATTCCTGGCGCTGTGCGTGGTGCCCACGCTGGTGCTGCTGATCGTGTTCGTGATCATGCCTACGGTCAACGCGCTGCTCATGTCCTTCACCAACGCCGCCAACATGAGCGCGACCGCCAAGCGCTCCTTCATCTTCCTGGATAACTACATCTATATGTTCACCAAGGATGCGACCTTCCTGCAATCCCTGGGCAACACGCTGAAGCTGCTGGCCGTCGTGCCTGCGGTCACGGTGTTCCTGGCGCTGGTGTTCGCGTTTTTGCTTACGCAGACCAAGCTGCGCGAGCGCGGCGTGTACCGCGTGCTGTTCTTCCTACCCAGCGTGATCTCGCTGACGGTGGTGGGCATCGTGTGGGCCTGCATATTCGATCCGCGCTCCACCGGCGTGGCCAACCAGATGATGATCGCGCTGGGTCAGCCCCCGGTGATGTGGCTGGGCGAGGAGAGCGTCGCTCTGTGGTGCATCGCGTTTGTGCTGATCTGGCAGGCGCTGGGCTACTACATGGTGATGCACATCGCGGCCATCGACGGCATTTCGCAGGACGTGTACGAGGCGGCCTCCATCGATGGCGCCAACCAATTCGGCAAGTTCACGCGCATCACGTTGCCGCTGCTGAAGGACACCATCGGCATCACCTTCGTGCTCTCGATGTCGGGCACCATCAACCTCAGCTACATCGTATCGAACATTATGACCAACGGCGGCCCCGCCAACTCCACGCTGGTGCTGATCCAGCACATGTACCGCATGGCCTTTGGCGCAAGCGCCAACTTCGGCTACGCGATGGCGATCACGGTGTTCTCGCTCGCGCTGGCCTTCGTGCTTTCCACGCTTTCGCGCAAGCTGACCTACCAAAACGACAACCAGCAAGGAGGCGGCGCATGATGAAAAAGCCTCCGATGAAAAAGCCTCCGGCGATGCATCGCCCGGCGAAGGGCCTGATCGCGCAGTGGGCGGTTCGCCTGCTGCTGATTGCGACGACCGTGCTGCTGATGTACCCGATCGTATGGAACGTGCTGGCCTCGTTTAAGACCAACACCGAATTCCTGATGAACCAGGTTTCGCTGCCCAAGGGCTTCGCATGGGACAACTACGTGCGCGCCTTCACCAAGGCCAGCATGGGCGAGTATTTCTTCAATTCCGTGCTGGTGGTGGCGCTATCCACTGCGCTGCTGGTGCTATTCGTGGTGCCGACCTCGTATGCGCTGGCGCGCTACCGCTTCTTTGGCTCCAAGCTGATCGAGGCGGTGATCATGACCTGCATCTTTATCCAGGCGGCCTACATCATGGTGCCGCTGTACGCGCAGATGTACCGGCTGAGCATGATCGACAACCTGCTCGCGCTCAGCCTGGTGTACGCGGTGCTCAACTTCCCGTTCTCCATCTTTCTACTTTCCGGTTTCATGCGCACCATCCCGCGCAGCTACGAGGAGGCGGCGCGCATCGACGGCTGCACCAACCTGCGCATATTGGTGAATGTGATCGTGCCGCTAGCCAAGGCGGGCATTGCCACGGTGGTGATGCTTTCGGCCATGGGCTTTTGGAACGAGTACCCGCTGGCGCTGGTGCTGCTGCGCACCGCAGAAAAAAGAACGCTGCCCGTCGGGCTGGCGCACCTTTACCAGGTGCAGAAGCGGGCCACCGATTTCGGCGCGCTGTTTGCGGCGCTGGTCATCGTGCTGGTGCCCACCATCGCCATTTACCTGGTGGGGCAGCGGTACCTGCTGCGCGGCATTGGCGCGGGCGGCTTGAAGGAGTAACGCCTTGATTGGCCGATACTCCCCGCAGATACTACAAACCGCAAGCACCTCTCCGGCTGGAGGGGTGCTTGCGGTTTTGGGGTTCCAAGCGTTTCCCTTTCATTTTCGGCGGGTGTATGGCATAATAAAAGAAACATAAAGTCTACATAATGCAATGTTTTGTGCAAAAGGAAGTGACCCAATGCCCCTCGCCCACAGCGCGGAACTCCAGCAAAAGCTGCGCGAGCTGCCCGATTCTCCAGGCTGCTACCTGATGAAGAGCGCCGGAAAGATCATATACGTCGGTAAGGCCGTCAACCTGAAAAACCGCGTAAAATCGTACTTTCAATCCTCCCGCAACCACTCCCCAAAGGTGCTCGCCATGGTGGAGAAGATCGAGGATTTTGATATCATGCTCTGCGATACCAATCTCGAAGCGCTGATACTCGAATGCAACCTCATCAAGCGGCATCTACCCTACTACAACATCCTGCTCAAGGACGATAAGCATTACCCCTACCTGCGTATCGACGTGCGCGAGGATTTCCCGCGCCTGGAGCTGGCGCGCCGCATGAAGAGCGAGGACGGCGCGAAGTATTTCGGCCCCTATATCGGCGCATCCAGCGTGCGCGAGGTGATCGAGGTGGTGCGCAAGGTGTTCCCGCTGCGCACCTGCGCCAAGACCTTCAACTCTTCGCGGTCCACGCGACCCTGCTTGCATCACCAAATCGGGCAATGCCTGGCGCCCTGCACCGGCAAGGTGACGCGCGAGGCCTACCATGCCGAGCTCAAGCAGGTGATCGATTTCCTGAGCGGGCGCTATCAGGCCGTGGCCGATGCGCTGCACGAGCGCATGATGGCCGCCGCCGGGGCGCTGCGCTACGAGCAGGCCGCCAACCTCCGCCAGCAGATTCAGGATATCGAGCAGCTGATGGAGAAGCAGCGCGCTATCTCCACCGCCGGCGGTGATCAGGATATTCTCGCCGTGGCGCGCGACGGGCTGGACGCCATGGTGCAGATTCTTTTTGTGCGCGGCGGGCGCATGGTGGGCGGCGAGCACTTCGCGCTGGAGCGCGCAGGGGATGCGCCCATTGGCGAGGTGTTGCAGAGCTTTCTATTGCAATTCTACGAAGATGCGGCCCAGGTACCCTCCGAGATATTGACCGAGGAGCTGCCCGAGGATGCCGAGGCCATGGAGCAGCTGCTGCGTGAGCTGCGCGGGGCCAAGGTCACGCTGCGCCAACCCCAGCGCGGGCAGAAGCACGAGCTGGTCGCCATGGCGAAAAAGAACGCCGAGGACGCGCTGCAAAAGCGCAACGCCCGTCTGCAATCGCAGCAATCGCGCACCACCGACGCCTGCGCCGCGCTGGCCGACGCCATCGGCCTGCCCGTGCCGCCCCATCGCATCGAGGGCTTCGATATCTCCAACACCCAGGGCACGCTCAGCGTCGCCGCTATGGTGGTGTGCATCGACGGCGTGGCCAGCAAGAAGGATTACCGCCACTTCCGCATCAAGAGCGTGGAGGGGCCGAACGATTTCGCCTCCATGCACGAGGTGATCTCCCGCCGGTTTGAGCACGCCAAGCGCGAACTTGCCGAACGCGAGGCCAAGGGCCAAACGCCCGAGGGCGGCAGCTTCACCGAGTTGCCCGATCTGGTGCTCATCGATGGCGGCCCGCAGCAATTGGCCTTCGCCCAACGCGCGATGCACGCCGCCGGGTTCGATATTCCCATGTTCGGCCTGGCGGAGCGGCTGGAGGAGATTTTCCTGCCCGGGGTGGAGCAATCCATTTTGCTCGATCGGCACTCGCCTGCGCTGCACCTAATTCAGCGCGTGCGCGACGAGGCGCACCGCTTCGGCATCACGCACCACCGCGGCCTGCGCGGCAAGAGCGCCACCCAATCGCAGCTGGAGGAGATTCCCGGCGTGGGCCCCTCGCGCCGCAAAGCCCTGCTCAAGCATTTCCGCAACATAGAGGCCATCAAGGGCGCTGCCCTGGAGGAGCTGCAGCAGGCCCCCGGCATGACCAAGCCCGCCGCGCAGGCGGTGTACCTGCATTTTCTGGCCACGAAGTAATACCCATTCCAACAACGTTTTGCCACAATCCAGCGGATCTATTTCCGATCGGCGTTGTCGTG
Organism: Eubacteriales bacterium; assembly: GCA_031553615.1. Lineage (GTDB taxonomy): Bacteria > Bacillota > Clostridia > Christensenellales > Aristaeellaceae > WQXF01. The sequence goes on from JAVBLJ010000001.1 coordinate 16,196, forward strand.
CCTCGGTCAGCGTAGCTGCAGGCTACGCCTCCTTCGGACTCCTAGCCGATCGAAAAAATCTCTCGCTGGCTTATTGGCAAAACCTAATTGGAATGGGTATTAGCCTGCTTCCCCCTGGCTTTCAGAATCGCATTCTTCTATAATCGTACTCTTGAATCGTACTCTTGTTGGAAAGGTGCGCGTGAATTATGGAATACGATCTGCTGTTGGTGAAGCCATCCAAAGCGCTGGAAAAAGAAATCTGGGGCTATCGGCAGGAGTACTTCGATCTGGGCGAAACGCACATCCATGGAAGCGGCGGCATGGCCCGCTTTCCCGCTTTCGATGAATGGTTGGAGTTCATTCTCGCAATCGAAAAGGATAGGCTGTCCAATCTCCAGGTCCACGCCAGCACTTTTTTCTCCGTCCGAAAGGCGGATAGCAAGATCATCGGCAGCATACAGCTCCGCCACTCTCTGAGCCCTAGCTTGGCGGAGAGCGGCGGTCACATTGGCTATGGAATTCGTCCCTCGGAAAGAAGGAAAGGATACGGGCGGCAACAGCTGTCGCTCGCCCTGGACGTTGCGCGCGACAGGGGCCTTTCCAAGGTCATGATTACCTGCAATAAAGCAAACACTGCCTCCGGCAAAACGGCCCGCAGTTGCGGAGGTGTGCTTACGCGCGAAGGCATGTACGAGGGCGCCCTGGAGCAAACGTATTGGATAACCCTCTAGGGACCCGGCCGCCGCACAAAGGAGCGTCGCTGTCGCCTTCCTACTCGATCTCCAAGCCCTGCTCCAGGCTCATCATTTGATCCACGCGGCGCTGATGGCGACCGCCCTCGAATTCGGTGGTCAGCCAAATGCGCGCGATCATCTTCGCCAGCTCGCTACCCACCACGCGTGCGCCCATGGCCAGCATGTTGGCATCGTTGTGCTCGCGCGAAAGCTTGGCCGAATAGCAATCGGTGCACACCACGCAGCGAATGCCCTTCATTTTGTTGGCGGCGATGGAAATGCCCACCCCGGTGCCGCAGATCAGTATGCCCCGCTCGCACTCCCCGCCGGTTACGGCGCGGGCTGCGCGCGCGGCGAATATCGGGTAATCGGCGCTCTGCGGGGTGTAGGCGCCGTAATCCTTGTACTCCAGGCCCATTTCCTGCAGCAACGCCATGATTTCCGTCTTTAGGCCGATGCCCACGTGGTCGCTTGCCAATGCGATCATCGCCATTCCTCCTCACGTCTCCGGGTGCTACCTGCGCCGCTTCAATACGCCAATTTGAAAAAAGCGACGCTACCGGCGTCGCATTATGTTCTGGATCGGCTTGCGGTTTTCCTTCTTATACTACTCCTCGATAGATTGTTGACCGCCTTGACCCGATCGCCATGATCGGCTATTCGTCGATCAGCTTTGCCGCCAGGAATTCGATGCGCGGCACGGCGGATTCGCCGAGCTTTCCGGCCAGCAGATTGGCCAGCAGCTCCAGCGCGCGGCGGCCAGCCTGCTCATAATCGCGCGCAACGGTGGCGGTCAGGCCCTTGGCTCGCACCGAGATTCGCGCCTCGCGGCTGCCCTCGGTGCCGTACACCCACGTGCCCAGCTCGTTGTTGTCTACCGCGTCCTGCGCGCCCAGCGCCATCTCATCGCTCGCGCAGACGATTGCGCGGAGGTTGACGTATTCGATGATGTAGTTGGTGGCAAAATCGAAGGCACGAATGCGCTTCCCATCGGCGTTGCTGCTCTCGACCACCTCGATGCGCGATTGAGCGCTCAGCGCCGAGCGCAGGCCCAGGATGCGATCGCGGCAGCAGGCGTCGTCCGCGCAGCCCTCCAGGATCACGATCTGGCCGCCCTTCGGCAGGCGGCGCACCAGATCCTCGCCGATCAGCCGCCCCACCTCCGCTTCATCGGTGGTGATGCCCCACAGCGCACCCTGTGCCGCCTTCAGCGCCGCCAGCTGCGGCTGCTCGCCCACGACGCACACAGGAACGCCAGCGGCCTTGGCCTTTTCCAGCGATGCGCCCAGCGCATCTTCATCCTGCGAAGCCAGCGCGAGGGCGGCGTAGCCCTTCGCCAGCAGGTCCTCCACGAGCGCTTGCAGCGCTACATCGGTGCGGGGCGCAAAGAAATCGACGGTCGTGCCCTGTTCGGCGGCCTGGGCCTCCAGCCCGTCGCGCAGCGCGTCGGCCACTTCCTTGCGCACATCCAGCACCACCGCGATGTCCGCGCGCTCCTGGGCCAATGCGCCGCCGCTCAAACCCAATCCAATTGCCAAACCCAGCGCCAGCAACCGTTTCGTATTCATAGGGTTCTCCTTCGAGGACGCTCTCTCGGCCCCAAAGCCGCGCAGCAAGGCGGCATGCCCGCAAGTGCGCGGCATTCCTGCGCGCGATCATTGCTGGGCTAATTTGGGAAACCTTTCCCAGATAGTGTATCCCAACTGGAGTTTTTGTCAATAGTTTTTATCGATAGGAAATAGGGGCGGGGGGGCGATTCACTCCGCGTCGGCGGTGCGGGTCAGGGTGACGTGGCGGAAAGCCACCGAAGCGCCTGCATTCACGAAGCAGCGGAACTCGATCTCGCTATCGTTATCGAAAGGGACGGCGTGGATGGTGACCGAGGCGGCACCCGGCTCCAGCGGCTCATCGGCGTAGCGGTCGCCGTACAGCGCGACCTCGACGTAGCCCAGCTCGCTCGCTTCGCCTTCACAGCGGTCAAACGCAAACGTGATGTCGTACAGCCCATCCTCGATCGAGGTGTTCGGGCCCCGGAGCAGCCACCCCTGTTGCCCGGTGGATTCGATGGTTTCGGCCTCCCGCTTGCCGACCTCGGTGGAGAAAAGCGGGTTGCGGCTATCGATGGTGCCTTGCTCGCCCGCGATTTGGGGCACAAAATCGCGCAGGCGGAACAGGTGGAACGCATACGGTTCATAGTATCCATCGCCGGGCACGATGCGCACCAAATCGTATTGCGCCAACGTTTCGTTTACCAAAAGCGCTTGGGCGGTGGTCTCGTCGCGGCCGTAGAGCGGCTCCGCGCTGTGATCGCGAATGCAGACGTAGCGCACACCGCGATCGAGCACGTACCCGAGCTGCGCCTGATAGAGCGCAGGATACTGCTCCTCGGTGACGCTTAAGCGGTAGAAGTAACGCACGTTGGGGGTGATTCCGGTCAGGGTATACAGCCCGGAATCCAGCGGGCCCACGTCGAGCAGCGTGCGGTTCTCCTCCCGATCGGTGAGGATGGCCTCCGCCACCGCTTCCTGGCAGAGCTGCGCGCCGGGTGCGCGGTTCATGCGCAGCAGGAAGGAATCGACCAGGCCGTTGCGGCCCATTGTAAAGCAGAACACCAGCAGCACACCGGTGCCGATGAGCCAGCCTCGTCCCTGGGCCGGGACGCCCGCCAGCGCCTTGCTCAACAGGCACATGAGCACGATGGCACCAAACAGGCAGTACAGCAGGCCTGGGAGGATGCTGTAGGCGAACAGTGCCGGGCCTGCCGCCAGGCCCAACAGCAGCGCGGCGCAGCTGAGCACCATGGCGACCCGGAATGCCACCGAATGCTTCCACTGACTCTCTGGAGCAAACAGCACCGCCACCAAGCCGCCCAGCAGCGCGATGCAGGCGGGCCAGAGCCCCATCAGCTTATCGACAACGCGGTAGATGGCGGCCAGCAGGCGCGGCAGGATTCCGGTACTCAGCCCGCCATAAGCGTGCAGGTTGTATTCGAAGTACGCATGCCCAAAATCGCCCAGGGAATGGGTCAGCAGGGCATAGAGCAGATAGGGGAGCGCCACCGCGACGATGCCCAGCACGAACGCGGCCAAGCTCCTGCAAAGCGTCGCCCATTGCTTGCGCGCCAGCAGCGCGACGCACGGGGGTGCGAGCAGCACGAGCCCCCAGGGGCAGGCCGAGTATTTCATCATCAGCAACGCTCCGGTGGCCAGGCCGATCTGCAGCGCAACCCGCAGGAAGCCAGGGCAGTAGAGGCCCTCGTTTTCGTGATCGTACCGTGCGAGCGCATAGATTCCCCAGGCGATGAAGGGCAGCATCATCTCCTCCGCCGAGCCGCCGCCGAAATCCAGGCCCATCACGTAGACGTCGGTCGCCAGCACGAAAAAGGGAACCAGCAGCGCGGCCCCCGCCGCCAGTGCGGGTTGGGGGATGTACAGGCGGGCCAAGCGGTAGCAGAAGATGAGCGTGACGCCCAGCAGGACCGATTGCACGATGTAAACGCCAAGGAACCCATCCGAATCGATCAGCGAGCCAAGCCCGTACAGCAGGTAAAACAGCGGCCCCTTGTCGTCAAACAGGTCGCGATAGGGCACGGCCCCTCGCATGAGCCCCTTGCCCATGGTGAAATAGGTGTTGGCATCGCACCAATCGTTGAAAACAAACAGGGGCGAGGACTTGGTGCAGAGCAGGAGCACGAGCGCTGCATACAGGCACAGAGCGGCATAGATCGAAAGCTCGCGTTTTCGCGCTGTCGTCGACATGGTGATCCCCCTTCTTTTGGACGATGGTGCGGCTAGGATGTGATACTAGTCCTCGATAGATTTCCGGCATATCTGGCGGATCTTTTTGCGAATGGTGTTGTCGCGCATCGGTCAGCGTAGCTGCGGGCAACGCCTCCCTCAGGCTCCTAGCCCTCCGCAAAAATCTTCCGCGATCTATTGCGTGAAATCCAACGAGGACTAGTATGAGGATGCAGCTGCGGAGCCCAATGGGTTGTATACCCTCATATGAGGAATGGCATTATTATGCGGCACGACCGGAAGGATGTCAATGGATCGAGGGGAGTGCACAGTTGCGAAGGCAGCACAGAAAAGAGCCAGGGATCGCTCCCTGGCCCATAGAACCTATGCAATTGTGGATTTCGGAGAGAAAAGTCTGAGCTGTCTGATCGGATTCCCTTTATCAGTTTCCTGACCGGTTTTCCTTTTCAGTATTTTTCAGATCCCATTTCCGATTCTGAATTCGAATTTCACCGGAGTCGCAACCGAAACCGACAAACTTCTGCCAGAAACCTGTGTTGATCCGTTGTTTCCTGATCCGTTTTCCTGATCCGTTTTCCCAATCTGCTTTTCAGAGCCGCTTTCACAGCTTGCTTTCACAGATCGTCCGAATTTTTGCGTTCGAACAGGTGCATTCCTTGCCGCCGCGCGGGAAGGGAGGAACGCGAAGCACCAGGCGCCAAAGGGTCACCGGGTCTGCTATTCGACTTTGCTCTCGCCTTCGGCCTTTTCGGTCTCGCCCTCGATATCGTCGTCGTCCTCTTCCGAGAAACGAGCTTGCACAACCTCTATGAGCTGATCCAACATGGACTCGTCGGGGGAAATGAACTCTTCCATCTCCTCGCCGTCTTCGCCCGTAACGGAAACGACCTTCATGATGTAGAGGCTCTGCTCGTCGTCGCAGTCGCAGTCCCCGTCTTCACAGCAATGATCGCACGCTTCCTCGTCGGCATCGCAGAGAACCGCGAATTCTTCACCGTTATAGAAGAAGTAATCCATGACTTCCAGAAGCAGCGTGTTGCCGTCTTCGTCGGAGAACTCGACGATATCGCGCTCGTCCTGATCCATTGGCATCACCCCCCCTTCTCCGAATGGATCTTTGTCTATCTTGATCCTCTCTCGGTTCGTCTTTATTATAGCGGACTTTTCGTGCAAAATCAACCCCAAAAACGGTGCAACCGTTCGACAAATGTTCGGTTTCTCTGTTGCCAGCCTGCCCCAAAACGCGTATAATGACGGAGGGATTTGCGCAGGCGTTACTGCTTCTTTTTGAGCGGCAGATAAGCGCCGTCTTCCTGCTCTACGCGAACGCTTTGCAGCGTTTGCTCCATGTTGGCGCGAAACTCGCGCAGGTACTGGGTGCGCAGGCGCTGCTGCTCCTCCACCTCGACTTCGGTCAGGCCGATTGTTCGGCTTTTGCGCGCCAGCTCGTTTATTCGTGCTATCTGCTCTTGCTCCATGGTGCGCCTCCCCCGGACTTGATGCTGCGATTCTATGGTCGCATGACAAAACAATTCGGTGGAGAACCTTCAACTTCCTGCCACATGCGCAAGTTGCGCGAGGTTTCTTCTGTTCCTTCCATGTTTTGGAGCTATGCTTTCGATTGCGGAGGCAGATAGTGCTTGATTGTAAATGCGAATTGCGGAGGTGTCCTATGATTTCTGGGAAGTGGATTCAACCGGGTCAACCGTTCGACGATGCACTGGCCGTGCGCCGCGCCGTTTTTGTGGAGGAGCAAGGATTTCCCGCCGATTCCGAGCCCGATGCGCTCGATTCGGTCAGCTGGCAGGTCGTGATTTATAGCGACGAGGTTCCGGTGGCTACCGGCCGCATCTACTGGGCCGAAGGGGAGTTTCGGCTGGGCCGCATTTGCGTACTGCGCGAATATCGGGGCCAGAGCATCGGCGATGCGCTCATGCGCTTGCTGATCGCCAAGGCGCTGGATCATGCCGCGCCCTCGCTCGCCCTTTCCGCGCAGGAGCAGGCAATGCCCTTCTATGCGCGGTATGGGTTCGAGGCCCAGGGGGAGGCCTACCGGGAGGATGGCGTGCCGCACCGCCGCATGCGCGCGCCTTCCGTCGCGTTGGAGGCACTGTTTCAGTGCGCGAACTGTGCTGGGTGCTCGGAGCGCGGCGGGTGTTTGAACGGGTAGGTTTGGGCGGATGGGTTTGACGGGGCTTTGGGGTTGCGGTTATCGGCGTTGTTTTTTGGGCCGGTCGCTTCGCTGCCGGATGCTTTTTTTCTGCCTGCGGGCGATGGGGGGGAGTGGCCTCCGGCGGCCCGCTTTTTGAAAAAAGCGGGGCAAAAACTTTTGCCTCGCTTCGCGTGTTATACCAATTCCAATTAGGTTTTGCCAATAAGCCAGCGAGAGATTTTTTCGATCGGCTAGGAGTCCGAAGGAGGCGTAGCCAGCAGCTACGCCGACCGAGGCACGACAACGCCGATCGGAAAAAGATCCGCTGGATTGTGGCAAAACGTAGTTGGAATGGGTATTAGCCGAGCAGGATGGCGGGGACGGCCATGAGCCAGAAGCCGATCAGGAATCCATAAGTCGGCGCGTGGCCTGCACCCGCCGCCTGGGAGGCCGGGATCAGCTCCTCCACCACGATGAACAGCATTGCGCCCGCGGCCAGGCTCAGCAGCAACGCCAACGCCGCTCCGCCCAGCCCCACCAGCACAATCGAAAGCCCAAACCCGATCAGCGCCGCCACCGGTTCCGCGAAACTCGCCAGCGTTCCAAACCGCAGGCAGCGCCGCTCCGTCATGCCCGCTTCGCGCAGCGGCACCACCACCGCCATGCCCTCCGGGAAGTTTTGCAGCGCCAGACCCAGCCCAAACACCAGCGCGGCGGTGAGCGATAATCCCTCCCGCGCCGAAGCCGCCATCACCACGCCTAGCGCTAGACCTTCGGGGATGTTGTGCAGCGCCACCGCCATCACCAGCAGCAGCGGCCTGGACAGATGAGAGGGCGGGCCCTCCGGCTTTTCCTCCTCCGCATGCTGGTGGGGCAGCAGCCGATCGAGCAGCAGCATGCCCGCGCAACCCAGCACGAAGCCCAGCGTGCACACCGCCGCGCCGCCCAGCCCGGGCATGCTGTCGAACGCAGGCACTACCAGCGACCAAATCGCCGCCGCCACCATGATGCCTCCTGCAAAGCCCAAGAAGCCGGACTGCGAGCCCGCGCTGCGCAGCCGCATGCGCGCGCCCAGCATCGAGCCGGCAAACGTGGCCGCCCACGGCACGATCAGTAAAGCCAGAAAAGAAGCCCAGTGCATCAGCCTCACCTCACCTTAGAATTATTGACTTCATCCGTGCATTTCATAAAGCAGCCCGCCAAGCCGAAGCAAGGCGGGCTGCAAGACATGTCGCTAACGAATTGCGGCCATCGGCGTGCTCCCGCACAGCACAGACAGGTTGTCGTACAGGTTCAGCGTCTGTACCTTCACCTCAAGCTCCAGGTACTCCATGGTTTCCTCGCGGCCATTCGCCAAGCGCTCGGCGATCCGGCGGCGCAGGGTTTCGCGGTCGACCTGCGATTTCGGGCAGGCCAGCAGCTTGATGTTGTACGGGTTGAGCACGCTTAGCACGTAGCGCAGGTCGGCCTCGTCACGCTCGAAAAAGTTGCGCAGCGCGGTCTCCAGGCGGTTGCGGCCATAGCGCCAAACCTCGTCCAGATAACTTTCGCCCTGCGGAAGCTGCAGCTGGGCCAGACACACCGGCGAATCCAGCGCAAGCTGGATATGCAGCGCGGCGGCGCGGGCATGCAGTTCCTCGGATGAAATGTGCACGCCCTCCAGCAGACTGTGGAAAAATTCGGATTGCAGGATGGGCAGCACGTCGGTGAAGGTGTCAGTGGCCATGCGCTCGTGCAATGCGCGGCGCAGCGAACTGAGCGCACGCCGCAGGCGCAGGGGGTCCGACGCGGCTTCCATGCCGCGCACCTCGGGGTGCTGCGCCAGGAAGGAGAAAAAAGCCTGGCCCTCATCCTTGGGCAACACGTAGGCCACTGCGTCCGCTACGCCGCTTTCCACCAGCAGCATCGCTTCGCGGGCCGTGAGCACAATTTTGGGTGTTTCAAACCCCAGCTCGGTCCAATCGGGAAAGGATTCAAACGTCTCGCGGACGTCCGGCTGATCCGTGACCAAAAGCACCTGATACATGCGCATCCTCCCAAGCCCGTACTTGCGGCGTAACAATCCACCGCAGGCGCGGCCTGCGACACACTGGCCGCGCACCCGCTCCTGCAAGTTCTCGTGCAAGTCATGGTATTACCATGGTCTTTCATTGTATGCATGCATTATATCATTCATTGCTGCTTTTGTGTACGTATCGTCGCAAAATCCACGCATTCAACGTTTCTATCTCCGCACTTCGAGCAGGTTGCCCAAATTGGGGGGCGGCGCGTTCAGGCTTCGGGTGCTTTTGCTCGCACCGGAGTGCTCGCGGGCAGGGTGTTTATGCCCTTGCGGCGTGGCAGCTCGATGCCCGCCTCGGCCGCGACCCTTTCGAGGATATCCAACGCTTGTACGATCTGCTCGGGCTTGTGCTCGGAGATCACGCAGAAGCGCAGACGCGCCTTGTTCTTGGGCACGGCGGGATAGACCGCCGGGGGCACGAACACGCCCTGCTGGCGCAGCAGTGTCGAAAGCGCAAACGCATCCTCATCCCGGCCCACCAGGATGGGCACGATGGCGGTTTCTCCGGCCAGGCAGGTATCCAGACCGCGCTGGCCCGCCTCGTACATAAAGGTGCGGATGTTGCGGCGCATACGCTCCATGATGGAGGGATCGTCGCGCAGCAGCCGGATCGAGGCCAGGGTGGCGGCGGCCAACGGCGGCGAGATGCCCACCGAGAACACGAAGCCGGGCAGGTTGTACCGCAGGTATTCGATCAGGGCCTCGGAGCCGGTCAGGTAGCCGCCGCAGGTGCCCAATCCCTTCGACAGGGTGCCCATCTTGATGTCGATATCCCCGGGCTGCAGCCCGAAATATTCGTCCACGCCGCCGCCGCTTTGGCCGATGACGCAGGCCGAGTGCGCTTCATCGACCATCAGGAAGCAGCCGTACTCCTTCTTAATGCGCACGAATTCGGGGATGGGCGCGATGTCGCCATCCATGCTGTACGCGCCCTCGACGATGATGAGCACCTTTTCAAAGCGCGAACGCTGGAGGCGCAGGATGCCCTCGAGGGCCTGAAAATCGTTGTGCGGGAAGGGCTTGGTGGTGGCCGGGCTCAGGCGGCAGCCCTGCTCCACCGAATTGTGCGCGATCGCGTCGTACACGATCAGGTCGCGGGGGCCGCAGAAGTTGCCCACGAATGTCACGTTGGTCGAGTGCCCGCCCACCAGCACCAGCGCGGCCTCGGAGTGCTTCCATGCGGCGATTTCGCGCTCCAGCTCCTGGTAAAGGCTCTTTTCGCCGGCCAAAAGGCGGCTGCCGCTGGCCGAGGTGCCGTACTTTTCGATGGCTGCCTCGGCGGCATCCATCACCTCGCGGCGGCCCGACATGCCAACGTAGTTGTACGAGCCGAAGTTGAGCACCTGATGCCCATCCATCAGCGATACGTCGCTTAGCGGCGATTCATGGCACACAAAGTAGGGATTGCCGTGCACCAAAAGCTCTTGGCGGCGGGCATCAAACGCCTTGAACTCAGGCGAATCCTCAAACCGGGTGATGGGCGTGACCTCGCCCTGGAGCTTGGCGGCCTCGGAAGCGTAGGGCACGTTGCCGCGAATGTGCGCGTACACCAGCGCCGAAAGGTCGGTCACGCTGGAGCACTGTGCGTACTGCTCGGTAGGAATCAGGATGCCGAACAGCTCCTCGACCTTGAGCGCGATGCCCAGGCTTTGCAGGCTGTCCCCGCCCAAATCGTCCACGAAGTGGGCGTCGTCGGTCACGGCCTCGGGCTCGATTTCCAGCACCTCGGCGAACACGCGGCGCACCTTGGTGCGAATCTCGTCCAGCCGCAGATCGACCGGGGCGGCCGCTTCGGCCACCGGATCGGGCTGAGCCGCACCGGGGGCGCGCACCGAGGCCGCCTTTAAATCCAAATCGCGGCAGGCGATCTTGCGGCCCTCGATCTGCTCGCGCAGGGTAATGCGCTTCACCTTGATGCCGTTGACCAGCGGGAGCCGCTCGGGGGTGACGATGACACGCGTCAGCTTCTTGAGCAGGGGCAGGCGGCTATTGGCCTGGGCAATCTTGCGGGCCAGCGTCTCCAAAAACTTCAGATCGTTGTAGGCCGCGCCCACGTTGCAAACCAGGGCGATATCCTGGTACTTGCCGCCCTTTTCGCCCTGTTTGGCGATGCCCAGCGCACAGAATTGCTCCACGCCCTCCAGGCCGGAGAACACGTCCTCCAGCTCGTCGGGGTAGACGTTTTCGCCGGATTCGTTGATGATGACATCCTTGCTGCGGCCTTCGACCCACATGCCGCTGCGCTTGAGCCGCACGATGTCGCCGGTGGGGTACCAGCCGCGGGCGTCCACATCGGAGGGCAGCAGCTTGCCATCTACCATGCGCCCGGTATGGATGGTGCTGCCGCGAATGAGCATCTCGCCGCGGCCCGGAGTCCAGCGGCTGGCGGGCAGCACGTGGTATTCCGCCGATTTCAGCGGACGGCCCACGCTGCCGCTGATGCGCTTGTGGATACGCATGCTGGTTTCTACCGAGGTCAAGGCGGTTTCGGTCATGCCAAATCCGCACGAGGTATAGTAACCCAGCGCGCTAATGGTGCGCATGTGCTCGGCAGGGGTGTGCCCGCCGCCTACGAGAATGCAGCGAATTTGCGGGCCGAGCAGCTGGGCAATCACCTGCTTGAACAGCACGTTGCGCGCAAAGCGCAGACCCGCGTGCGGGGCCACGGTTTGCACCGCGATGGAGAGCCACTTCATGGCCGCGAAGGCGGTGCGTTTGGCCTTGGGTTCCTTGGCGACCTTCTTGCCCAGCGCCACCGAAAGATTGTTGATGAGCAGCGGCACCGCCACCACCATCTGCACCTTGAGGGTGCGGCAGGTTTCCAGCAGCGTCTGGGGCGAGCGATCCTTGGGGAAGATGTTGCAATAGCCGATGAACTGCACCCACAGCACGTTGACCAGGAAGCCCAGCACGTGGTGCAGCGGTAAAAAGGCGAGCATCCGGGTGGGTTCATCGGTGATCATGTAGCGATTGGCCTTGTGCAAGAGGCCGCTGTTGAGCACCTGATTCGCCAGCGCCTCGCCATTGTACACGAAGATACGCGAGGTGGCCGTGGTGCCCGAGGTGCAAAGCGCCACCGCGTCGGCAAATCTTGGGGAAAAATTCTCCGGCGCTTCGGGCGCGCCCATCAGGTCGGCCAAATGGATTTGACGGTACTTTTCGGGCAGGGGCTGCTCGGCCCGGTTGACGATGCCCAGCGCCCCGGCCTGACCCAGCAGGTAGGTGGTCATCTCGTCGCTCTGCGTGGAATCCAGCAGAAGCGGCGAGTACCCGGCCATCATCACGCCCCAAAAAATCGCGGGCCATTCCGGGCAGGAATCCACCTTGATGCCGATGAACCCCGCATCGGTCTGCCAGAAAGCCCGGCGGAGCTGCGCGGCGTACGCCCGTGCCATGCGGTCACAATCGGTAAACGTCCAGGAAACGGTTTGCCCATCCAGCAAGAATTCTGCCGCAACGCGATCGGTTCCGGACGATGCAATGATACCATATAAATTCTTGATCGATTTGTCCTTCTCCAGCCGCGCAATGCGATCCACTATAAAACCTGTCATATCCTTCCTCCCTCCATATCCTCTCGGCGTGCTCTATCGTCACTCGGCCCATCCTTTATGCCAATTCCAACTACGTTTTGCCACAATCCAGCGGATCTTTATCCGATCGGCGTTGTCGTGCCTCAGTCAGCGTAGCTGCTGGCTACGCCTCCTTCGGACTCCTAGCCGAACGTAAAAATCTCTCGCTGGCTTATTGGCAAAACCTAATTGGAATTGGTATTACCGGACACGACCCAGGTAGTATAACCGCAATACCCAAGCAAATGCGCGCGCGGGCAGCAGGTCGTGGAGCCAGGAGGCCAGCCGCTGATCGAGGCGCGCCACGGTGAACGTGCCGGACGGATGTTTCCGCGCGATCAGCCGGGCCACGGCGCGGCCCAAATGCTGGGGACTGCTGCCCCCGGCCTCGTCGCGAGCGATGGTGGCCGTGCCGTGCGCACAGGCCGCCGCATAGGGCGAATCTGGCGCCTGGGCCCGCGCCGCGCGCTGCCGGGAGGCCGAGTTGCCCGAGCGGTGATCGCCGGGGCGCACCACGCACACCCGCACTCCAAAGGGGCTGCACTCCATGCGCAGGCATTCGCACCAGCCCTCGACGGCATGCTTTGAGGCCACGTACGCGCTGGTGAAGGGCGTGGCCATCAGGCCGTTGAGGGAGCTGAAGGGCACGATCAATCCACCGCCGTGGGCGCGCATGGCGGGCAGCACCGCGTGGATCACCCGCACCATGCCCAGGAAGTTGGTATCCAGCACCGCGCGCAGCTCGGCCTCCGAGGTATCCTCGCAGCTGCCGAGCATGATGCGCGCCGCGCACAGGATGAGCACATCGACCGCACCGGCCAACCGCTCGACCTCACGCAGCGCCTCGCCGATGCTGGCCTCGTCGGTCACGTCTATCGCCAGGCAATGATAGCCCTCGGGCGAGGCACCCTGCTGCCCGGCGAAGCCGCGCGCCGCCGCAAATACGCGATGCCCGGCCCGCGCCGTCTCGCGCGCAACCGCCAACCCCAGCCCGGACGAAGCACCTACCACCAGCACCGTCTTTGCCTGCAAGCGCATTCCTCCCGCAATTTTCCAGCAATCCATGGGAATCTTGGGTGATCCTTGGTATCTTTGTCATTGTACCCCATGGATACCCGAAACTCAAGGAATTTTCGTTTGAAGTGCCAAGTTTTTATGGATTTTTGCAAAAGCAGACAAAAAACCCCGCCCTTTGCAGGCGGGGCGCAAGGTGCAGATTCAGTTTTCGCCGTAGCTGACGTAGATATCCTGGATCACGGCGCGCTGATCGAGGAAGGCATCGACCAGATCGGGATCGAAGTGCTTGCCGCGGGCCTCCACCATGCTTTGGATGGCCTGCTCGTAATCGAGCGCGCGGCGGTAGGGGCGCAGCGACATGAGCGCATCGAGCACGTCGGCCACGGACACGAAGCGCGCGGGAAGCGGTATCTGTTCGCCGCGCAGGCCGAGTGGGTAGCCGGTGCCATCCCACTTTTCGTGATGGGAGGCGGCGATCTGCCGCGCGATTTGCAGCAGCCCGTCCGGGTCCTCGGTCTCCACGCTTTCCAGAGCCTGCGCGCCGTAGACGGTGTGTTTCTTCATAATATCGTACTCTTCCGGGGTGAGGCGTCCGGGCTTGAGCAGGATCGCATCGGCGATGGACACCTTGCCTATATCGTGCATCTGGCTGCCCAGCACGATGCGCTCGGCCACCGCATCGGCGATGGCGCGCTCGGGGAAGAGCTTGTTGTACCCGGTAATCACCTTGCGCACCACGGCCTTGATGCGCTGGATGTGCGCGCCCTGGGCCTGATCGCGGTATTCCACCAGGTTGGAAAAGAGCGAAACCAGTAAATTGCGCTGGGCGGAAAGCCCGGCTGTGCGATCGCGGGAGACCTGATCGAGCTGACCGCGCAGATCGTACAGCTCCAAATAAAGCCCCACTTGCCGCAGCAGCGCGGAGGGCAGGAACGGCTTGCGGATCACATCCACCACGCAAGGATCCTGCAGCATGGCCAGCTGCTGGCTGTTTTCGGCCACGCCGGTCAGCAGCAGGATTGGCAGCTTGGCGAACCGGGGTATGGAGTGGATGGCCTGTGCCACCTCCATGCCGTTCATCTCCGGCATCTCCATATCGAGCAGCACCAGATCGGCGGAATCCTGCTCCAAAAAGTGGAGCGCATCCGCCCCGCCGCGCACGGGCACGCAGCGATACTGCGCCTTGAGCAGGCCATGCACCAGCATCAGGATGATGTTGTCGTCGTCCACCACCAGAATGGTCTTGCGATCGCTATACATACGATACCTCGCTATTGGAAGGTGAAGCGCCGTGATGGGCGGCCGGCGTGCCGGGCTGCGCATCCGTCGCTGCGGAGGCGGCTTCCATGAGGGCCATTTCGGCGGCAAATTCCTCGGCGAACTCGGGCGGAATTTCGTCGTCATCGAAGGTGTGATCGTCGAGGGCGGTGCGGGGCGCGACTACCTCGCGCATATCGCGCGCGGCCTCGATGGCCGATTCCGCCACGGCCCGCTCGGCAGGTTTTACGGGCGGGGAAGGCGCGGCCTTTTCGGCGATTGGCACCGGGGCCTCGGGCGCAATGACGGGGGCGGTGATCGCGCCGGGCAGCTCGAACAGCATCTGCTCCACCAGCTCCTGCGCGCGGCGGTAATCGAAGGCCTGCAGGAAGGCGTGCAGCTGATTGTACTTTTCGCGATCGGCATGGCCGCAGGCGCGCAGCACGGTGAACTGCTCCTGCACATCGGTATATTGGAAGGCCGCCAGCAGATCGCGGATGTTTTCGAGCAGGCGCTGCTCTTCGGGTTTGGTGATCGCAGCGATATCGCAGCGGTTGAGCGCCTCGCGCAGCGCATCGCGGAAGCGATTGAGCGCCGTGGAGAGCGAGCGGATGTTTTCGCGCACGAAGGCCGAATCGTTATCCTCCAGCGAACGGTAGAAGAGCTTTGCGCGCGTGCTGAGCGACACTTCGCCGATGTTCGCCAGCAGATCGCGCAGATGGGCGAGCGGAATCAGCAGCGCTTTTTGGCGCGATGCGCGGTGGACGCAGGCGGATACGCGCTCGGTCAGCGGGGCCAGCCGGTTCAGCGCGTCCTGCAGCTCCATCAGGTACGCATCGATCGCCTCAATGTGCTCGTTGGCCAGCAGGCTCTCGGTGCGGGTCAGCAAAAGCGGGGTCAGCGCCTGGCTGATCTGCTGCAGGCGCGCCTGCAGGTAGCCATTTTGCGTAGAGGTCTGCCGCGCGCCCAGGCACTTCTCGGGCGGCAGGTAGGTGCTAAGCAGCTGGCTCAGCTTGGGCAGCTCGATGGGCTTGGCAAGCATGTCCTGCACGCCAGCCTTCAAAAACAGCTTGCGCGATTCGGGCATTACGTTGGCCGAAAGCATCAGCACCACCTGGGAGGCGTAGGGCCCGCCCAAGGCGCGAATGGCGCGCACGGTGTCCACGCCATCCATGCCGGGCATGATGTGATCCACAAACACGATATCGTAGGGCGCGCTTTCCAGCTTGGCAATGCCCTGCTCGCCGCTGGTGGCGGTATCCACCGCAATGCCGTAGAGCTTGAGCAGGTTGGCGGCGACCATCAGGTTTACGTCGTTATCGTCGATGAGCAGCACGCGCACGCCCTTGGTTTGGAAGATGCATTCGCGCACCTGCTGGATGGGGGTGGGCGCTTTCTCGGTCTGCGCATCGTTGAGCACGGCGCTCATGGTCATGATGTGCAGCGGATGGAAGATCACGCGGTCGCTCATGCGGATATAGGCGGTCAGCGTGGTGGCCGGATCGACCAGCAGCGCGCGCTGGCAAGCGGCCGGGGTGGGCTGGCGAATCCAGGCGTAGGCCGCTTCGGAGGAAAGATCGAGCAGCATGTGGGTGTAGCCCTCGGCCTCGGTGGGCACGCTGCGCACCGCCTTGACCTTGAGCCGCGCCGCCATCTCGATGGCGTTTTCGTAGAACTCCTTGTGGTCGCTGCAGATGAGCAGGCGCTTCTCCCGCGCGCCGGGTACGGCGGCGATGGGCGCATCGTTGACCACTTGCTGCGCGATGCTGAAGGCGAAGGTGGTGCCTTGGCCCACCTCGCTGCGCACGCTGAGCTCGCTGTGCATCAGCTCCACCAAGCGGCGGCTGATGGCCAGGCCCAGGCCGGTGCCCTGGCGGTTGTGGGCGCGGGTGGCATCGAGCTGCTCAAACAGGCCAAACAGCTTGGCGAGCTGTTCGGGGGGGATGCCCATGCCGGTATCGGACACCTCGAAATGCAGGGTGAGCTGGTTATCGCGGTAGAGGCGCTGCACGTTGAGCGTCACCGAGCCGTGATCGGTAAACTTCACGGCATTGCCTAGCAGATTGAGCAGCACCTGGCGGATGCGCCCGCTGTCGCCAATCATGGTCTTGGGAATCTCCGGATCGACCTGGGTGATGAAGGCGAGGCCGCGCTCCCGCGCTCGCATGCTGATGACCGACACCACATCGTGGAACATGCTGGGGAAATCATACCGCTCCTCGTAGAGCTCCAGCTTGCCTGCCTCGATCTTGCTGATATCGAGTATATCGTTGATTAGCCCCAGCAGATTTTGGGAAGCCAGCTTGATATTTTCGGCCTGCATGTACTCGGTGGGGCCCAGCTGTTCGCTGAGCAGCAGCATATCGGCCATGCCGGAAATGGCGTGCATGGGCGTGCGGATTTCGTGGCTCATGCTGGCTAGGAAGTCGCTCTTTACTTTATCCGCCGCGCCCAAATCCTCCTGGGTTTCCTGCAGCGCGTCGGCCAGGTTTTGCGCGCGGTTGATCACCACCTGAGCCTCGGTTTGTATCTGCCGCAGGCTCAGCGCAAACAGCCAGCCGGTTACCAGCGTTGCCCCGTAGAGCAGCGCGGCGCGCAGCCGGATGGCGGGCACAAGCACGACCTCGGCCACCCCGCCCACCACGGCGAGCAGCGTAAACATCATCAGCCAGCGACGGCCCTCCTTGCCCTCGGCGGTCAGCGAGGCCAGCACCGGCGCGAGCAAGGACAGCGAAGCGGCGGTCATGCCCTGCGGGCAGCCACCGACACCCCATTGCAGCGCGTGGGGATAGAGCAGAAGAAGGGTCAGCAGCGCGCGCATCGCACCGGGCTTGCGGCTCCAGGCGGCAACGCGCGCACTCAAGCCCAGCAGCAGGCCTGCGCACAGCAGCAGCAGCAGCCCGGGGATGGTGTTTTGCCGCCAAGCAAGCGGCGCGCAACAAACAAGCGCCTGTACGGCGTTGCCCACGCAAGCCAACCGAAGCCAACGGGCGCGCAACGAGTTCGGCTCACCGGGCTGGGAGGCGGAAAGCGAAGCGGCTTCCTCCTCCGCACGGGGGAGCTTCAGTGACACTATGCAGCGCTCCTTTCTGGGGATAAGGCAGATTTCTTTTCGTCTGTAACGGCCCATTTGGGCGACCTATTCGCGCGACTATCGCGCAAGCTTTTGTAGCGTCTTTGCGGCGTCTTTGCAGTGCCTTTATAACGCCTTCTTTGGCATCTTTCGCACGATCTTTGGAAGGAAGGAGCACAAAAAAACCGGACGAACCGAGATTTTAGAGATATTATAGCATATATCTTCGCATCATGAAACCCTTTATTCTGCAATATCGGTTACTTTTTACAGCTTTTATTGATAGTGCGGATTGACGCAACGAAAAATGGTTTGTATAATGTTAACATCACGTGCCAATAGGGCGCTGCTTTTCGCACAAAACGATCGCGTTTTGATTCTATTTCCGTTTTGATTCTATGTACCGTACAGATGCCACGTACCAAAGCTGTGTGCCGAAGGAGGGTCCGCCCATGTTGGCGAGCGTTTGGCTGGCGACCGCCGGGGTTTGTTTGATGTTGTGGTACCTGCTGTGGCGCGGGCCGCTGCGCCGCGCGTTGGGCGTGGACCCGGACCGCATCGCGCTGGGCGACCGTGCGGGCCGGTTGCTACCCTCCTGGCTGCTGTTGGCCGGGCAGGTGACGGTGCTGGTGGGCATGGCCCCACTTTATAGCGTGGCGCTGCTGCTGCGCTATGGCATTACGCCCGCGCTGCTCTGGACCGTGCTGGGTGCCATGCTGCTTTCGGCCTTGCCCTACCTGGCCATGCAATGGGCCACCCTGCGCGCCGAGGGCAAGAACGTGGGCGCATTGATGTACGCACACCTGGGCGGACGGGGCAAGCAGCTGCTCTCTGTCACGGGTTGGCTGCTCTCCGTGCTCATGCTGGCCATGATGGTGCAGGTGATCGCCTCGAACTGGGATAGCCAGCCGCAGGTGCTGCGCGCCGAGGATTACATCAGCGATGCGGACACCTTCCAAACCGTGCAGGAGAGCGCCGAGAAGGGCACCCAGCTGGATATTACGCCCTACATGGATTCCCAGGCATTCGAACAGGCGAAGCGCAACCTGGATTGGGAGGCGGAGCAGCGCAGCGTCGCCGCCACCGCCACCATCGGGCTGGTGGTGCTCTCCGCGCTGTACGGCCTGCTGCTGTTCCGGCTCAAGCGCCAACCGCTGCTGGCCACCGTGCTGGCGGTGATCGGCCTGGGCTGCGTGGTATGGCTGAGCACGCTTTTCCCGCTCGCCCTCGCCCCCGATTATCTTACCTATATTCTGCTCGGCTTCGCGCTGGTTTCGGCGCTGCTGCCCGGGCACTGGTTCAGCGCGCCGCGGGACACCCTGGTGGGTGTGCTGACGCTGGGCATGGCGGGCGTCTGCCTGGGCGCGACGCTGTTTGCGCCGGTCAAGGTGACCCAGCCTACGTTTGTGGGCTGGAGCATCAAGAACGGCGGCGATTTGCTGCCCTTCCTATTCATGAGCACCATGGCCGGCGGCGCGAACGCCGTGTACCTGCTCTCCACCGCGCAGCGCGCTTCGCGCTTTGAGCTGCGCGAGAAGGACGGGTACTCGGTGGTGTTCGGCGGCACGCTAGCCGCGGCGTTCGTGGGGGCGGCGGTGGTGATCGCGGTGGGCCAATACGCGCAGCTTCCGCTCAACGCGCTGCACGGCGTAACCGACGCGCCCCGGCTGCTGTTGGGCGCGGTGACCACCCTGCTGACCGCAACCGGGCTGCCACTGCAGTGGGCTTACCTATGGGTGATGCTGGTGTGCATCGGCTGTGCGCTGGGCGCGCTGGAGATGGCGGTGCGGCTGGGTACTTCGCTGATGCACGGCATCTACTTCAACCAGAGCATGCCGCCGCGCGCTTTCTCCATGGATCGCCTGCTGGCCGCCTTCATCACGGTGGTGGCCGCGCTGCTGGTTTCCAGCGGGGATTTCTGGACGCTGTGGCCGCTGTTTGGGGCGGTGTCGCTGGGCGTGTGCGCCGTGGCGATGCTGCCGGTGATCGTTTGGCTGCGCGCCAGCGGCCGCCCTGTATGGCGCTGGCTGAGCCTGGTTTCGGCGGTGCTGGCTGTGTTTTCGCTGATCTGCCTGGTGTTTTCCACCCTGGCGCAGATCACCCCTTCCAACAACAACCTGCTCTCCAACGGTTCGCTTATCCTCCACATCGTGGTGGCGCTGCTGCTGCTGGCCACCATGATCCATGCGCTGACCGGGGTGGGCCGCCCTGCGCGCGAGATGCCGCCGATACGCGGCTCGCAATCCATCGCCGAGTAGGGGCTTCGGCCCGTCTCATCCTAAATTTTTCGGAGGTTACTGATGCTGGACGCGCTCATCAATTCCTTGGTGCTGCTGGCCATGATTGCGCTGGGCTATCTTCTCAAGCGCAGGGGCGTGATCGGCTCGCAGCACCGCAAGCTGTTCCTTTCGCTCATCCTCAATATCACCATGCCCTGCGCCATCATCGCGGGGTTCGATATGCGGCTGAACATCGGCGAGCTGCTTACGCCTTTTTTTATTGGCTGCGGGGCCTGCTTGCTGCTCAACGTGCTGGCCATCGTCACCACGCGGGGCCAGCCCGGACAATCGCGGGCGCTGACGCTGCTGATGTCCTGCGGGTTCCTGATCGCGGTGTTCACCATCCCGTTTGTGCAGGCCAACATGCCCTATGCGTTCATGGCCATGGCCGCGTTTGACGTGGCGCAAAGCCTGTTCAACATGGGTTTCAACTACGTTACCTCCCAGGCGCTGGCCCGGGGCCGCGATTCCGCCGAGCGGCTTTCGCCGGGTGCGCTGCTGCGCAATGTGCTGCGTTCCGCGCCGCTCATGACCTACCTGGGCCTGCTGGCCCTGCGCGCGCTGGGCCTATCTTTGCCCGGATTCGTGCTCAACTTCACCGGCAAGGTCGGCGGCGCTAACGTGTTCCTGGGCATGCTGTTCATCGGGCTGGTGCTCGATCTGCGCCTGGAGCGCAGCATGCTCCGCCAGCTCGGACACATCCTCTCCATCCGCTATGGCGTGGCGCTTGGGGTATCGCTGCTGTGCTTCTTTGTGCTGCGCATCGACCCTACCTACGCCAAGGTCATCACCCTGGGCTTGCTCACCCCGGTATCCAACGCCTCCATGGCCTACAGCGAGGAGTTGGGCTGCGATTCCAAACTTTACGGTGCAGTATCCTCCCTATCGTTCGTCATCGGCATCATCACGTTTTCGGCGTTGTTCATGCTTTGGGGCGTTTAGCGCGGGCTTGTTCCGAGCAGCCATTTCGCACGCTCATTCCGAGTTTACAGTTACATTAAGTAAGAAAACGAAGGGGAGGGAGCGCGTTGCTCGCTGTTGGGATGCTCCTGCTCTACCTGCTGGCGGGCTGCGTGATCATGCGCTGCCAGCTGCCCTGCAAGCGGCCGGTGGTTCGGCTGTGGCTGGGCTGTTCGCTGGGCATTTTGCTGCTGATGTGGCTGCCTGCGATATTTGCGTTCTTCTTCCGCTTTAGCGAGATTGCGCACCTGTATGCGGTGGGTGCGCTGGCTGCGCTGATGGTGCTGGCTTGGTTGTTCCGGGACCGGCAGCCGACCGCGCGATGGGGCCGCGAGGATTCCAACATCGTGGTGCTGTGGCTATGCGTGGTGCTGCCGTTGGTGGTGCTGGGCGGTTGGCTGCAGCATACCCACGTTCTGCGCCCAGAGGAGGGCACCCTGCACGTGGGTCAGGCCACGTATGGCGACCTGAACCTGCACCTGGGCATCGCCACCAGCCTGCGCAACGCGGCATTCCCGCCCGAGTACTCCATACTGCCCGGCGTGCAGCTCAGCTACCCCTTCCTTGGGGATTCGCTGAGCACCTCGCTGCTGCTATTCGGCCTGCCGCTGCGCTGGGCGATCATCGTGCCCGGCACACTGATGATGGCGCTGGTGTTCACCGGGTACCTGCTGTTGGCCCGCTCGGTGCTGGGCAAGCGCAATTGGCTGGTCATCCTGGCGATGCTGCTGTTCTTTATCAATGGCGGTTTGGGGTTCCTTTACGATTTCGACATGGCGGGCAGGGATTTTTCCCGCATACAGGAGATATTCTCCGGCTTCTACAAGACCCCGGCCAACCAGCCCGATTTCAACCTGCGCTGGTCGAACGTGATCGTCGATCTTATGCTGCCGCAGCGCACGCTGTTGGCGGGGTGGACGCTGCTGCTACCCGCGCTTTATCTGCTGCATTCGGCCATACTGACCCGCAAGCTGCGACAGTTTTTTTGCACAGCGGTGTTTGCGGCCGCGCTTCCGCTGGTGCACACCCATTCGTTCCTGGCCTTGGGCCTGTGCAGCGCGGGCTGGATGATCTGCGCACTGGTGCAGCCTCGCAACCGCGATATCCCCGAGCACGTGGTGCTGACCCGCCGAATGTGGCAGATACTGGGCTTCCTGCTGTTTGTGGCGGCGGCGCTGACCGCCGAGCCCTGGCCCAAGGTGGCGCTGGGTATTTGCGCCGCCGGATGGCTGTTTTGCGCGCTCTTGCTGGCGCGAAACACCACGATGCGTTGGGTGATGCTGGTGGGCTGCGGGCTGTGCGCCGCGTTGGCGGTGCTGTTCGCATTGGATAGTGCGCCGAAGCCGCTGCCCGTCACCCCGCTCACCTTCTGCCTGGCCAGCGGTGCGCTCTGCCTGCTTCTGCAGGCGCTGGGCCGCAATGCGTGGTGGCAGCCCCTGCCCGAGCACGATGCGGACAATCGCCGCAGGGTATTGGCCGGAGGCGCGCTTTACCTGTTCATTACGCTGGTGCTGGCGCTTCCGCAGCTGCTCAAGTTCGCTGTGCCGCAAACCTTGGAGGGCGGTTCGCTGCGTATTCAGCTCAATTGGGTCAACAACAGCCGGAACCTGGGCATGATCGACGGCTACCTGTGGTTCTGGATCAAGAACGTGGGCCCGGCGTTCCTGCTGCTGCTCTGCGCCATGCTGGATGCCGACCGCCGCCGCGCCGCGCTGGCATCCGGAGCGTTCGCCATCTACCTGGTGGCCGAAATCGTGCTTTTCCAGCCCAACGAATATGACAACAACAAGCTGCTCTACGTGTGGTACATGATCGGCGCGCTGCTGGTGGCCGATTATGTGGGCGTGATTTGGGAGCGGCTGGAGGGGTTGCGCGGCCGATACGTGCTCGCGGCGGGATTCGTGATTCTATCGGTGACCTCGGGGGGGCTCAGCATCGCGCGCGAGGTGGTTAGCGACTATCAGCTGTTCTCCGAGGATGCGGTCGCCTGCGCTGAATTTGCGGAAAAGGAGACCCCGGCCGAGGCCGTGTTCATCACGGGCGAAAGCCACGTCAATCCGGTAGCCGCGCTTGCCGGGCGGCGCATCGTATGTGGGCCCGACCTATACCTCTACTTCCACGGCCTCGATTACGCCGAAAACAACAAGGATTGCGTTCGCTTCTACAACGATCCGGCAAACAACCTGGACGTTTTGGAAAAGTACGGGGTAGATTACATACTGCTGGGGGACAACGAATACGGCGAGTACGAGGTGGACAAAACCGCCTTCGATGCGCTGTTTACCCCGGTGTTCGTGCAGGGGATGTACACGGTATATTCCACGGCCCGGGATGCCGAGATGCCGGCGGGCCCTACCACTATCCCCTGGTCGGCTGTGGAGGAAATGTGGCCGGCCTCCACCGAGGAGCCTTCCGCGCAGCCCACCCAGAAAGCTACCGCGCAGCCCACGCAGGAGCCTACGCCTACCGCACAGCCCACGCAAGAGGCAACCCCGCAGCCAACGCAGGTGCCGACCGTCGCACCCAACCTGGAGCCCGGCTCGCTGTTTGCGCCTTGGCCCTCCAATCCCTAGAGGGATCGGCTGTTGCGTGATTTGCCCTGATTTGCGAAAAAACTCCGCCGTCCCCCTTTACAGGCGCAGACGGTTGTGGTACAATATGCTTCGTTCGCGGGGCATTAGCGCAGCTGGTAGCGCACCACAATGGCATTGTGGGGGTCAGGAGTTCGAATCTCCTATGCTCCACCAAAGCTTGTCTGAAACACGATTTTCAGGCAAGCTTTTTGCATACTGCGCAAGTTTTCCGCTTTGGCGGCTACTTATACCCATTCCAACTACGTTTTGCCACAATCCAGCGGATCTTTTTCCAATCGGCGCTGTCGTGCCTCGGTCAGCGTAGCTGCTGGCTACGCCTCCCGCAGGTTCCTAGTCATTCGCAAAAACCTTCCGCGATCTATTGCGTGAAATCTAACGAGGAATAGTATTAGCGGCATGAAGAAGCACGGAATGAGGCGGACGCCGTGTTGCGAAGCCGGACTACGAAAGGAAAAATCGTATGAAAAAGTATCTCTGTTTGCTGCTGGCTTTGGTATGCATTTTGCTGTCCGGCTGCTCCGCTTACCAGGGCTTGCTGGACGATCCTATCTCCGAACAGTATCTCACGCGAATACTCTCCGCTGCACAGACGCAGGATGCCGCCGCCATGAAGGGGCTGTTTTTTGTGGGCGTAGCAGACGACGCTACGATTGAGGCGGCGTTCGCGCAGCTGAATGCCCTGTGGGGGGAAGCGGAGCACACCTATAAAGCGGTTGGGCGCTACACAAAGTACAATACTTCGGCAGCAATTCAGCATTGGGTGGAATCCACGTACCTTGTCGACTGTAATGGAACAAAAACTTATGTCTTTCTTGCGCGGCTGCCCGACGATTCGCTGGGGGCCAGTTTGATTGGCCTTCACTGGGTGGACGCAGACGCATACGATAGGCAGGCTACCCCCAGTGGGGCGATTTCGAGAATAGGAGAATTCAATCTTTCACAGTGGGCTCTGCTTGCGCTGAGCGTACTTTTCTTTGCATTTACCGTGTTTACGACGATCAACTGCATCAGGGCCAAGATTCGCCGGAAGCCGTTTTGGGTGCTGCTGATTCTGCTCGGCTACGGCTACTTGGTATTCGGGTGGCTTACCGGAGGGGTTGAGTTCCGGATCGGGGTGTGTTTGATCGATTACTCCCGCTGGACGGTTTCGTACACGGGCGAGAACGAAATCCGGATTCTTCTGCCGCTGGGTGCGGCTATCTACTGGTTCATGCGCAACAGGCTCATGGCGCGATATGAGACGTATCAAAAAAAGCGGCGCGGTCAGGGTGAGCCTGGGTTGGTTGACGAGCAGCCGGAGCTTGCGCAAGATTGCGCGGAGGCTTTGACGGAGGAGGACCCTCGGTAGAGCACTCGCTTTGGGGATTTGCGGCCGAAGGATACCTAATACCGGCGATCGGAAAGCCCTTAGGTCGCCCTCTGGCCACCTTCGTTACGCATCTTTCGAGTATTGCCAGGTAAACGCAGTCGCCCTCCGCCTTCCCGCAGGGCGAACGCAAAGCCCTCTGGTCGACCGTGAGGGCGAAATACCCTCCCAAAGGTAGTCGTTTCGCTCCTGCGGGAGCGACCAGGGGGCTTATCGCTCGCCCCCTGGACTCCTTCTCTGCGCATCTGCCAAGTTTTAGGATGTAAATGCGCTGGCCCTGCCGCCTTCCCGTTCAGCTATACTTTTCACCCCCCTCATGGTATACTGATGCCAATCTGTACTGAAAGTATACCGTGAATGGAGTGCTGATATCGTGAAAGCGATCATACTGGCTGCCGGAAAGGGCACCCGCTTGCAGAGCGAATCCGCCGATCTGCCCAAGGCGCTGCGCCTGGCGAACGGTCGCCCGCTCATCTCGTATGTGCTGGAGAATATCGATTTCCTGCCGCCCGAGGACATCTGCATCGTGGTCGGCTTCCTGGGCGATAAAGTGAAGCAGGCTCTGGGTACGGCCTACCGCTACGTGGAGCAGGCCGAGCAGAAGGGCACCGCCCACGCCACCAAGTACGCGCGCGAGGTGTTCGGCGATTATACGGGGGACATCATGGTGCTCTACTGCGATATGCCGCTGCTGAGCCGCGAGACCTACCAGCGCATGTTCGATGAGCACGCGGCCTGCGGCGCGGCCAACACACTGCTGGCAGCCCACATCCGGCCCATTCCGCCGTTTGGGCGGCTGATCCGCAATGAGCAGGGCGAGCTGTTCAGCATCGTGGAGGATAGCGCGTGCACCCCCGAGCAGAAGCTGATCGACGAAGTAAACGTGGGCATCCAGGTGATGGATGCGCAGCTGATGTGGAAATACCTCGAGAGGGTGGACAACAACAACCCCAAGCACGAGTATTATCTGACCGGCATCGTGGACGTGATGGCTGCGGACGGCCTGAAGCAACACGTGGTACACACCGCACGCCTGGAGGAAACCTGGGGCGTGAATACCATGGAGGATTTGCGCATGGTGGAGGATGAGCTGCTGCACCAACGCGATTGCGGGGGCGGGCGATGACGAAACAAGCAATGACGAAACAAGCAATGACGAAACAGGCAATGAGGAAACAGGCAATCAGAAAACGGGTAACGAAGAAACGGACAATAAGCAGACTGACCGCAGGGAGCCGCACGGCGAGAAGATGGGCCTGCGCCCTGCTTTGCGGTCTGCTGCTGATGGCGGCGGTGCCCGCGTGTGCTTCGGGGCAGGCTGCGGAGATGGTTACTGTGACCAAGCCGGAGTTTAACCCGGAAGGTCTGCCGCTGGTACCCGATGTGACGTTGCCCAGCGCGGCGGGCGGGGACATTTCGCTCTCCAGCTTGGCCGGGAAACAGGTGGTGCTCTATTTCTGGGCCAGCTGGTGCCCCTCGTGCCGCGAGAATTTGGCCGATAAGCAGGCCCTGCACGATTGGATGCTGGAAAACGAGTTTGAGGGCGTGGTGCTGGCGGTCAACCTGACCGACGGCATGCGGGAAACGCGCGAGCGCTGCGATGCGTTCATCGCCGAAAACGGCTACACCCTGCCGGTGGTATACGAAGAGACCGGCGTGCTGAGCAGCCTGTTCAACATCTCCTCCATACCCGTGACGGCGGTGATCGATGCGGAGGGCTACTTAAAGGGCGGCGCGATCGGCGTGCAAACGTTGGAGGAGACCATCGCCCTGCTGGAGCTAGGCACCTGATGCTTACACAATATTTTTCCGTGCCCACCTTCACGGCGGGCATGCTGGTGCTGGTGTTTCTGGAGGGGCTGGCGGCCTTCCTTTCGCCGTGCGTCACTCCCATGATTCCCGTATACCTGCTATACCTGGGCGGCGATGCCGATCTGAGCCAGGAACCGAACCAAAATGGTAAAAAGAACCGCCGGAGGTTGCTTTACAACACCGGCGGTTTTGTGCTGGGCTTTACGTTGCTGTTCATGGCGCTGGGCGCAGGCGCGACCGCCGTGGGCCGCCTGCTGGCCGCGCACCTGAGCCTGCTTTCGCGGCTGGGCGGCGTGGTGCTCATCCTCATGGGGCTGCAAGCGCTGGGTGTGCTGCGCGGCCTGGATCTTTCGGCGCTGTTTCACCGGAAGGGCGGCGGGCACGATCCTTCGCACGCCCTCACCCCGCTGCGCGCCGTGGCCTTTGGCGCCACATTTGCCGTGGCCTGGACGCCCTGCGTCGGCGCATACTTGGGCGCGGCGCTCACCATGGCGGGACAAAGCGCTTCGCTGCCCGCCGGGCTGCTGCTGCTCTTCTGCTTCTCGATGGGGCTGGGCGTGCCGTTTTTGGTGATCGCGCTGCTCTATTCGCGGCTCACCGGTGCGCTGGGCTGGATCAAGCGCCACCTGCGCATCATCCAGATCGTCAGCGGCGTGCTGCTCCTGTTGTTTGGCCTGCTGATGCTCTTCGGGGTGTTCGGCTACTGGAAAGGATTATTCGGCTAATCGAGCGTCCCTCTGCCGGGGAATCCCGAAGAATTCTCAAGGGCGATCGATCGCCAGCGATGGCGAAATCTCTATATCTCCCGATCCATGAGCGCGGCAAAGCCCCGCGCTCTTTGCATTACCTGGTCGAACTGCGCGGGGGTGAGCGACTGCGGGCCGTCGCTGAGCGCATGCGCCGGATCGTTGTGCACCTCGATGATCAGGCCGTCGGCCCCGGCGGCGATGGCCGCGCAGGTCAGGCGATCCACCATCCAAGCCTTGCCCGTGGCGTGCGAAGGATCCACCACCACCGGCAGGTGGCACAGCTGCTTGACCGCCACCACCGCCGAAAGATCGAGGGTGTTGCGCGTGTAGGTCTCAAACGTACGCACGCCGCGCTCGCAAAGGATCACGTTCTGGTTGCCGCGCGACATGATGTACTCTGCGCTCATCAGCCATTCCTCAATGGTGCTGCTCAATCCGCGCTTGAGCAGGATCGGCTTCTGCGTGCTGCCGACCTCCTTAAGCAGCTGGAAGTTTTGCATGTTGCGCGCGCCGATCTGCAGGATGTCCACGGTAAGCTCGAACATCTCCACGTGGCGCGGATCGACGATCTCGGTCACGATGGGCAGGCCGGTGGCGGCGCGGGCCCGGGCGAGCAGCTCAAGCCCCTCCTTCTCCATGCCCTGGAACGCGTAGGGCGAGGTGCGCGGCTTGTAAGCCCCTCCGCGCAGCACTGCGGCGCCCGAGGCCTTCACCGCCTTCGCGATGCCGGTCAGTTGCTCCTCCCCCTCCACCGAACAGGGCCCGGCCATGACGCACAGCCGCTTGCCCCCGATCTCCATATCGCGAACCTTCACGATGGAATCCTGCGGATGGAACTTGCGGTTGGCGCGCTTGTAGGGCTCGGAGACCTTCATCACGCGATCCACGCCGTCCATCATGCTCAGCTTGTCCACATCGAGCACCGATACGTCGCCCACCGCGCCGATCACCGTGTTGTTATCGCCCGAGGATACATCGGCCTTGAGCCCTTGCTGCCGCAACGACCCCGCGACCTCTTCAATCTCCTGCGCGCTCGCGCCGTATTTCATGATGACGATCATGGAATGCACTTCCTTTCGAGCGATCGAAGCCAATCGTCCAATGTTTCGTAGAGTATATCATGCCCGAACCTGCGCCGCAACAGCGCGCCAGGTTGTTTTTGCGAGAAACAAATTTGTAATCGTTTTCATCTGTTTCGCTATTTCTTGGAAAAATGCGCACCTTTTCCTTTACATATCGGTCATAACACGGTACAATGGCAGACAAAGAGGCTGGCGATTCCTGCCCTCTTTTCTGAATCATCCCTGGAAACGGGTGAATGTTGATTGAAAAGGCGATGCCTACTCTTGCTTTTTATCTGCCTGCTGTCGTGCTGTGCCACGGCGGCGGCTTCGTCGTCTAAAAATTCGGATTCAGTGGTCGCGCCGGTGCCTACGCTCATGCCCTCGCCCCCGCCGCCCGATGTAGGCACCACGCCCCCCGAGCTTATGCCCGATACCACGCCGCAGCCCCGCAACTGGGTCAAGGCCGGGCCGGTCTCCTTCGATGCGGACAAGCTTACCCTGGAGGAGCGCGCCAGCATGATCCGGCAACTGCAGCTCTCCATCCAGCGCTCCTCCATGGCCAACTACGAGCTGGTCGCGGGGCTGGAGACCTCCCGCGAAAAGCCTTGCTTCAAGGGACAGAGCGCGCGCTTCCGGCAGACGCTGTACGGCGATGATTCCGAGGAGTTTCAGGTCACGATGACGCTGACCAACATCCTGCGCGGCGAGGAGGCCGACGCGATCGCTCTGCCGCTTTTGCAGCAGGCCTTCACGCGGGAGGATGTGCTCAAGAACAACATGGAGTTCATCGTCTGCGATTTCGACGTGTCCGTAACCGCATCCGACCCCAACATGCCGATACTGATCGCGCAATACGATTTTGTCGCGGTTTCCGATTCCGGTCGGCCGATCGAGCGGCCCATGCTGCTCACCAGCGTCGACAATATGCTGACCCTGTACCCCGGCGGCAATGGAACGCTGCAAGTCATTGTCACCGCCGAGAAGGGCACCTACCCCACCATCCTGTATCTCAAAGAGATTTGGTTTTCGCTGCTGGAGCCGGGAGCGTAACACGGGCGGATCGATCCCGCCAGATATTCCGCCAAACAAAAGGAGGAAATAGGATGAGAAACCGGAAACATGCGTGGCTCGTACGGTTCCTTTGCTGCGGGCTGATGCTGTGCTTCGCATGGACGGCGCTGGCTGCGGAGGCGCCGGTGACCACCCGCGATACCGTTTCGTTTGTGTACGGCAACCGGGTTCTGCGCCGGAAAAAGGTCACGTTCTATCCGGATGTATACGCCTATAACCACACCGAGTACGGCCTGCAGCCCTTCGATGGCGCGGTGCCCGAGCGGTTCTTTGTGGTCGATGGCCAGGGCAAGTATGCGCTCGCGCCCATCGTGATGGATGTGGCCGACGCGGTGCGCACCCGTCTATATGGCGGCGATGTGGGCCGGGTGGCGCTGTTCTACGGCCAGTACACCGAAAAGGTGCGTTCCTCCGACAAGCGTTGGGGCTACTCCGGCATCCATGAAGGCATGGATTTTATTTCCGAAAGCGGCCATCCGCTCTATGCGATCCTGGAGGGCGAAGTGCTGCGCATCGGCCGCAACAAGGATGGCGCCATCGCCATCTACAACGAGGAATATAACACCACCATCCTCTACCTGCACACCAAAAACGTACAGGTCAAGTACGGCGACCGGATCGCGGCGGGTACGCTCATCGCCCACGAGGGCAAGCGCGGCGCAGGCGATTACTACACCCACATCGAGGTGCGCTTTGGCCGCCACACCTCGCCTAAGCCCTACCGCAACGTGACGCTGGAGAGCGATCTGCCGTACGATTTCTTCATTCGAGCGCTGGGCATCACCCCCTCCGACCGGGACCCGGTGACCGCCGAGGCCGTGCTGGAGGCCGAGCAGATGCGCAAGGCCGCCGAAGCCGAGGCCGAGGCCGCCCGCAAGGCTGCCGAGGAAGAAGCGGCGCGTCTCCTGGCGACCCCTTCCCCCGCACCCACGCCCGAGATCGTGGTGCAGGATGAGCCGGTCGACGAACTCCCCCCAGGCTTCGGCTTCGAAAGCCCCAACGCGACGCCGCTGCCGACTTTACCGCCGAAATAGCGCTGGCGCGCTCGAACGCAAACGCTGAGGCGTTCACGTTCGGAGGAGGGTGCGCGCTGAGGCGCGGCCTCCCGTTGGTCGGGAAGGGAGGAATGTTTTCCTCCGCTCGGCCCTACGGGCTACGGGCCTGCGGGCCCCTCGTCTACGGAAAACTCCCCGCCCGCCCGGCAAAGCCGTGCGATACGAATGGGGTCGAGGGACTGCGGCCCCTCGAGCTCCCTGGGGGCGGCTTCGCTTCGCTGGCCGCGGGTTTCCGCTGCGGCAGGTTTTCTGTTGAGGCGGGTATCTATTCATAATGCGCAAAAAGGGCCTAGGAGGAGGAACGATGTTCCTTCCCTAGGCCCTCTATTAAAGTATTAAAACCAAACCGCTATAATACCGAGCCACCGCAAGGCTGGAAAGCACTTCCACTTAAATCCCGCCGCAGCGAAAAAACCCCAGGGCCAGCGAAGCGCCGCCCCGGGGAGCTCGAGGGGTCGCAGCCCCTCGAATCAATTCGTATCGCACGGCTTTGCCGGGCGGGCGGGGAGTTTTTCCGTAGACGAGGGCGAGCATAGCGAGCCGTAGCCCCGCAGGGCCGAGCGGAGGAAAACATTCCTCCCTCCCCGACCAGCGGGAGGCCGCGCCTCAGCGCGCACCCAGCCCCTCGAACGGAAACCGCCTCAGCGTTTCCGTTCGGGCGCGTCAGCGCTCGCGTTCGGGCGCGTCAGCGCCTGCCTTGTAGTTATAGACGGGGCGGATGGTCTCGGTGACTTCTACGGTGGGGCCTATTTGGGCCAGGATATTCTCCATGGGTTTGTAGGCCATGGGGCATTCGTCCAGCGTGTCCGGGCCCACCGAGGTGGTGTAGATGTCGGCCATCTGTTTTTTGTATTCGGACACGGTGAAGCTTTGCCGGGCTTGGCCACGGCTCATGAGGCGACCCGCGCCGTGGGGGGCGGATTGGTTCCACTCCGCGTTGCCCTTGCCCCGGCAGATCAGGCTGCCATCGCGCATGTTGATGGGGATGAGCAAGCGCTCGCCTTCTCGGGCCGAGACCGCGCCCTTGCGCAGGATGCGCGCCTCCATGTCGATGTAGTTGTGAACGGTGGTGAACTGATCGGCGATATCGAGCTTCATACCCTTCACGATCTCGCTGACCATGGCCTGGCGATTGAGCGCGGCGAACTGCTGCACCAGCGCCATATCGTGTAGGTAATCCTCAAACAGCGTGCCGCTGACGTAGGCCAGCGCCAGCGAGCCGGTGCGCTTGCTTTCGCTCTTGAGCTTCTTCAGCGCGCCCTGCAGCTCCTTGTGGCGGCCCTCGGTGCGGTAGCGCTGCACGAGCGCTTCCTTCTCCTGGGCGGTGGGCTCGTTTTGCTGCTCAAATCCGGCCATTTGGTAGGCTTTGGCGATCTCCAGGCCCAGGTGGCGGCTGCCCGAGTGCACCACCAGGTAGAGCCGCCCGGCCTCGTCGCGGTCGACCTCGATGAAGTGATTGCCGCCGCCCAGCGTGCCGATGCTGCGGTAGGCGCGATCGTGATTTATGCCCTTCTTCCAGCGCAGCCGATCCAGGTCGATCTCCGCGGCCAGCGGGTGGGCTTTGTCGCGCACGTCAAACCCCGAGGGAATGCGCTCGCGAATCACCTTATCGAGCTTGGGCAACTCCAGGCGGCGCTGCTCCAGGATCACGGTCTCCATGCCGCAGCCGATATCCACGCCCACCAGGTTAGGCACCACCCTGTCGGTGATGGTCATGGTGGTGCCCACGGTGCAGCCCGCGCCTGCGTGCACATCGGGCATGATGCGTATGCGGCTGTCCGCCGCGAACGCCTGTCCGCACAGCTCCTGAATCTGGGCGCGGGCGGCGTCCTCCAGCGAGTCGGCGTACACCAGCGCGTTGTTGTATTTTCCGTAGATTTCAATCATGGTTTTCTCCTAAATAATCCTTTTCCTGAATCCTTTTCCTTAGTATACAGCATTTCCGATTCGATATGGAACGAAAAGGGGGAAGAGCTGTAAAACTCTTCCCCGTGAAGGATGCTGCGGGCGCGGCTACTTCTGCTCAAACCAGAGCATGTTGGCCAGCAACCGGGCGGCATCGCCGCGCGTCGCGGGAGTTTCCGCTTGCGTCTCGGTGCCCATGAGGTTCAGGGTCACCACCACTTCGGCGGGCACACCGGCGGCATCCGCGATCTGCTGCGTATCGGAGTACGCCAGCGCCGTACTGGGGATGACCGCATTGAGCACGTTGAGCTTCTGCAGCGCGTTGCGGATTTGGGTTTGCATGCCGCCGATGGTAGCGACGGCCTGCGGACGGAATGCGTAGGCTTCGTCCAAATCGGCGATGCCCATGGCCACGGCCTGTAGCACCGATTGGGAGGCGAATTCGGGCACCTCGCCCATGTCGGAGGGCGGGGTAGGGAGCCACGCGCCGGGCATGGTGATATTGAAAGCGCGCATCAGCATGTCGATGAACTCCGCGCGGGTCACGGGCAGGGCGGGATCGAAGATGCCCTGCCCGGTGGGGGCTATGATGCCGCGCGCAGCTACGAAGCGGATGGCCGCATCATCGGCGGTGCCTGCGGTATCGGTGAAGGGGCCGGCAGCCAGGTTGAGCGCGTTGTACACACCGTTGGCATACACGTAGCCGTAGGTCATGCCGCCCTTGTACCAGCAGCGGGGCACGATGTGCTGCGGGTCATTGGCGCTGAGGTTCTGCAGGAGCACCACGTCGGTGGCGTTTTCCCCGGCCTGCAGCGGGTAGGGCACGCCGATGCGGATGGGATGCTCGTAGTTGTTCCACTCCAGCGCCCTGCCATCCTGCGCGAAGGTGACGGCCAGCGAGCCCTTGTTCACGATCAGCCGAACCGGCGATTTCGAAAGCAGCACGTGCTCCATCATATAATCGTTGATCTCCACCACGCCAACGCTCTGGATATTGAACGTGCGGGTGTGACCGTTGGCATCGAACCAGGGCGCGGGAATTTCGAGCACCGCGTGCTTCGCGCCCGCGAACTGCGCCAGATCAATGGTCACCACCTCGGTGGAGGCCTCTAGCGTGCTTGAGGGCAGGGGAATCACCGCGCCGCCATCGCTGCCCACCGTCACCGGGATGGACGCGTTGCCCACCACGATGCTATCGGTGCTGGGCGCGGCGGTCGGGGTGACCGGGGTGTAGTCGTCGGCCTCGACGTACTCGCCCTCCGAATTCGCGCGCCAGATGGTGATACGGTAGTACAAGCGCTCGCCATTTTCGGCGGTGACGCAGGCGCGCATGTAGTTCTTGCCCACGGCGAGGCCCAGCTTCTTGTGGCTGAGCGTCTTCCAGGTGGTGCCAAAGAAGGTCCATGCGCCCGGGCCGTTGGGAATCCAATCGACGACGTCGATGATCTTGACGTTGTTCGCGACGTAAATGGTGGCCAGCTTGGGCTCATCCATGGTGCCGGGGCGCTTGCTGGTGGGGATATTCTCGGCCAGCACCATCTTCAGCGTGGCATCGCCGGAGAGCTTGCGCTCGTAGGGGACTTCCTTGGCGGCCTCGGCGGTGGTGTAGGTGCCGCCGTTATTGGGCTTGGTGCCCACGGCGGTGGCGGCAAAGGCGACCTTGCCCGCCTTCACATCGGCGGCGGTGGCCTTGTAGGTGACCTTGGCGGTGGCGGATTGGCCCGGCGCAACGCTGGCCGGAGCGAAGGCCAGGGTCTCGATGGCGGGCGCTGTCTGCGGGCCGGAAAGGGCGGTGAGCGTCACGTTACCGGTGTTGGTGAAGGTGTAGGTGGCGGTGAGCGTATTGCCCGCCGCGTTGAACGGCGAGGGCTTGACCGATACGGTCAGCGTCGCGCTCGCGGCGGTAGCAGGGCCGGTGATGGTGGCCGTGCCCGGCGTGGCGCTCGTCGAAACCGGGCTGGTGGAGGTGGACACGGCGGAGAAGGCGACGGAGCACGCGTCCACATCGGCCTGGGTGGTGGTGTAGGTGGCGGTAAACTGCGCCGTGCCCGTGGGGGCCGCGGCATTCCCGGCCGTCGCGGTTAGGCCGGTGATGGCCTTGGCTTCGGAGATCGAAAGGCCGTTCAGCGTCACGTTGCCGGTGTTGGTCACCGTGTACGTGAGCGCGATGGACTGGCCCGCCGCCGTGTAGGTGGCCGGGTTGGCCGATACGGTCACGGTCGAGGCCGGGGCTGCGGTGGGGCCGGTCACGGCGGCAGCGCCGGTGGGGCTATTGCAGCCCGAGGTGGTGGAGCTGGCCGTGGAGGAGAAGGCGATGCTGCCCGCGTCCACGTCGGCCTGGGTGGTGGTGTAGGTGGTGGTATATACCGAGGTGGAACCGGGGGCCGGGTTGTTTGTGCTGGCTCCGTCGAGGACGGGCGCGGAGACCCCCGCCTTGGTTTCGGCGACGGTCACGCCCGCAAGCGCCACGTTGCCGGTGTTGGTGGCGGTATAGGTCAGGGCAATGGTTTCGCCCGCTGCGGTGAACGAGGCGGGCACGGCGGCGACAGCCAGCGTCATCGCGGGCTGCGCCGTAAAGGTGACGGCAGCGGTAGCGGCGGCGATGGTCACCCCCGGCGTGGTGGAGGTGGTGGCCGTGCTAAAGCTGATCGCCCCGGCGGTCACGTCGGCAGCGGTGGTGGTGTAGTTCACGGTGCCGGTGGTGGTACCCTGGTAGCCCAGCGAAGTAGAGCCCAGCGAGAGCGCGCCCGCCTTGGTATCGGTCGCGGCCAAGCCCGCCGCCGATTGTACGCCGCTGTTCGCCAGCGAAAGCGTCAGCGCAATCGTCTCTCCGACGGCAGTAAAGGTGGTGGGGTTGGCGGTAAGCGTCGCGGTCACGTTGGCCGCCTGCGCGTTGATGGTCACGTTGGCCGTGGCATTGTTGCTGGTGGCGGCGCTGGTATCGGGCAGCGTACCCGCGGCGGTCGCGCTGAACGCGAGGGCTGTGCCCGCATCGATCTCCGCCTGGGTGACGGCGTGCGAGGCGGTGAAGGCAGCGCTTTCGCCGGCCGCGATGGTGGCGGAGGCGGGCGAGAGATTGGTTACCCCCGCCGACGGGCTGAGGACGACGCCGGTCACCTCGTCGGCGCTCGTGTTCTGCACCGTGTAGGTCAGGGTGATCGGCCCCGGAACGGTGATGGGATCGGGGTTGGCAGCGATGGACACGGTCAGCTCCCCGGCGGCCAGCGCGGGCGCGGCGGCGAACATGCCGCCCAGAGCGAGCGTGAGCGCGAGCAGGATCAAAGAAACTTTGCGCAGCAAGAACTTCAAGGGCTTCATTTAAAATCTCCTTCTTTCGGTTTTGATGGGCCGGAGACTCTCGGCTAGGTTTATCATGTGTGGAGCCTGTGCCGGGCCGCGCCCACAGAAAGCGCGGCGCGTTTGGCAACTGCGATACAACCATCCAACGAATGAATATGCCAATTTGCTCCCTGCAAACCGGCTCCAATCAAAAATGCGGGAACTATTTCGCGGGATGCGCGGCGGCTTGCAGTTTGTCGAGCGAAAAATGCTGCCGATCCACGACAAGGCCTTGACAATGAGAGTCAACGCTTTACAATAGCAGATAAGCAAAGCCCACGCGGCGAGAGCGCTCCGCACACAGTCTTTCGGAATGCGCGCCGTGAATCCTGTGCCAGGAGGGAACTTCGATCCATGAACGACGGCAAGAACTCAGCTTCGAATTCAGCTTCGAACTCAGCTTCGAATTCAGCTTCGAATTCAGCTTCGAGCTCAGCGTCAAGCCCTGCGCCCCCAAAGCGCAGTGGTTTTTCTGCGTTGGATATCGCGCCCACGCTGCGCATCGCGTTCGCGGCGGTGATGGTGATCGCGCAGGTGATCACCTGCTGGCTGGGGGTGCTCTTCCTGGCCAGCTACGCGGTGCCGGTGTATGCGCTGCTGGAGCTGGCCGCGGGCATCGCCACCGTGGCGCTGATGAGCGGCAACCGCGATGCCAACTATCGCTATGCGTGGGTGGTGCTGGTGCTGGTGCTGGGCGTGTTCGGCCTGCTGCTCTACCTCTTATGGGGGCACAACGGGGGGCATCGCGGATCGCGCAACGCGC
Source organism: Eubacteriales bacterium (assembly GCA_031553615.1). Taxonomy (GTDB): domain Bacteria; phylum Bacillota; class Clostridia; order Christensenellales; family Aristaeellaceae; genus WQXF01. The sequence continues at coordinate 52,760 of JAVBLJ010000001.1, forward strand.
TGAGCAGGCGCATGGCCGAGACGGGTTCCGCGCCGCTTTCCGGCCTGGCGCTCCCTGAGGCCGCCCAGGCGCGCGCCGCCCTCGCCGCCGATGCACCGCAGGCCACCCGCACGGTTGACTACCTGGCGGGCCAGGGCTTTCCGCTCTACCAGCAGACCGGCACCGCCTTCTATCCGCTGGGCGAGTGGGCTTTTGAAGCCATGCTGGCGGACATGGAGCGCGCCGAGCGGTTCATCTACCTGGAGTTCTTCATGGTGTTCGAGGGCCAGATTTGGAGCAGCATTCTCGACGTGCTCACCCGCAAGGCCGAGCAAGGCGTGGATGTGCGCTTGATCTATGACGATATGGGCTCGATCACCACCACCAGCCATTCCTTCCTGCGCGGTTTGCGCCGTGCGGGCATCCGCGTGCAGGTGTTCAATCCGGTGCACCGCTACATCTATCAGCTCTACCTCAACTACCGCGATCACCGCAAGATATTGGCCGTCGATGGGCACATCGCCTACACCGGCGGCATCAACCTGGGCGATGAATACGCCAACCTCTACAAGAAGCACGGCCACTGGAAGGATACCGCAGTGCGTCTGGAGGGTCCGGCGGCGCACAGCCTGACCGAATGCTTCCTGCGCATGTGGCACGCCATTGCGGATACGCCCTGCGAGCCGGTGCCCGCGCCCGCCGCGCCCCTGCCCGATACCCCCGGCTACGTGATTCCCTACGTGGATGGGCCGGACAGCAACCCGGAGAACCCCTCCGAGATGGTGTACCTGGAGTTGATCAGCACCGCCCGCGAATCGCTGTACATGACCTCGCCTTACCTCATACTCAACGATCACATGCTTTCGGCCATCTGCCTCGCGGCCCGCAGCGGCGTGGATACCCGCATCGTGGTCCCGGCCATTCCCGATCATTGGTACGTGCACCTGACCAGCCAATCGTTCTTTGGCGAGCTGCTGCGTTCCGGGGTGCGCGTGTACGAATACACGCCCGGATTCATCCACGCGAAGATGATGGTGGCCGACGGCCTGCAGGCCGTGGTGGGCAGCATCAATCTGGATTACCGCTCCTTCTACCTGCAGCACGAGAGCGCCGCCTGGTTCTGCGGCGGCCCGGTGCCCGAGGCGGTGCACGCCGACATCGGGCAGGTGTTCGCGGTCTCCCGCGAGGTCAGCCTGGAGGAGTGGGATAAGCGCCCCTGGTACATCAAGACCCTACAACCCGTGCTTCGCATATTCGCGCCGCTAATGTAGAAAAGAATCAAAGTGTAGAAAAAATCAAATAGGTAGGTATGAAATGGATAAGCTGGCCCAACTCAAGCAAAACCTCTCCGGCATCGATCGCCTGTGTGTGTGCTTCTCGGGCGGGGTGGATTCCACGCTGCTGCTCAAGGCCGCGCACGATGCGCTGGGCGACCGCGCCTTTGCCATCGTGGCCGATGTGCCCATGCTGCCCCGCGCCGAGCTGGCCGAAGCCATCGCATTGGCCGAGCGCATCGGCGCGCGCTGCCATGTGCTGCCCATCGACGCGCTGGCCGTACCCGAGCTGCGAACCAACGATCCGCGCCGCTGCTACCATTGCAAGGCCCATATATTCGGGCGCATTCGCGAAAAGGCCGCCGAGCTGGGAGCGACCCTGCTGGCCGACGGCTCCAATGCCGACGACGGCAAGGCATACCGCCCCGGTGCGCAGGCCGCCGCCGAGCTGGGTGTGATCAGCCCCCTGCGCGATGCGGGCCTGACCAAGGCCGATATCCGCGCCTACAGCCATGCGCTGGGCCTGCCCACCTGGGATAAGCCGGCCAACGCTTGCCTGGCGACCCGCCTGCCCTACGATACCGAGGTGACGCTGGAGGCGCTGCGCCGCGTGGAGAGCGCCGAGGTGCTGCTCCATGCGCGCGGCTACGTGGGTGTGCGGGCGCGCGTGCACGGCGATCTGCTGCGCATCGAAGCCCCGCGCGAGCGCCTGCCCGAGCTGATCGCCGAGCACGGGCTGTTCTCCGATCTCAAGGCCCTGGGCTTCCGCTACGTCACCGTAGACGCGGAAGGCTTCCGCAGCGGCAGCATGGATTAAACACGGATAAAGACAGGCACAGGAGGTACCCTTTGGACATTCAAGAAATCCTGCGCGCCGTGCGCGATGGGGAGCTCTCCATCGAGCAGGCCGAGGGCAAGATACGCTACAAGCCGCTGGAGGATTTGCAGTACGCCATGCTCGATTATCACCGCGAGCTGCGCACCGGCGTGCCCGAGGTGATCTACGGCGCGAGCAAGACCACCGAGCAGGTGGCGGGCATCGCCGCCAACATGAAGGCCAACGGGGCCCAGCATCTGCTGCTCACCCGCGCCACCCCCGAGATGGCCGAGGCCGTCCGCGCCAGCTATCCCGGCGCGGTGCACCACCCCGCGCCGCGCCTGGTGATCGTGGATGAGCAGCCCTTCCCGCGCAACCGGGGCACGATATTGGTCGCTTCGGGCGGCACCTCGGATTTGCCGGTCTGCGAGGAGGCGGCGCTCACCGCCGAATACCTGGGCAACCGGGTCAAGCGGCTGTACGACGTGGGCGTGGCCGGGCTGCACCGGCTGCTTTCGCGGCTGGACGACATTCGCGAGGCCAACGTGATCATCGTGGTGGCCGGCATGGAGGGCGCGCTGGCCAGCGTGATCGGCGGGCTGACGGATAAACCGGTGGTTGCCGTGCCCACCAGCGTGGGCTATGGGGCCAACCTGGGCGGGCTTTCGGCGCTGCTGAGCATGCTCAATTCCTGCGCGAGCGGGGTGGGCGTTGTGAACATCGACAATGGATTCGGGGCCGGTTACCTGGCCCACAACATCAACCGGTTGAGCGGGCGGGAGGAGCAGGCATGAAGGCGCTGTACTTCGATTGTTTTTCGGGCGTGAGCGGCGATATGACGCTGGGCGCGCTGTTGGATTTGGGGCTGGTGAGCGAGGAGGAGCTGTGCGCGCAGCTCGAAACGCTGCACGTAGCGGGCTGGAGCCTTTCGACACAGCGCGTATCCAAGCACGGTATCGGCGCGCTGCACGCGAAGGTGCACCTCGAAGAGGATCACGAGCATGACCACGATCACGACCACAGCCACGACCACAGCCACGACCACGATCACGACCACGAGCATGCACACAGTCACGACCACGATCACGATCACGACCACCCGCACGAGCATTCCCACGAGCATCGCACCTTCACCGACATCGTGGGCATCATCGAGGGCAGCGGCATCACCGAGGGTGCGAAACGGCTGGCGAAGGGCATCTTCCGCCGCGTGGCCGAGGCCGAGGGCAAGGTGCACGGCAAGCCCCCCGAGGAGGTGGGCTTCCACGAGGTGGGCGCGGTCGATTCCATCGTGGACATCGTGGGCACGGCGGTGCTCATCGATGCGCTGCACATCGACGCGTTCTACTGCTCGGTGGTGAATGACGGACGCGGCTTCACGCGCTGCCAGCACGGCAAAATTCCCGTTCCGGTGCCTGCGGTGGTGCAGATATTCACCGATCCGAAGGTGCGCATGCGGCAGCTGGACATCCCGCACGAGCTGGTCACGCCGACGGGCGCGGCCATCGTGGCCGAGCTGTGCGAGCGCTTTGGGCCCATGCCCGAAATGCAGGTGAGCCGCGTAGGCTACGGCGCGGGTACGCGGGATATCGAGATTCCCAACGTGCTGCGCGTCTCCCTGGGCGAAGTGGAAAGCGCGGGCGCTTGGGAGCCGATCACCGTGCTGGAATGCAACCTGGACGATTGCAGCGCCGAGGTGATGGGCTACGCGATGGAGCGGCTATTCGAACAAGGTGCGCGCGATGTATTTTTTGCGCCTATCCAAATGAAAAAGAACCGGCCCGGCACCAAGCTGACCGTGCTCTGCGCCGCCGAGCGCGCGCAAGCCCTGGCCGATTGCCTGCTGGCCGAGACCTCGACCATCGGCGTGCGCATGCGGGAGGAGCGGCGCATCTGCCTGCCGCGCGAAGCCATCCGCGTGCTTACGCCCTACGGCGAAATCGCGGGCAAGCGCGTGGAGCACCTCGGCATCCGGCGCTCTACCCCCGAATACGAAAGCGCGCGCGAGGCTGCGCAGTGCCACGGCGTGCCGCTGCGCGAGGTGTACGCCGCTTTCGAATGCGCATCGCGGGCAGGAGAGTAGCTCCCCCTGGAAATCCAAGGCCCCGCAAAAAGAAGCCCCGCAAAAAAGCCTGCCCGTATTCTTGCGCCGTACGCGGCGCTCAACAATAAGGAGGATAAGCATGAAGCGCGCATTGATCTTTCGCGGTGGTTGGGATGGGCATGAGCCCGTGCTGGTATCCGAGCGGTTCGCGAAGCTGCTTCGCAACCACAATTTCACCGTGGAAGTATCCGACACCCTGGATTGCCTGAAGGACCTGGACGAGCTCAAGCGCCTCGATTTGATCGTAGCCTGCCAAACCATGAGCGAAATGCCCCGCGAGTACAGCGAGAACGTATCCAACGCGGTGTGCTACGGCGTGGGCCTGGCGGGCTGCCACGGCGGCATGTGCGATGCGTTCCGGCAGGATACGCAATGGCAGTTCATGACCGGCGGCCAGTGGGTCAGCCATCCCGGCGGCGACGGCATCGAGTACAAGGTGCACATCCACACCGGCTCCAGCAGCATCGTGGAAGGGCTGACGGATTTCGACGTGTGCAGCGAGCACTACTACCTGCACATCGATCCCGCCATCGAGGTGCTGGCCAGCACCCGATTCCCGCTCGTGCCCTACTATCATATCTCCAACAAGCCGGTCGACATGCCCGTGGCCTGGACGAAGTATTGGGGCAATGGCCGCGTGTTCTATAATTCATTGGGCCACCACGACGACGTGTTCGATCACTCGCCCACGGCGCAGGTGCTCATGGAGCGCGGTATGCTCTGGGCCGCGCAAGGCCGCGCCTATGCGCGCGAAAACGGCCTGACCACCGAGCGATTTGAGAACACGGCCAAGTTGTACTGATAGCGCTGGCGCGCTCGAACGCAAACGCTGAGGCGTTCACGTTCGGTGGGGGGTGCGCGCTGAGGCGCGGCCTCCCGTTGGTCGGGGAGAGGGGAATGCTTTCCTCCGCTCGGCCCTACGGGCTACGGGCCTGCGGGCCCCTCGTCTACGGAAAAGCTCCCCGCCCGCCCGGCAAAGCCGTGCGATACGAATGGATTCGAGGGGCGCAGCCCCTCGAGCTCCCCTGGGCAGCTCGCTTCGCTTGTTGCGGGGTATGGCGACGGAGATAGGGTTGCCCCCGAAGGATCCCTAAGGGCGAAACACCCCCTTCCTGAGGCTTGCCCGTTATGGTGAGCGAAGCGGGACTGTACTTATATCAACATCATTGTTTTAGGAGGTTTTCTCCCATGCAAAGAGTAAATGTGGCGATGATCGGCGTCGGATGCATCAGCGGAATCTATTTGGAAAATATCCACAACGTGTTCAAAGAGCTGCACCTGATCGGCGTTTGCGACTTGGTGCGCTCGCGCGCCGAAGAGGCGCAGGCCAAGTATGGTGTGCCCAAGATTTACGAGACCATGCACGATGCGTTCGCCGACCCGGAGGTCGATATCGTGCTCAACCTGACCCGCCCCTACGAGCACTACGAGGTCACCAAGGCTGCGCTGGAGGCGGGCAAGCATGTCTACAGCGAAAAGCCGCTGGGCGCTTCGCTGGAGGAGGGCATCAAGCTGCGCGATCTGGCCGCAAAGAAAGGCCTGAGGATGGGCGGCGCGCCCGATACATTCCTGGGTGCGGGCATCCAAACCGCGCGCAGGCTGATCGACGATGGGCACATCGGCACGGTGATCGGCTCGGCGGCGCACATGGTTTGCCGCGGGCACGAGACCTGGCATCCCGATCCGGCGTTTTACTACAAGTACGGCGGCGGCCCCATGATGGACATGGGCCCCTACTACCTCACCGCCATGATCAACCTGCTGGGCGGCATCGACGAGGTAGTGAGCGCCAGCAAGCGCTCCTTCCCGCAGCGCGTGATCACCAGCGAACCCTTCGCGGGCACGGTGGTGGATGTGGATGTTTCCACCTACATCGCGGGCACAGTGAAGTACGCCTCGGGCGCTTTTGGCACGCTGTTTACCACGTTTGACGTATGCTACCCGAAGCAGGCGCGGCTGGAGGTATTCGGCTCGGAGGGCACGCTGGAGGTGCCCGACCCCAACACGTTCGGCGGCCCGGTGCGCATCTACCGCCAAGGCCAGCCCGATTTTATGGAAATTCCGCTGATGTACGGCTACCCGGAAAATTCCCGCGCCCTGGGCCTGGCCGACATGGCCAAGGCGCTGCGCGAGAACCGTCCGGCGCGCGCCGACGTGCAGCAGACCTTCCACGTGCTCGAGGCCATGGAGAGCTTCGAAATCAGCGCGCGCGAGGGCCGCTGGGTGAAGATGCAATCGAAGTACGAGCGCCGCCCGGGCATGGTGCGGCCCGTGGTGAAGGGGATACTGGACTAAGCCTTTCCCGCCCATGCTTCAGGGCATCAACAAAGCAGTTGGATGCGCAGAGAAGGATTCCAAAGGGCGAGCGATAAGCCCTTTGGCCGCCCTTCGCAAAGGGTGGAATTCCTTGCGTTACTTAGCTTCGGGGCATTTCGCACCTTCGGGCGCGACCAGGGGGCTTTCCGGTCGCCCCCTGGACTCCTTCGGGGGGGCCGCACGAAAAACTCTCTACGAAGGCAACGCAAAGATACGACGACACAAAAGCGCGGGCTCCGATGCATTCGGGGCCCGCGCTTTGGGTATATCATACCCATTCCAACTACGGTTTGACACAATCAAGCGGATCATTTTCCGATCGGCGTTGTCGTACCTCGGTCAGCGTAGCTGCTGGCTACGCCTCCTTCGGACTCCTAGCCGAACAAAAAAATCTCTCGCTGGCTTATTGGCAAAACCTAATTGGAATTGGTATCACTTGGCCGATGGGGCTTACGGAACCGGGGCCATCTCCGGCGGAACGGGGAGTTCGAGGTCGACTGGGCCAGGCTCGGCGCTTGCTGCCGGGTCCTCTATGTTCTCCAGGGCGGCCTCGTACGCGCTGTCCAGCCACCGCTGGGATTGCTGCCGACGCACGATCGATTCCCATTGCGCCTGCAGCTCCGGCGCGCAAAGCGGGATATCGTCGCCCTGCTTGTACACCGTGCGCCATTCGCCGTCCGGGGTACCCAAGCGGAGCTCGCGAATCACGGTCAGCCGCGGGTTCCAGGGGGCGAGCTCATTCCGGTCGAAATCGGGCCCTCCCCGGTAGAGCACGCCCTCCTCAAACAGCAAATCTTCATAGTTGATGCGCGGCATGGTCGCCCGCTCCACCCAGGGCAGGCGCAGGATCGTTGTCATAGGCTGAATATAGGCGATGCTGCCATCGTCGGAATAGCGGCCCTCCCAACCCAGGCACTCGAAGCGCCCGGTGTCCATGGTTTCCAGCACCGCGCCGTCGCTCATGCGGGCGAGCGTGTAGGTGATGGCATCGACGGGTATGTTCTTGCGGCTCCACTCAAAGAGATTGGTGTAGGCCGACGCGCACAAGAGGATCATCAGCGCGGCCAACAGCGCACCGGCGATCAGCGCCATCACCTGGCGAAAGCGAATGGTGCGCAGCAGCTGCCCGAACGCCTGCGGAAAACTGGGGTTGCCCTGCTCGGGCGAGAGCGGCTCAGGGGTTTTGGCGCGCAAAGTCTGGTAGATTTGGGCGCATTCGTCGCATCGCGCTACGTGCTGCCCCACCAGCGCCGCCCCGGCAGGGCTGCAAAGGCTTTCGATCTCCAGGGCCATCAGGTCGCGGGCGATATCGCAGGCGGCCTGGTTTTTTTCTGTCGCGATCTTTTCTGTTTCAAAATCCCCTGCTTTATCTGGGCCTGTTGCGGAAAGGTTCCGATTCTGATCATCCATGCTGTTCATCTTTATCCCCCTTGATGCGCTGCTGGAGCAGCAGTTTGGCGCGGTAAAAGGTGGTGCGCGCCCAGGCTTCGGATTTGCCGAACACCGAGGCGATCTGCGCGTGGCCCAAATCGCCGAACACGCGTAGCGTGAACACCTCGCGGTAGGGCTCGGGCAGATCGTGCAGGTGTTGATGCAGCCGCAGCGTTTCTTCCCGCTCGCAGAGCGAGGCCTCGGGGCCTTCGGCATCGGGCAGCGGCCAATCCGCGCTCTCCTGCGCCTTGTGCCGGCGCAGGTGCGAAAAGTACAGGTTCTTGGCGATGCTGCACAGCCAGGTGCGCACATGGCAGTTTTGCTGGAACGAATCCAGGGAGCGCAGCGCCTTGAAGAAGGTCTGCTGCGTGAGCTCCTCGGCCAGCGCGTGATCGCGGCAGAGCGACAGCACGAACCGATGCACATCGCGGAAATATTGCGCGTAGAGCTGCTCGAAATCCATGCTGTTCCCCCCTTTGCATCGCGCTGGTTTTGTGCTGCACATCTGTTGGACGCGGCAAAGCGCGGAATGTGACAAGGAACATGAAAAAAAGAAATCAAAAAAGAGGCCAAAAAGAGAAAGCCGAAAAGGAAAACAGAAAGCAACATGCAAAAGCGGAGCGGAAGCACCGCCTCCACTCCGCCTCATTTTCCCTAGCGCTCCTTACTGCAGCGCGCTCTCATCCAGCGACCAGCCGCTGCCCGAGGGCGTAAGCGAAATCTCGGCCTTGCCCAGCACCGTATCGCTTTCCGCCGCCAGCACCTCCAGGGTGATGCGCCGATTCGCGCCCGCGCCATCGTCGGTCAGCGGTTGATCCGACCAATAGAACGGCCGACCATCGTTCACATACTCCAGGCCAACCTCGACCACCCTGCCCTCCATCGCGTCCCAGGTGGCAAAGCCGCCCTGCCCACACGACCAGCGGATGCGGCACTCCAGCGGCAATCCCTCCGCGCTGGTAAGCGAGGCCTCCAGCAGCAGACCGGGCAGCGTAGCGTCCAGCGGCGAATAGGCGCGCATCGTATCCACATGCAGCACACCCGCCGAGAATTCCTTCTCCAGCCGCAGCAGGCTATCCTGGGGCCGCGCGTCGGCCAACAGACCGGGGTTGAACATGGCGGCGATCATACCATAGCCGCCATTCTGGAAGTAATCGCCGAGTTGGTACATCAGCCAATCCTCGCGTTCCTCGGGCGAGATCAACCCGCGCTCAATCACCACATCGGCCAACTGGTTCAAAAAAACCTCGTATGCGGGCTGCAGCTCTCGCAAATCCTCCATGGTGAGCAGTTGCCCCGATTCGTTGGCCAGCGCCATCCCGGCACCACAAACCAAGCCAAGCAAAAGCAGTAGGGCAGCACCCCGGCGAATTCCGAAAGCGATTTTGCGCATGATGACTCCTCATTTCCGTTTCTCTTCTCATGGATCGGTCGGGGTGCTTACCAATCTCTTGTACGGATTTGCCGCGGTCAATCTTTAAACATAATAATATCCGACACGCGGCGCTCGTCGCCCGAGGAGGGATGGTTGATCACCTTGCCCTTGAAATAGAGGGTGGTGGAGCCGCCGCCATCGAGGTTGAAGGCGAACTCCGCGCCGTGCTCGATGAACAGCTCCTGCAGGCGCGGCAACGATACGCCCTTCGAGTAGCCCTCCTGGCGGCCATCGACTACGATGAGGATGTAGTGCAGCGGACCGATTTGGCCGATAGCGGTGCGCGGCTCGTAGTATCCATCCTGCGCGCGAATGACGAAGCTTTTCGGCAGCTCTACCGCCTCTCCATTCTCGACCAGCAGCGGGCCAAATTCGAAGGTATGCATCACGCCCTCATTCATCAGCCGGTTCGCGACCACGCCCTGCTTCTCGCTGCGATCGGTCAGCGCGGACATGTCGCCTTGCTGATCTACAATGAGCAGGTGGCGCTTGGCTTTCACGTTCTGCTTGCGGAAGAGCTCGAAGCCGCGAATGATAACGCCCTCGTTGTGGAACCCGGCAAAATCGCTGTTGATGGCGATCACGGCCTGATGGCGGTCGGCGATGTCGCTCACCGATTCGCGCGCACCCTTGAACGTATCGTAGGAGAATGCGTAGCCGAATTGGAGCGGATCCTTGATGAGCACATCGGCCACGTAATAGGTGTTCTCTCCATCGTTATACTGTTCGATGGATACGCTGAGCGTGTCGGTCTCGTGCACCAGCTCGCCGCTGGCATACTGCGGATAGCGCTCCTCGGGCGCGGCCGGGGGTGCCGTGGGCGCTGGGGTCTGCACGGGCGCTTGCTCCGCCGCGGGGTCCTCCTGCGATTCGACCTGGCTGACGATCTGCGCCGCCAGCGAGCCCGGCTCGGGCGTGTCGCCCGGCAGATCGCGCACGGTGATGCTGTTCTGGGTCAACACCCAATCGTGGAAGCGCTCCTCCACATCGGGCAAGGGGGTGGCGGAAAGCGGCGCGCTGGCGGTCATAAATATCAGGGGAAGCAGCAGCGCAAGGGTGATGGTGCCTATGCGCACCGCAATGCCGACATAATCGGTGGGCCGGCTGGCGTGCTTGGTGGCAAGCTTCATTGCGGGGGAGCGCTTGGGCAACACCGCCGGGATGCGCGACCAGCGGGAGGGCTTATCGAAACGGGAATCGTCTTGATTCTCCGGCGAGGTATGCGCGGCGGTGCGGGGTTGCGCCTGGGGCGCGACATAGCGTGCGGAGCCCATGCGCTGGGGCATGTCCTTTTGCTGCGGCTGCTGGGCTTGCGGCTGGGGACGCGGTTGAGGCCGCGGCGGTTGAGGCTGTGAACGCGGTTGAGGCTGCGGCGGTTGCGGTTGAAGTTGCGGCGGTTGCGATCGAGGCTGCGGCGGTTGCGATTGAGGCTGCGATCGAGGCTGCGGGCGCGGGGCCGCGGAGCGCGCGGAATCCTCGCGGTAGGGTGCGTAGGGCTGTTGGGGCGCGTTCTGCCATTGCGCCGGGTCGTGCTCGCTTGCGCCGCCGGGCTGCGGGAAGCCTGCGGGGCGCGGCGCACCCGCGCGGCGGGGGGGACGTTGCTGATCGGACACGCGGGCGTGGCTCCTTTCCGGTGCAGTTTTGTCTATTAATCTTACCCCGACGGGCGAAGCTTGTCAACGCTCGTGAAGGGGGCGGAGCCTGGAATCGGGCCCCAAATCAGTGTAACCGTTTTTTGGCATTCCAACGTTTGCCGCGCGAATCGAATGCGCTATTCGAACGAAAAACGGCCCCGCCCAGCCCGAAAAGGCCGACGGGGCGCGCGTTTTGTCGGATGCATTACGCGAGCAGCATGCCCTTGGCAAGCGGGGTGGGCGATTCATATTCGTAGAGGATCAGGCTGCCGTCGATGGTCTTGATAAGGGGATGCCCGTCCAGCACGTCGATCACCTCGCCCGATTTGCACCGCGAAAAATCGATGTACGCATCGAACGGGCGCGCGTTCCAGATGCGCACCACCTGCCCCTCACAGGTGGCGAACGCGCCCGGGAACGGCGCGGTGGTGGCGCGGATTAGGTTGAAGATTGCCTCGGTGCGCTGGCTGAAATCGATCTTGCCATCGGCCGGGCTGCGCTTGGGATACCAGGTCGCGGTCTCGCGCGATTGTTCGCAAAGCGGAATGTCGCCCCTCCGGTGCGCCTCCAGCAGCGATAGAATCTGCTGCTCGCCCACCAGCATCGCCTTGAACTGCAGGGTACGGATGGTGTCGTGCGGCGTAATCTCGAACGCGACCTTGGAAAAGATCGCGCCGTTGTCGGCCTTGTCGTCGTACTTAAAAAGGTTGTTGACAATGCGGGTTCCGCCTTCGAGGATCGACCAATTCATGGGCGAGCGGCCCTTGCCGAAGGGCAGATATCCACTGCTGCCGTGCATGCCGAACACGCCGCAGCGGAACTTATCGAGTATCTCCTGGGGGATCAGCCGCTGCCAGCCCACGCAGATGCCCAGCTCAAACGTGTTTTCCTCAAAGAAGCGCACCGAAGCCGGATCGTTCAGCTTGTAGCTGCCCGCGAGGAACAGGTCGATGCCGTGCTGGGCCGCAAAGCGCGAAATATCGAAGTACCCCGAAATGTGGTTGTGCGCCAGCACCTCGGTCTGGATGGACACGAGCAGATCGATCTTCGCGCCGTCGCGCAGCAGCATGGTGCACATCTGCTCGGTGTTGTCCGTGGTTCCAATGACGACGCACTGATAATTCATGCCGTTTACCTCCCAGACATCTCGGTATCGTAGACCCGGGAAAATTCCGCGCTCTTTTCGAGCATCACCATTTCCTTGCAGCGATCGTACCCGCTGCCCTCCTCGCTCCAGGAGAAGGGATGGAACAGCAACTGGACTCGCGCATAATCGCGCAGGGTCTGCCCGGTAAACATGCCGTAATCCCAGCGGTGACGGGAATCGGCGATGTATTTCACGCATTGGGTATCCAGGGTGGAAAGATCGTCGGTGTAGGTGAACAGATGGGGATCGTAGGTATTGATCAGGCCGCTTTCGCGCAGGTCGCATTGCAGCATTCCCTTGGTGGGCCGGTGAAAGGAAAAGACGGGGATATCCTGATGGATCAGGCTTTTGAGCAGCGCCGCCTGCGCGTTCAGCTCCTGGCCGATGAGCGCGGCATCCTCGGGGCCTTCATAGTAGAAATGCAGGCCGATAGTGTGCCCCAATTGCCGGATGGCCTCCACCTGCTCCAGGTTTTGCCGGGCGAGCAGGTTGTAGGCCGGATTGCGCAATTGGAATAGGTATGTGGAGCCTATGCCGAACTCGTGCTCGACCTGGGCCAGGCGCAGCGCGCTGGGCAGCGAAAACTCCACGTCGTGCCGCATGACGATGTATTCCTGCTGCCCCATGGCCTCGGGGTAGCTCATGTATCGCCGGGAGCTTGCAATGAGCTCCATCATGACCCGGTAATCATCGAACGAAAACATGTGTGTGATTCCTTCCCCAAAATGCTTTGCCTTAGAATAAATTGGTTTTTAATAAATTGGTTTTTGATAAATTGATTTTCGAAAAAATATTTCTGCAAAAAATGCGGCTCTGCGCCCTACTACATGTTGGAAGCGGAAATGTATGCAAGCACAAGGTTCTTTTTATATGAATACAATGCAACTATACCCTACAAAACGGGTTCAAACCTGTTCGAATTTTACAGTGCTCATCTCATTTTGTCAAGCTTTACTTGCTTTTGGCAGGGGTTTCGGGCTCTCGAAGCGCATCGGCAAGGGCCGCTTTGTGGGCCGAATGCACCACAATTTTGGTTTCTACGCGCAACGAATTTCTCCCCGCAAGGGCGCGCTAAAACCGCTCTTCGAGGGCCCTTGGCGAATTGACGAGCCGATGTAAACCATTTACAATCATGGTATCTATCCCCAGCGAGGGGCGAAGGAGGAACCTCATGAACCGTCGACTCAAGCGCTTTTTTGCGGTCATTCTCTGTTGTGCGTTGGCTATTTTGCCGGCGTTTTCGAATGCGATGGTGGCGGACGGCGCCGGTGGCTCCGGCGATATGCAGCCCACGCCCGGCCCCACCCCCGGGATCACCGAGGAGCCGACGGAGGAGCCCACCGACGAGCCCACCGACGAGCCGGATGATCCTACCGACGAACCGGATGTGCCCACCGACGACCCGACCGGGGAGCCGACGGAGGAGCCGAACCTGCTGCCCGACGGCACACCCATGCCCATCGGCGTGCCCTTCGAGCTCAACGGGGGCTTGGTTTGCATTCCGGACGAATCCGATCTGCAGCCCATGGGCACGGCGGAGGATTTCGCAAAGGAAGTCGTGCGCCTGGTCAACGCGGAGCGCGCCAAGCGCGGTCTGCCCGCCCTTTCCGGCGGATATGTGCAGCTCAACAGCGCATCCGCCGTGCGCGCGCGCGAACTGGTCGACCTGTTTTCGCACGCCCGACCCGACGGCACTGCCTGCTATACGGCGATGACCGAGGCCGGGGTCAAGTACACCTTCGCCGGGGAAAACATCGCGGCCGGGTTCCCCACTCCGGCCAGGGTGATGGCCGCATGGATGGATTCGCCGGGCCACCGTTCCAGTATACTGAGTGAGGACTACAATTACATAGGGGTAGGCTACTACGCGGGCGGATCGCGAAAGTACAACTGGGTGCAGATGTTCAGCTACACTTACCCCGACCTGAGCGTGCAGCCGGTGGTAGTCGAGGCGGGCGACGCCGCCGAGGTGAAGTGGATCGCCAACCCGCCCCACGACAATCTGAATCTCAGCTTTGCCATCGCAAACGAGGCGATGGCCACCGTTTCCCAAGAGGGTATCGTATCGGGGCGGGCGGCCGGAGAGACCGAGATCGCGGTGAGCATGGGCGATATCGAATGGGGCTCCGAATACTCCTCCTACGCCACCGCGCCGGTAACCGTGATCCCCTACGTGGCCGCGGAGGCGATCGCTCTGCCCGAGCCCACGCTGGAGCTAAGCAAGACCGAGGCGCACGAGCTGGAGCTGGAGTTTACGCCCAGCGATGCGAGCCGCAAGGTGAGCTGGGAATCCAGCGCGCCGACCATCGTGGCCGTGGATGCAAGGGGTCACCTGACCGCCAAGGCCGTGGGCACCGCCACCATTACCGCCACCGCAAAGAGTGGTGTGACCACCGCCTGCGCGGTGACGGTGGTGCAGCGCGCGACCAAGGTGGTGCCGGTGCCGTTGGCGCTCACCTTGGCCAGCGGCGCGACGCAGCGGCTCACCGCGCAGGTGTTGCCCGTCGACCACACCGAGGCCGGGGTGAGCTGGGAATCCAGCGCGCCCGGAGTGGTTTCGGTGGAGGCGGACGGTACGCTGACCGCGCGGGCCCTGGGCGAAGCGATGATCACCGCCAGCGTGCCCAGCGGCAAAACCGGAACGTGCACAGTGCGGGTGGTTATACCGGCCACCTGCGTGACATTGGGTAGCACCGAACTGCGCCTGGAGGCGGGCAGCACGCAAGCGCTGACCGCCACCCTGGAGCCCGCCGACAGCTCCGAAGCCGTAACCTACACCTCCAGCAATACGAGGGCCGCCACCGTGGATGCGCAAGGCGTGGTGAAGGCCCTTGCGCCGGGCAAGGTGACCATCACCGCCAAGGCGGGCAGCGCGCCGCCTGCGGTCTGCGCCGTAACCGTGTGGACCAACCCCACGGGCATCGCGCTGGCCGCCGCTCCCGCCACGCTGGTGAAGGGCAAGACCCTGAAGATCGCCGCCACGGTGCGGCCCGCGGGCACGGGCGCTGTGCTCACCTGGGCATCGAGCGACGAGGCCGTCGCCACCGTGGATCAAACCGGCAAAGTAACCGCGCTGAGCGCGGGCACCACCGTCGTCAGCCTGACCGCTCCGGGCGGGCTCAAGGGCGAGCGCAGCCTGACCGTGCTTTCCCCGGCCACCTCCGTGAGCCTTGCGCAGACCACGCTGGCACTCAAGTCCAGCCAATCCTCGGTGCTTACCGCCCTGCTACAGCCCAGCGACAGCACCGATACGGTCGCCTGGTCGAGCGGCAGCAAGTCGGTCGCTTCGGTGGACGCGCAGGGCAACGTGACGGGCAACAAGCCGGGCAAGGCCATCATCACCTGCAAAACCAAGAGCGGCAAGAAGGCCGCCTGCACGGTTTTCGTATACGAGGATGCCGAATCGGTGGCGATCGCCACCTCGGCCACCTCGCTGAACGTGGGCAAGAGCTTGACGCTGGCCTGCCGCCTGGCGCCCGCGAAGGCATTCACGCCCATCGAGTTCAGCAGCAGCGATAACGGAATCGCCACCGTCGACCCGGCGACCGGCGTAGTGCGCGGCCTCCGCGCGGGCAGCGTGGAGATCACCGCCACCACCCTCAACGGTAAAACCGCCACCAAGACCCTGCGGATCGATGCCCCGGCCACCAAGGTGGTGTTGAGCGCGACGCGCCTGGCCCTGCTGCCGGGCGGCACCGCGCCCCTCGCGGCCACCCTGGAGCCTTCGGATTGCACCGATTCCAGCAAATGGAGCACCAGCAACCGGGCAGTGGCCACCGTGGATGAAAACGGCGTGGTGACGGCGGTAAAGCTGGGCAAGGCGACCATCACCTGCAAAGCCAAGAGCGGCAAGTACGCGATCTGCACCGTTTGGGTGTACGGCAATGCGGAATCGGTGAGCATCACCACCCGCGCGACCTCGTTGAACGTGGGCAAGACGCTTGCGCTTTCCGCCAAGTCGCTGCCCGCCAACGCCTACGCCCCGATCACCTTCTCCAGCAGCGATGAGGCGATCGCCACTGTGGACGCGGTGAGCGGCGTGGTGCGCGCGGTAAGCCGCGGTACGGTGACCATCACCGCCGCCACCCCCAACGGAAAAACCGCCGCTAAAGCGCTGACCGTGCTTACCCCCGTCACCCTGGTGACCCTCGACAAATCAGCGCTGCTGCTCGAGGCGGGGAAAACCGCGCAACTGACCGCAGTCTCCGAGCCCGGCGACGCAACCGATACCTATAGGTGGAGCAGCAGCAGCCGGGCCGTGGCCACCGTGGATGAAAATGGCCTGGTGACCGGCGCAAAGCTGGGCACGACCCTCATCACCGTGAAGGCGCAGAGCGGCAAGAAGGCCACTTGCAAGGTGACGGTGTGGAGCAACCCGGCCTCCCTGACGCTCTCCGCCGCCAAAACGCGCATCGCCGTGGGCTCCAGCCTGACGCTCTCCGCCAAGCAGAACCCGAGCGCCTCACGCGCGCCGCTTTCCTGGGAATCGAGCGCGCCTGCCATCGCGGACGTATCCCCGAACGGTGTGATCACCTGCGCCACGCCGGGGGTTTTCACCATCACGGCCACCACCCCGGGCGGGGCGAAGGGCACGGTCACGCTGACCAGCGTGCTGCCCGCCACCGCCGTGCTGCTCAATCAGACCGTGCTGACGCTGTCGGTGGGCGCGGTCTACACGCTCAATCACCGCCTGCTGCCCGCCGAAAGCAACGATACCTTCACCTTTAGCAGCAGCAACGTTTCCACCGTAGCGGTTTCGGCCACCGGGGTGCTGACCGCCAAGCGCGCGGGTACGGTCAAGATTACCATCAAGACCGGCAGCGGCAAGGTTGCCGTTTGCACGGTAACGGTGGTACAATAGAGGCACCAGCCCCGACGAGGCCCCGGTCCCCTCGCGCCCTCATCCCCTCGCACCCTCACCCCCTCGAAAGGAAGCGATACCCATGCTCATGGCCCCCGACGCGCTCCAGGCCTTGATCCAAGCCGATCCAGTTCTGGACGCGTACGTCCTGGAGCGTCGGCGCGCGCTGCACCGCTGCCCGGAGCTTTCCGGCCAGGAGGTGGAAACCCGCGCGACCCTGTGCTCCGAGCTGACCGCTCTGGGCATTGAGTTCCAAGCGTTACCCCCCGCCTGCGGGTGCGCGGTGGTGGGGCTGATCCGGGGCGCGTTGCCCGGACCGACGGTAGCCCTGCGCGCCGACATGGATGCGCTGCCCGTCGACGAGCCCCAGGGCCTGCCCTTCCGTTCACAGAAACCGGGCATCATGCACGCCTGCGGGCACGATGCGCATATGGCGATTCAGCTCGGTGCCGCGCGGCTGCTGGCTGCGCGGCGCGATGCGTTGCCCGGAAACATCAAGCTGCTGTTTGAGCCCGCCGAGGAGACCACCGGCGGCGCGCAGGGCATGATCGAAGCGGGCTGCCTGGAGCAGCCCCGCGTCGACGCGGTGCTGGGCCTGCACATGTCGCCCAAGCGCCCCTGCGGGCATTTATCCACCCGGCCCGGCCCAGCCAGCGGCAGCAGCGACGAGATTCGCCTGACGCTGCGCGGCAGAGCCGGGCACGGCGCATACCCCGAGCGCGGCGTGGACGCCATCGTGATCGCCGCCCAGGTGGTGACCGCGCTGCAGACCCTGGTCAGCCGCGAGACCTCCCCGCTGGACAACGCGGTGCTTTCGTTGTGCACCATCGCGGGCGGCACGGCCACCAACATCGTGTGCGATTGCGTGACCGTCGGTGGCACGCTGCGCACCGTGCGCGCCGACACGCGGGAGCGGCTCAAGCGGCGCATCGCCGAGGTGACCGCGCTCACCGCCCAGGCCTTGGGCGGGCTGGGCGAGGCCGAGCTGATCCCGGGCTACGGCGCGGTGATCAACGATCCCGCGCTAACCGGGCACGCGCTGGAGCTGGCCCGCGCGGTGCTGGGCCCCGACTGCGTGCACATCGACGAGCACCCGAGCCTGGGCGTGGAAAGCTTCAGCTATTTCGTGCAGAGCACGCCGGGCGTATACTACGATATCGGCTGCGGGCTGGGCCCGCCGCTGCACGCGCGCGATTTCTTCGTGGATGAAGCCTGCCTCCCCGCGGCCACGCGCATGCAGGCGGCGCTGGCCTGGGAAACGCTGCTGCACCTCGCTTGATACCCGCACCCCGGAGCGCTTGAATCACACAGGAGGAACACCATGAGCAACCCACGCAAGATTTTCCTATCGGCCGACATTGAGGGCACCTGTGGCATCGCGCACTGGGATGAAACCAACGCATCCAAGCCCGACTACGCTTACTTCGCGCGGCAAATGACGCGGGAGGTGGTGGCGGCGTGCGAGGGCGCGATTGCAGGCGGCGCTGCCGAGCTGCTGATCAAGGATGCGCACGACAGCGCGCGCAACATCGATCCCGCCGCGCTGCCCCAGTGCGCCAGCCTGCTGCGCGGCTGGACGCGCGAACCGCTGATGATGATGGCCGGGTTGGACGCCAGCTTCGATGGCGCGATGTTCACCGGCTACCATAGCCCGGCGGGCAGCAACGCCAATCCGCTGGCGCACACCATGGACACCATCTACTCGCTGGTGACCATCAACGGCGAAATCGCTTCGGAGCTGACGATCAATTGCCTGGCCGCCG
This sequence comes from Eubacteriales bacterium, assembly GCA_031553615.1. Lineage (GTDB taxonomy): Bacteria > Bacillota > Clostridia > Christensenellales > Aristaeellaceae > WQXF01. The sequence goes on from JAVBLJ010000001.1 coordinate 71,521, forward strand.
CCGCGCTGGGCGTGCCGGTGCTGCTGGTGACCGGCGACGAGGGGCTGTGCGAAAGCATCCATGCCGCCAACCCGAACATCCGTACGGTGCCGGTCAACCGGGGCATCGGCAACGGCACGCTGGCCATCCACCCCGACGTGGCCATGGAGCGCATCCGCGCCGCCGCGCAGGAGGCCGTGGCCGCCTCGACCGCCGATCGCGCCAAGTTCCTCTACCCGCTGCCCGAGCATTTCGCCATCGAGGTCACGTACCGCGAGCACGCGCTGGCGCTGCGCAACAGCTACTACCCCGGCGCGAAGGCCTCGGGCCCGCGTTCGGTAGCGTTTGAAACCGCCGACTACGATGAAGCGCTGCGCTTCATGCTGTTTTGCCTATGAGGGATATCGCCGCAAAAACCAGGGCCCGGGTGCCCGCGCTGCGCCCCGGCGACCGCATGGGCCTGATCGGCCCTTCGGGGGCGATCCGCGAGCCGGAAATGACCCGCGAGGTGATGACCGCACGCATCGAAGCGCTGGGCTTTGAGCCGGTGCTGGGGGAGAGCGTGGGCGCGATGCACGGCTACCTTTCCGGCGACGATGCGCTGCGGGTTGCCGACCTGCACCGCATGTATGCCGATGACTCCATCCGCGCTGTATTCTGCGTGCGCGGCGGCTACGGCACGCCCCGCCTGCTCAGCCTCATCGATTACGCGCTGCTGGCCGCGCACCCCAAGCTCCTGCTGGGGTACAGCGACATCACCGGGCTGCACCTGGCGATCCAGGCGCGTTGCGGGTTCCCCACGCTGCATTCGCCCATGGTCTCCTCCGATGCGCTGTGCGAGCCCTTCTCGCGCGCCGAGCTGCTGCGCGCACTCACCTGCCCCGATGCGCTGGGCGTGCTGCCCGTGCCGCCCGAGGGCTGCGCGCCCGCATGTCTCTGCCCCGGTGTGGCCGAGGGCGTGCTGGTGGGCGGCAACCTCTCGCTCATCGCGGCGCTGATCGGCACACCCTACATGCCCGACCTGCGCGGGAAGGTGCTGTTCATCGAAGAGATTCGCGAGTACACCTACGCCGTCGATCGCATGCTCACCCACCTGCGGCTGGCCGGGGCGTTCAACGCATGCGCGGCCGTGGTGTTCGGCGGATTCACGCGCTGCGAGCCCGAGTACCCGGATTTCGGGCTGACGTTGGAGCAGGTGATCGCCGAAATCGTGGTTCCGTGCGGCAAGCCGGTGCTCACCGGGCTGGCCTGCGGACACATCACCCCCACGCTCACGCTGCCGCTGGGCGTGCGCTGCCGCGTGGATGCCGAGCAGGGCACGCTGGCCATGCTGGAACCGGTTTTTTGACTGCCCTGCTTACGACCCGAAACACGACCCACAAAGACCCCCGGTGTCCGCGCAGAAAGCAGCGGTACCGGGGGCCTTTTGATCATTCCCAAAGCATGGGGATTCTGAAGAGGCGCGCCCCTTCAGCCGGAGGTGTGGAGGCGGGTAGCCTCCACCGTCCCTCGTCTCCCCGTCCCTCCCCAGTTCTCAAGCGTCCTCCAGCTCCAGCACCACGGGGCAGTGATCCGAGCCGAACACGTCGGATAGGATGGCGGCCTCGTGCACGCGGGGCGCGAGGCGGGCGCTGGCGAGGAAGTAATCCAGCCGCCACCCGACGTTGCGCTCGCGCGCGCCGCCGAAGTAGCTCCACCAGGAGTAGGCGTCCTTGCGGTCGGGGTAGAGGTGGCGGAAGGTATCGAGGAAGCCGGAGGAAAGCAGCTCGGTCATCTTGGCCCGCTCCTCATCGGTGAATCCGGCGCTTTGGCGGTTGGCACGCGCGTTCTTGATGTCGATCTCCTGGTGGGCGACGTTCAGATCGCCGCAGAGGATGACCGGCTTGACGGCATCCAGGCGATGGAGATACGCGCGGAAATCGTCCTCCCAGGTCATGCGATAGGGCAGGCGGGGCAGGCCGCGCTGCGAGTTGGGCGTGTAGCAGACGATGAGATAGTACTCCGCAAACTCGGCGGTGATCACGCGGCCCTCGGCGTCGTGCTCGGGGATGCCGATGCCGTAGGTCACCGCCAGCGGCTCGCGCCGGGTGAAGATCGCGGTGCCCGAATAGCCCTTCTTTTGCGCGTAGTTCCAGTAGGCATGGTAGCCGGGCAGCGGCAAATCGAGCTGGCCTTCGCTGAGCTTGATCTCCTGCAGGCAGAGCGCGTCCGCGTTGGCGGAATCGAAGAAAGCCTGAAAGCTGCCGCTGCCCAGGCAGGCGCGCAGGCCATTGACATTCCAAGAAATAAGCTTTTGCATACCGTTCCTCCGAAATAAAATGGGGGCTGTATCTTGCGGATTCGGATTACGCGAAAAAGGCCAGCATCGCGTCCAGATCGAGTGCGTAGAGGCCGGGCACCAGCATCTCGGCTTCGGGCAGGTTTTCTGCCTTGCCCACGCCCACGGAGTGCATGCCGCCAGCGTGCGCGGCCTCGATCCCGGCGACGGCATCCTCAAACACCACGCACTCGGCGGGCGCGACCCCCACCGCCTCGGCCCCCAGCAGGAACACCTGCGGATCGGGCTTGGCGCGATCCGCGATGTTGCCATCGATCACCGCGTCCAGCAGCGGCGCAATGCCCAGCTTGCTCAGGATCAGGGGCGTATTGCGGCTGGCCGAGCCCAGCGCCGTCTTGATGCCCCGCGCGCGCAGGGCGGTGAGCACCTCGCGCGATCCGGGCAGCACATCGTCGGCGGTCAGGGTGGCCAACATCTCTACATACCAATCGTTCTTTTGGGAGGCCATGGCCTCGCGTTCAGCTTGGGAGGGGTTCAGTCCGCCCACCTCGAGCAGTATCTCCAGCGAGCGCATGCGGCTCACGCCCTTGAGTCGCTCGTTGTGCTCGGGCGTGAAATCAAACCCCAGCCTGTCGGCGAGCCGCTTCCAGGCCAGGTAGTGATACTTGGCGGTATCCACCAGCACCCCGTCCAAGTCAAACAGCGCAGCGTTGATCATTTCGAGGCCCTCTGCGCGGCCATCGTCTTTTGCGCGAAGGTGGCTGCGTTTTGGAGATCGGCGGCATCGGGGTGACCCTTGTGCATAAGAAAGAACCGGCCCTTGCAATGGTACACCTCATCCAGCACGGCGATGGCCGGATCGGTCAGGGCCGCTTTAAACGCGCCATCGAAGGCGCTGCTTGGCTCCGCATGGGTGTAGAAAAACGCGACGCTGCGCACCTGCTCCGCCGTGAGCGCGGCCAGCGCCTTCTTGAGGGCCTTGAGCGGTGATCCCGCGTAGATCCCGCCGCCGATAAACAGCAGATCGACACCCTCCAGCTTTTCCGCCGCATCCAGTGGCTGAGCGGCCACGCCCGCCCTTTGAGCGATGGCCTCGGCCACCTTGCGCGTGTTCCCGCCCTTGGAATGATACCGAACTGCAATGCGCACTGTAAGTTCCTCCTTGCATACTGAGTAGGGGCCGCGCGGCCGGTGCCCGCGATCCCGCTGAATGCCATTATTCTACAGCAATTCCGGGGAAAATGCAAAGCAAACCGGCCGGCGCCGGGCCAGCGAATTTACCTCCTAAAACATGGAAGTTGCGCAGAGAAGGAGTCCAGGGGGCGAGCGATAAGCCCCCTGGTCGCTCCCGCAGGAGCGAAACGCCTACCTTTGGGAGGGTGTTTCGCCCTCACGGTCGACCAGAGGGCTATGCGGTCCCCTCAATTCGCGATGGTCGCGCCCTTCGGTCGCTCTGTCGCTCATTGGTCTTCCGCGCCGTCTCTTCGCGCCACTGGCGCGACGGCGCTCCGACCCCTCTGGACTCCTTCGCAGCGCAACTCCCAGTTTCTGTTTCCAAATGCGTTGGCCGTGCCCGCAGGCGGGGCAGGGCCTGTTGGGGCATTTCGCCTTCACAGGCGATTCAAGGGCTTTCCGATCGCCCTTGAAAATCCTTCGGACGATGACCGCTATCTCGTCTTTCGCATAACACAAATGTCTTGCCGTGACAGGCAAATCACCCTACAAAAAACCCACCCGCAGCGAGGCGAGTGGGCACCGTTGGGGAACGGTCAGCGCAGATTAATCGAAGAACACGGGCTTGCCCGTCTTGGAGGATTCGTAGATGGCCTCCAGCACGCGGGTGACCACCAGCGCCTGCTCGGGGCGCACCACCGGATCGGTGTTGTTGGCGATGGCGGCATAGAAGCTCTGGGCCTCCAGATGTGAAGGATCCATGGTAACGCCATCGTAGAAGGCCGCGCCGCCCGCGCTCAGGTCGGGCTTGGTGACGTAGGTTTGGGAGAACTCCTCGCCGTTAAGGCGCAGGCCGTCGCGCATGTCCGCGCCGCCCTTGGTGCCGCACAGCGTGGTGGAGCCCTCGATCACGTCCAGGGTGTTCAGCGCCCACGCGGCTTCCAGCACGATGGTCGCGCCGTTCTTCATGGTGATGAAGCCAAAAGAGCTATCCTCGACGGTGAACTTGGCCGGATCCCAGGAGCCCCAAGCGTTGGCGGCATCCTTGGTGTCGGCCAGCTTGCGGTAGGTGTTGCCCACCACGTACTTCACGTCGTAGTTGTTCATTTCCCACAGGGTGAGATCGAGCGCATGGGTGCCGATATCGATCAGCGGCCCGCCGCCCTGCTCGTCCTCGTTCAGGAACACGCCCCAGGTGGGCACGGCGCGGCGGCGGATGGCGTGCGCCTTCGCGTAGTAGATTTCGCCCAGCTGCTCGGCCTCGCAGACCTTTTTGAGGTGCAGGCTATCGGGACGGAAGCGGTTCTGGTAGCCGATGGTCAGCTTTTTGCCCACGCGCTTGGCGGTATCGACCATGGCCTGGGCTTCCTTGGAGGTCTTGGCCATGGGCTTTTCGCACATCACATGCTTACCGGCCTCCAGCGCGGCGATGGTGATGGGCGCATGCGACTTGTTGGGCGTGCAGACGTGCACGGTATCCAAGGTGGAGTCGGCGACCAGCTCCTGATAGGTGGCATAAATCTTCGCACCGGGCGCGCCGTACTCGGCCAGCGCTTTCTCCGCACGCTCGGGCACGATGTCGCAGAAAGCGACGATCTGCACGTTCGAAAGCTTTTTGAGCGAAGGCATGTGCTTGCCATTGGCGATGCCGCCGCATCCAACGATACCTACACGAAAAATTTTCTCAGCCATGTTGTTCGCACTCCTCAAATCGTTTTTGGATTTATATGGGATGGCTAGGGAACGCAATGGGGGATTTACGCCATGATCGCGCGCAGCGCGCGCACATTCTTGGCCAACGCATCGAACATGGGCACGGTGAACGCTTCCTGCTCCACGATCACGCCGCGCGAAAGCGTATCCACCGCGCGCAGCTGGGCAATGATGCCCGCAAAATCGATCACGCCTTCGCCGATGCACGCGTTGATGTGCTCCGGATCGCGGGTGGCGAAATCGGCGTTGATATCCTTGGCGTGGAGCGGGCCGACCCGGTTGCCCAACCCGCGAATGTATTCCAGCACGTTCAGCCCGGCCTTGGCAACCCAGGCGGTATCGATTTCATACACGCCTTCCACGCCGTCCATGATGATGTCCAGCGCGAATTGGCCATCGAACTTCCGGAACTCGTGCCAATGGTTGTGGTAGCCTACGGTAATGCCCTCCGCGCCGAATATCGGCACGGCGGTCTTGAGCTTGGCGTTGGCCTGACGGCAATCCTCCAGCGTGTCGGAGCGCATGCCGGGCACGATGACAAAACGGATGCCCAGCTCGGCGCAGAACTTGGCCAGTGCGGCCGGGTCCTGATCCACCGGGGAATGGGTCGAATGCGGCTCCAGCCCCATGCCGGCCAGCGCGGATTTGAGCTCCTTGGCATCGTGGCCATAGAACCCGGCGAACTCCACACAATCGTAGCCCGCCTGCTTCACCTTTTCCAGTGAGCCGAAAAAGTCTTTTTCGAGCTCGGTGCGGATCGAGTAGAGTTGCAAACCGATTTTGCTCACGGCGGTTCCCCCCTTTGTCCATCTTGCTGCCGAAAACCCCAGCACGCATATCATACCAAATTCCGGCGCATAGTACCATCCCGAATCTTGGAGAAAACAAAATTTTGTGAAACGTTTTCGGAACGATTTCGGAGCGGTTTCGGCGTAGCCTATGCACCCCCAAAATGCTTCCGCGGCCCGCATTGGCGAGCGGCGGAAGCATTTTTGGGGGAAGCATTTTAGGAAGCATTTTTTGAAGGCTTTTCTACAGGCTTTTCGGCATCTTTTCGAGAACGTTTGCGTTCCGCCTTTCCGCCCCGTTTAGCGCGCGGCCTGTGCGCTGATCGAGCGCTCGTACAGCGCGCGCGGCGAAAGGTTGCGCACGGTCTCGGCCTCAGGCGCTTCGCCCTTTAGGAAGAGGCCGCTGGAGCCCAGATACAGCTCCAGGTTGACGCGCAGCGGCGTCATGTTGCGGTCGAACACCGTCAGGCCGGTCAAATCCTGGAATTGGGTGAGGCAGGGCATGGCCGAAGCGCTGCCCACCTCGGGGCTGCCATCGGCCTGCACCGCGCTATAGCCAATGGAGTTGACACGCGTCACCAGCCGGTTATCGGGCAGGAAGTTGAGCATCTCGATGCGGGCGCAACGCTCCGCGTCGTCGATGCGCAGCACCTTGCCGGTGCGCAAATCGATGCGCTCCAGCGAGCCGGTGCGCCACACGGCCAGAACGCCGCCATCGTCGCTGAGCGCAAGTCCGCGCGCGTCCTTGGTATCCGGCACGCGGTAAGCGGCCATGCGCTGGGTATCGATGAGGTATGCATCCTTGGTGAGCGGGCCGCCCTCGACCTTGCGATCGTAAAGCAGGACGAGGCTGCCATCGGCGCAGGGGGCAAGCGTGCGGAACAGGCTGCCCGCCCCGCCGTAGCCCAACAGCTCCAGCGAAAGCGCGCGCTCGATATCTACCTGCTCGCTTCTGGGCACCTGCGCGGCGAAGAGCGCCGTATTGTTGAGGGCGAGCAGCGTATTGCTTTGCGGATGCATCCACACTACGTGGTTGCGCTGCTTGCGCCAATCCTGGCTAAAGCGATGGCGGAACACGCCGGGGCGCGCCTCACTCAGCGGCGCATCCAGCGTACCCGCCGCGACCAGCGCATCCAGCATGGAGGCATCCTTGGCTTGGCTGAGCACGCTGGGCTTGGGGGCGGCGTTCAGCCCGCCCACGTCCAGGCCCAGGCGCACGCACAGCCCATCCCAGAGCCCATCGCCGCTGGTATCGCGGTTGGCGGGGTTGCTGCCCAGCCGGTACTCGGTTTGGGTATAGAGGCCGTCGCCATCGTCGTCGATGGGGCGGAATTCCCAGTTGGGATCGCGCTTGCGCGGCTTCTCCTCGCCGATGTGGGTGATGTTGAGCTCCTGCATGCGCACGTTGCCCGCGTTGTCGGTGGCGACGATCACGTACGCGCCGTTTTCCTCGATGTAGGCGGCAAAGTTGTTGGGCTCGGTGGGGTACATCTCTACCAGGTCGACGGCCTTGATGTTCCCAGCCGCATCCAAGCCGTAGTAGAAGCCGATCTCCACCTTGGCGACGCCGGTCACCCGCTCCTCGGTGTTGGGCTTGCGCTTGTCGCGCGCGGCGACGTACACCGACACCCCGGGCACCAAGTGCTCGCCATCGTCGGGGGGGTCGACGATGATGGATTCGATCTTAGGCGCGTAGGTATCCAGCGGCAAGATGTTGGTGACGACCACCGACTGCTGCGCGACGTTGCCTGCCGCGTCCTGCACGCAGAGCGTGTAGGTGCCGTTTTCGTAGACCTGGCCGATATACTCCAGCGGGTTTTCGGGGTTGACGGCGCAGGGGATGCGCACGAGTTCGCCCTCGATGGTGATCTCCAGCCAAGCCTCGGCCACGCCGCTGGCTACCTCGCCGGGCGCGGCATTGTCGACGGGCTGCGCCGATATGGCGATAACGATATCCTTCTTGTCGCTCGGGGTCTGCGTGATCGTGCCGATCTCCGGCGGGATGGAATCGGTTTCGTTGGCGCCGTCCAGCACGCTGGTATCCACGGTTACGGTGCGGGTGCTTTCGTTGCCCGCGGCATCGATCACGTGCACGATGTACGTGCCGCCGCGGTATACGGTCAGCACGTAGCGCTGGGCGGCGGAATCGTAGGTGCAATTGCGGCTCACACTGTCCGGGCATTCCACGTACACGCGGGCAATGCCGGCAATGAGGTTGGTGGGGTTGACCGGGTCCTGCTCATCGAACGCGTTGACAAGAAGCCGCGCCGAGAGCACCGGCGTTTCAAGCGCGTAGCTGATCTGCACACCGCCGATGGTGGGGGCATACACGTCTTCCCCCGGCCCTTCATCGCCCATGGCCTCCATGAGCGCTTGGGTCGCCTCGAAGAAGCCTTCATTTTCGGCGATCAGGGTTTCGGCGCGGAGCAGCGCCTCTTGAACCGGGTCCAGGGGGGCCTCCGGATCGAGGGGCTCCTCGGGGTTCAGGGGGGCTTCGGGATCGACGGGTTCATTCGGATCGGTAGGATCGGCAGGATCGGGGGAATCGGCATCCTCGCCCTCGCCGGGAACTTCTGCGGTATCGCCGCTCGCGCCTTCGCCCGGCTCGCCGTCGGTGCTTTCGCCCACGCCAATGCCCTCGCCCGGCTCCTGCGAAGCGCCGGGGGTAGGCTCCGCCGGATCGGCGGACGGTTGATCGGTGTCGGCGGGGGCTTCGGTGATCACCGGAGTGGGCTGCTCGGTATCCTCGGGGGAATCGGTATCCTCATCCTTGGGCGGGGGCAGGTAGGAGCCGCCCACCACCGGAATGCCGTCCGCCAGCTGCGGAAACTCGGCCTCGGAATCCTTCTTGCGGGCCTCTTCGGCGGCCTCTTCCCACTGCTCGCGCATTTCCTTGGTCTCTTCTGCGGTCATGGGCTGCAGCATGCGGCCGGGCAGGTAACCCTCCACGATTTGCCCCTGGGCATCGCGCACGCGCACGGCGAACCAATCGTCGAACACCTGGCCGGATTTCTCCGCCTCCTTGCGCTCCTTGCGCGTCGCCTGGTATTTCACGCGGCCCGTGACCAGCAGCAACTCGCCCGCGCCGATGCGGATGACCGGCGGGGAGCTTTTGCGGGTATGCGCACGGAACCGGGCTTCGCCGCCGGAGAGCGCCACCACGTAGCCGCGCGAGAACGAAGAGTCCTCCTGCGCGTTGCGCGGGGCATCGGTGGCCGAAGCGCCGCCCGCCTGCTCACCGCCCTCCGCATTCCCGCCGGACGCGCTGCCGTCATCGGCCCCGCCCGCCTCGCCCGAAGGCGCGGGGGTGCTGGGCTCTTGGGTCGCGGGCGCGGGGGCGTCCGGGGCGACCTGATCCTGCGCGGGGGGCTGCTCGCCGCCTGCCGGAGGCGCGGGCTCCGCCGGAGCGCCGTCGCCACGGGCCGGGGCTTCGGTTTCCTCCTGCGCAGCCAGCCCGCGCATCTCCACCGACGGCTCCAAGAGGAGCATCCCGCCGCCGTCCGCGCGCAAAGGCCTCCACAGCATAAGCAGGCAGAGGCCTCCGGCCACCCACCTTCTAACATATTGTTTCTCGTATTGTTTCCCGTTTCGCATGCAATGCATCGTTTGACCGCCTTCTCGTATTGCAGGGCGCTGTGCCTGCAACTGAATGGGGTTATGCGATTCTTTCGCGCGGTGTGCGCGTTTCTGCGCGTGTACTTGCATCGATACCCTTCATCATGCCTCGAATCGTATTTTTCATACATGCATTCTAAATTCACGCAATCTCAATCACGCAATCTACTTCATGCGATTCAAATCATACGATCGATATAGGCAGAGGACGGGCGATAAAAATGGGAATCCTATAAAAAGAACGGATGGGCATTCCCTTTTCTTGCAGTGCCAGCAAAATATGAAAAAATTGACCAAAAAAGGCAGGAGGCGCAAGCAAAACCGCTGTGGTACGATTCTTCGTTTGATTTCGCGGGATATCCGGAAAACCAAAGGAGGAAGCGTATGAAAGACCGCGCACAAAAACAGGCTGCCCAATCGCCCGGTCGGGGCTTGCGGCAGCCTGTCTGGGCGGGCGTTTTACCGTTTCTCGTTCGATTGTGCGCTGTGGCTTACTTCGCGGAGGCCGTGGCCGAAGCGTCGGGTTTGCCGGTAAACTCCAGCAGCTTGTGCCTGAGCTGGCCTTCCATCTCCACCAGCTCACGCTCGGCGGCCATGCGCGCGCTCTGCCCGGCGGCGTGAATGGCGCGCACCTCGTCCAGGGTTTGAATGAGCGTTTGGTTGGTGATGCGGATGGTGTCGATATCCACCACGCCGCGCTCGGCGGCCTTGGCGGTCTGCACCGTGCCCTGGTGGAGCGCTTCGGCGTTTTTGCGCAGCAGCTCGTTGGTCATATCGGTGACGGCCTGCTCGGCCTTGAGCGCCTCCGCCGAGTGCGCCAAGCCCAGCGCGATCACCATCTGGCTCTTCCAGAGCGGGATGGTGTTGACCAGCGTGGACTGGATATTCTCGGCCAGCACGTTGTCGTTGTTCTGCATCAGGCGCATTTGCGGCGCCATTTGGATGGACACGGTGCGGGTCAGGCGCAGGTCGTGCACCTTTTTTTCGAAGCGGTTGATGTGCTCGGCGAAATCGTGCGCGGCCTGCGCATCCGCCGGGTCCTGCGAAGCCTCGGCCTTGGCGGTCAGGGCGGGCAGCTCCACATCGCGCAGCTGCTGCAGCTTTTCTTCGCCTGCGGCGATGTACAGGTTGAGCTCGCGGAAATAATCCTGATTCAGCCGGTAAAGCTGCTCGAGCATGTCCATATCGTCGACGAGCTGGAGCTTGTGTTTCGAAAGCGCATCGGTGATCACGCCCACGTTGACCTCCACCTTATCGTAGGCGGCCTTCATGGTCACGATTTGGGCGCGCGCGCCGGAGAAGATGCGCGCCAGGAAGCCCTTGGGCTCCTCCATGGCCTCAAAGCCCTTGAGCTGCACCACCAGCTTGGTGAGCATATCGCTGACCTCGCCGGTATCGTGGGTGCGCACGTTTTGCAGCGCGCGGTCGGAGAACTCCGATATTTTCTTTTGCGTTTCGTGGCCAAAGCCCATGACCTGCACCGGGTCGGTCACGTCCACCTTGGTAGCCAGCGCATGCTTTTCCTCCTGCTCCTGCGGCGTAAGCACGATCTCCTGCTCCTTCATGGCCAATTCCACCATGCCCTCGCTGGCGTTGTTCGTATCCGGCATGCTCGTATGTCCTCCTTATATCTCTCGTGCAGTGCGTACGGTTAATATGCAGGATTATCCTCCCCTATCATAGCGCAATCCTGCGCGCAGGACAATAGCGAATGCAAAAACAACCAAACTCTCATGGATTTCTCATCTTCCTTCAATCCCCCTCTACGGCAAGCCGCGCGTCCATGCGCTATGCTATCCTTGCCGGCGGGGAAAGCTGGAAAACCAATACAAAAAATAAAAATGGAGGGAATAACCATGTATCAACCGTATTACGCGCCTGTGAGCCCGCGGAGCCGCTGGCTGGCGTTTTTCCTCTGCCTCCTGCTCGGTGTGGCGGGCATACACCGCTTCTATGTGGGCAAGGTAGGCACCGGCCTGTTGTACCTGTGCACCGGCGGCCTTTTCGGCGTAGGCCTTTTGCTGGATGCGGCGGCGCTGCTCTTCGGCTGGTTCCGCGATGGCGCGGGGCTGCCGCTGATCTATTAAGCGCAGCTTTAGCCGTGCATTAAAACTGACTTGAAACCGCCGAAAGAATTGACAAATTCCCGTAATTGGCGTACATTGTTTTTGATGAATTCGGCTTGAGAACGCAACAATCGAGTGCGCAACCCAAGCCGCGTTGCCGAATCAATGTACGAATTACGGGAGTGTGGAATACCCAATGCACAGACTGCGCAATATGGTGCGGGGCATCACATGGACCCTGGCGGTAGTATTCTGTTTCCTGGCGGCGGGCCAATACTTCGTGCTGGACGCCATCCGGCGCGGAGAAGCGGAGCGTTTGGCGACATGGCCCCTGGCGGGCGAAGCGCTGAACGCGTTGGAAGGGCAGCTGCACCTGCTGTTGCTTGCCACGCTGGCTATCCTGGGCTTCTGCCTGGTCGCCCTGGTCTTTTTTCTGATCGCCGGATACCAACGCACCAAGAATACCTGGACGGAGCACTACACCGAGGTTACGGCCAAGGAGCAGGAATTGGCCATGGAGCGCGACCGGCTCGACGGCGTGTACGAGGATTTGCGCCGCATGGGCGCGCTGACCTCGCACACCGGCATGCACAATCAATCCACGGTCATGTACTGGCTGGATGCCAATTTCGATTCGTTCCAGCGTGCCAACGTGGAAAACCTGCTGGACGGCGAGCGCTCCACGGCGCTGCTCTTCCTGGGCCTGGACGACGTGGAGGCGCTGTACAACCAAGGCGTGGGCCAGGAACTGGTGGACGCCATCCTGACCGAGATGGGCCAGCAGTTGGAGCAATGGATTCGCGCCAACGACCTGGTGGCCCGCTGGCAGGATGCTTCCTTCATGCTGGTAATGACCTACATCACGCTCAAGGACGCGCTGGTGCGCGCCGAGGATTTCCGCGCCGCCATTGTGGAAAACGCGATGAACCTGCACGGCGTGGAGCTCAACGTTTCGGTGTCCTGCGGCCTTTCGATGATGCTTTCGAGCGATTCCTCGTGGCGGCAATCGATGGAGCGCGCCAAAAAGGCGCTTTCCCGCCGCAAGGAACGCGGCGCCAACAAGCTGTACCATGAAATTCTGTAATGCCCCTGCCTGTGACCCTGCCACGGCTCGCGCGAACACGCGAAGGCCGTGGCTTTTTTGTGTTTTCGCCTTGCGCATTCCAGCCTTTTCTTGGCCGTGTTCCAGCTTTTTCTTGGCTGCCGCTTGACTTTCGCCCCGCTAGGCAGTACGATGAATGCGCAAACGTTTGTCCGATTGGCCTTGGGCGGGGTACCAGTGAACAGTGAACAGTGAATAGTGCACAACGAGCATCGACCATCGACGAGGAGGCGCAGTATGAACACGCTCTTTGATGTCCACCCCTGGCGGTTGACCCAAAACGAACTGCATCCCGAGCACATGCGCTTGGCAGAGAGCATCACCTCCATCGGCAATGGGCTGATGGGCATGCGCGGCAATTTTGAGGAGCAGTACAGCGGGGATACCCATCGCGGCACCTACCTGGCCGGCGTGTGGTACCCCGACAAGACCCGCGTCGGCTGGTGGAAAAACGGCTATCCGCGCTACTTCGGCAAGGTGATCAACGCCATGAACCTCATCTCACTGCGGGTGATCGTGGACGATGTGGAGATCGATCTGGCGGCGCTGCCCGTCGTATCCTTCCAGCGCACGCTCGATATGCAGCGGGGCATCCTCTCCCGCCGCGCGGTGGTACGGCTGCCCCAGGGTGAGGTAGTGCTGGAGACCGAGCGGTTCGTATCCATCGCCCAGCGCGAAGTGTTGGCCCTTCGCTATTCGGTCACCACGCCCTTTGATTGCACGGTGCAGCTGCTGCCCGCGCTCGATGCCGACGTGACCAACCTGGACAGCAACTACCAGGAAACCTTCTGGGATTTCGTGGACGAGGGCCAGTGCGGCGAGGCGCTGTACGTAGCCGCCCGCACCAAGGAGAATCCCTTCGATACGCCGCGCTTCACCGTGGCCGCCGCCATGGTCAATTCGGTGATCGGCGCGCAGGCACTGCCCGCCGAGGTGCGCCCCGGTTATGCTTGCCGCATGTACGCGGCCCGCGCGCTGGCCGGGGAAAGCCTGGTGATCGACAAGCTGGTCGCCGTGGTCACCAGCCGCGATCATGACGAGGCCGGGCTGGCGCAAACGGCCTGCACCCTGGCCCTCGCCGCCCAGGAGACGGGATACGACGCGCTGCGCGCCGCGCATGAAGCCGCTTGGCTGGAGCGCTGGGCGCGCGCCGACGTGACCATCGAGGGGGACGACGCCGCGCAGCAGGGCATCCGCTTCAATATTTTCCAGCTATTTTCCACCTACTACGGCGAGGATGCGCGCCTGAACATTGGCCCCAAGGGCTTCACCGGCGAAAAGTACGGCGGCGCGACCTATTGGGATACCGAGGCCTACTGCCTGCCCATGTATCTGGCCATCGCGGGGCAGGAGACCGCCCGCGACCTGCTCAAATACCGCTACCTGCAGCTTGAGGGCGCATTCCACAACGCGCGGCAGCAGGGGCTCCCCGGCGCGCTCTATCCCATGGTCACCTTCACCGGCATCGAATGCCACAACGAGTGGGAGATCACCTTCGAGGAAATTCACCGCAATGCGGCCATCGCCTATGCCATCTTCCATTACGTGCGCTACACCGGCGATACCGAATACCTGATGGAGCACGGCATCGACGTGCTGGCCGGGATCGCGGCCTTCTGGGCTGGGCGCGTGCACGAGAACAAGGCCAAGGGCTGCTTCATGCTCCACGGCGTCACCGGCCCCAACGAGTATGAAAACAACGTCAACAACAATTGGTACACCAACCGCATGGCCAAGTGGTGCCTGGAATACACGGTGGAGTGCGCCGCCCTGGTGGATGCGGAGCGCCGCGTCGCGCTGGGCCTTTCGCAGGCCGCGCTGGCCCGCTATGCCGACATCGCCGCGCGCATGTACCTGCCCTACGATGCCGAGCGCGACGTGTTCGTGCAGCACGATACCTTCCTGGATAAGGACCTGATGCCCGCCTCGGCCCTTGCGCCCGAGGATCGGCCCATTAATCAGCACTGGTCGTGGGATCGCATCCTGCGCAGCTGCTTCATCAAGCAGGCCGACACCCTCCAGGGCCTGTACTTCCTGGGCCACCAGTACGATACCGAAACCAAGCGCCGCAACTTCGCCTTCTACGAGCCCATGACCGTGCACGAATCCAGCCTTTCGCCCTGCGTGCACAGCATTTTGGCCGCCGAGATCGGCGAGCAGGCCAAGGCCGTGGAGATGTATCAGCGCACCGCCCGCCTCGATCTGGATAACCTCAACAACGATACCGACGACGGCCTGCACATCACCTCCATGGCCGGAAGCTGGCTCTCCATCGCCCAGGGCTTCGCGGGCATGCGCACCGTGGAAGGCCTTGCGTTTTCGCCCTTCCTGCCCGCCTGCTGGCAGGGCTACTCCTTCACCATCGTCTACCGGGCGCGCCGCCTGCGCATCGAGGTGAAGCCCGGCACCGTCGCCCTGCACCTGCTGGACGGCGCTCCGCTGGAGCTCACGCTCTGGGGCAAGGCGGAGAGGCTCGAGGGGACGCTGGAGAGGGAGATGGCGTAGGAGGACGATTCGGACGGCCTCCGGCGGCCAACTTTTTGAAAAAAGTCGGATCAAAAACGCTATCTTTGGGGGCAATAAAGGGAACCTCGAGCGCTCGCTCGGCGGTTCCCTTTTCGGTTCACGAAGTTTTTATTCCGATTCCAATTAGGTTTTGCCCATAAGCCAGCGAGAGATTTTTACGTTCGGCTAGGAGTCCGAAGGAGGCGTAGCCAGCAGCTACGCTGACCGAGGCACGACAACGCCGATCGGAAATAGATCCGCTGGATTGTGGCAAAACGTAGTTGGAATTGGTATTATGCAACGTCCTTGGCGCGCCTTTTTATGAGCAGGATCGCGGCTCCACCGCAGGCGGCAACAAGCACGGTCATCAGCAGCAGGGCGCGGGGGAAGATGGCGTCCCCCGTTTCGGGGAGTGGGGAGTTTTCGGTGGTCCACCTTGCGTATATCGTCGTGTCGCCGGTGGCGCAGAAGGTCTGCGGGTTCCACTTGGTTTTGAACTTCTTATCCAAGTACCAGCCACGGAACACGGCCTTGTTTTTGGTGGGTATGGGAATCGCGCCGTAATCATAGTTTGCGCTTCCATTGCCCGCATCGATGCTGCCCCCGAAGGCGGAACCATCCGGGGCCGCGAAGGGCACCGTGCCGGTGTTCCTGCGCCCATCGTTCAAGGCGCGGGCGATCCCCTTGGTCGCCCGGGTATTGTCCGGGCTGAGGCCGTCGAACACCCATCCTTTGCGCTCATAACCGATGTTGGAGGCGGCCGTGGGGCCGAGCCCGTACGGGGTGCCCGTATCGTAAATCCAGGCGCTCATGTCCTCGGTGGCGTCGAACTTCCCGCCGTTGGCATCGAACGTAATCGCCCAGTCGTAGTGGACGAAGGCCCCCCGGACATACACCTCGGACCAAAGCATTCGCCTCCAGGTGCTGGCATTGCTGCCGTTGGCGCCCCAGAAAAAATTGTTCTTTTGGAGCAGAATATGCTTTTGCACGGACTTGTAGGAATCGCTCACCCCGGACTGCATGTCCCAATGAATTTCGGAGGGCGTTCCCCCATAGACAAAGTGATTGTCGATGGCGGTAAAGCCGTCGACAAGCCTGGGGTTGAGCTTGATGGTATCCAAGCTCACGGTGCCGCCGCTTGTGGAAAAAAGGATGCCGTAGCTTGAACCCGCGGTGTTGGAAAAATACACCGTATTGTTGTAAAATGAAACATCCCTCAGTTCCACAGCGGGGTTAAAGGTGGCAAGCGCGAAAATTATGGGGTCATTGGGCGGGCTTGCGCTAGCGGAGGCGGACAAAAAGGTGTTCCCGGAAATCTCGCCTTCGCTCCCGCCAATCATTACGCTGTAGTACGTAGATTGCAGCAAGTTGTCTTTGATGGAATACTTTTCCGCCGACGTGATGTTGAATACGCGGGTCGCCCCGCCGAGCACGGTGTTGCGCTCGATGGTAACGCCCTTGAAGGTAGGCGCGGGGCTCTGGTTCGGTGCGTCAAAAAAGACACAGTACCCCTGGCCTGCACCACAGTAGTCCACCGTATTGTCACAAAAAACAAAGTTCCTGATCGTTTTGTTCGCGGCGCCGGCAAAGTACACAACGACGTTGGGCGTCGTGGTGCTTTTGACCCAGTTGCCGGAGAAGGTGAAGCCATTCGTCTCGTTGGCCTGATTCAGCGTAATAATGCTCCCAGAGCCAACGCTCCCCGGCTTTGTCGCATCAAAAATGTTGTTTAGAATGCATGCGCCGCCAAAGTTCGTGGCAACGGCCTTGGTCAGCTTCAACGTGAAGCCGTCGATCGTCACCCCCTGGGCATTGATGGTCGGCCCGGTGTTGGACGCCGAGCTTACCCAAACGGATTCCTCCGCGGCATTTGTCCGGCTGGGGTCCTTGCCCGCTACGCCCGCCTTGGCGCCCCGGATCGTCAGGCTTTTGCTGATGGTGATATTCCCTTCCGTGTAGGTTCCAGCCGCCACCTGGAGGGTATCGCCGCTAACCACGGACGTATTGCCCACGGCGGCCGAAATCGTCGCAAAATCGTAGGTACCGCCGGGCCCCACAGTCCAGACGTTCGCCGCCTGGGCGCTGTGCGGCATCAGCGCGATCAAGCCCATAAAGAGAACCACCGCAAGCACCGTCAGCCCTATCTTTCTGCCAAAAAAATCCTGTTTCATACATTTTCTCCTATTCCTAATGCAAAAGCAAAAGCATACGAGCAAGCGCACAAAAACTCCACCTATTCAGCAACCGTTGTTTCTTCAATCAGCACAGCGTGAACCACAAAATACCAGGAATGCGTGCCCCCGGTGCAGGTTGCCAACGTGAGCAGTCTATCGCTTCGGCGAACCGTAAGATCGGAAGCGATGACCGCCCTCTTGCGGATGGCTTTGATAAAGGTCGCCCGCGAATACTCGCTCAAGCAAGCTTGGCCGCGGAAATCCGCAACATCCTCTCCCTCTGAAACATACGCGGCAAACACCTTGTACCGCAGCTTTGATTCTTTGCGGGTGATCTCTATCCAGAGATGCTGATCTGCGAAGGGTTGGCTTTCAAAGTGCCGAAGGCCGTTGAACATGCTGCCGTCCTGCATGTTGTGACCGTAGATCACGGTGTTAAAATCCGAAAAATCCTTTGTGTTCCAACAATCCATAAAGATTGCGCCGCTTGCATTCTTTCTCTTGTCAAAAGTTCTGTCAACATAATAATCGTTGTCGTCTGCCTGCACAACGGGATAGGCAATCCCCGTGCCGGGAATCTCCAGCCATGCTGCGGTATCGGGGTTTTTCTGTTCCAGCATGCTCACCTTGGAGCTGTGAAAACGCTTGGGTGACGCCACGGGAACGAGGCCCGCGGGCGGGTAAGGATCGCTCGCCTTGGCAAGGATCGCACTCGATGAAAGAATCGGCGCATCTGTGCTCATTTCAGCGTACGCCCGGTATTCTGTCCGCGCTTGGCTATATTCGCTGTACGTTGTCCATAGCAAAATCCCTGCGGTGGCTCCGGTGGCCAGCAACGCAAAGAGCGCGAGTTGGTTCTTCTTTAGCCGCATTGTCTGCCCCTCTTTTTCCGGGAGCTTCATGGCGCTTTTCATATTCTACCTATCCTGCGCAAGGGTTCAAAATTTTTCCGAATGGCGCGCAGTTGTCGAAGCTGAAAAACGAGGTTACTCCTCCCCCAGGTGATCCAGGCCGAAACGGATGATGTCCCCCGGGTGGTGATCGGAAAGCGCGTAGTACACCACCTTGCCCACTCGGCGGCTGGCCACCAACCGCATCTGCCGCAGGTACTTGAGCTGGTGCGATATGGAGGATTGGCTCATGCCCAGCACCGCCGAAAGATCGCACACGCACATTTCGGAAAGGCTGAGCGCGTGCAGTATGCCGATGCGCGTGCCATCGGCGATGGCCTTAAAAAACTCGGCCAGCTCCTCGCGCTGGGGTTGGGCGAGCAGGCCCGCGTGCACCGCGCGCACCACGTCCTCGTGGATCAGGTTCACATCGCAAAAGTCACAGGCCGTATCGGTTTCGGCGGGGGGGCCGGGGGTGCGGTTCATGGCGCGTGACCTCTTTTCTGTCTCGTTGGGAGCTTCCTGTCTCATTGGGAGCTTTCTGCCTCGTTTGGCGAATTCTTGGTGAATTGCTGGAGTTATTATATCATGGATCGTGCGGTGTTACAAATTCCCATTTGCCGGTCTGCATGTATCGCTCCGCCCGGGCGGTGGCGCGGGTCACCAGGTCTGCGCTGTAGCCCATGACCGATAGCAGCTTGATGGCGTTGCGCGTGGTGGCGGGGCCTTCCCTGAATTTGTAATCGAAATGCACCTTGCGCCCGCGCACCGATTCCTCGAAGTGGCCCTGATCATACGCATTCGCTAGCATGCCGCACAGCTCGCCATCGTGGGTGGCGGCCATGCACAGCGCATGCTCCGATAGCGCCAGCAGCAGCTCGCTGGAGGCGGAGATCCGCTCCACCGTGTTGGTGCCGCGCAGCACCTCGTCGATCACGCACAGCACCGGCTCCTCGCGCTCCGTCGCCTGCAGGATTCGGCGCAGCGATTTGATCTCGGCGATGAAGTAGCTTTCCCCGGCCTGCACGTCGTCGCTCATCGCCATGGAGGAATAGAGATGGAACGCGGTGCCCCGATAGCGTCCACATAGGGCGGTGCAGAGGCTCTGCGCCAGCAGCGCGTTCAGGGCGGCCGCCTTTAAGAAGGTGGATTTGCCCGAGGCGTTGGAGCCGGTGAGCAGCAGGGAGCGGCGCAGCTCGAAACTGTTGGCGACCGGATGCTTCAGCAGGGGGTGTGCTAGGCCGCGCATCGCCAGCGCGCGCGGGGCCTCGGGCGAAAAATCGATGTCCGGATCGCAGAGCGGTTGTTTCCCCCGGCTTTTGCGGTATGAGGCGGTGGCGATGGCGGTATCCAGCCTGCCTAGATTCTCGTGCAGCACGGCAATATCACGGCTGTGCTTCCAAAGCATGTGCTCCAGCCGCGCATACAGCAGCAGATCGAACAAGAGCAGCGAGTTGAACAGCGTGCTCAGGTCGTTCTGCGCGATCAGGGAAACGCCGCCCATGCGCAAGAGGCCGCGCGTCTGCTGTCCCGCTTCGTAGAACCCACCCAGCATCGCGTCGAGCTTGGCATCGCCCAGCTTGCGGATGCGCTGGCAGGCGCTGCTCATATCCACCGAGTATTGCGCGCTAGCCAGCCGCCATTCGAGCCGCTGCGCCATCAGCGTATGGTAGATGGCGTTGACCGGCACCAGCGCGATCAGCAGCAGCGCCAGCGGAGGCCACAGCGGCATGGCAATGAGCGAGCCAATCAAGCCCAACGAAAGCGCCAGCGTCAGGCCGAGGCGCACGTGGGTTTGCTTGCTGGGCTCGGAGGCCTCGTGGGCGTAGGCGGCGCGGCGCTTGCCCAGGCGCGCCAGGATCAGCTGCAGCTGCAGCCGCAACCCGGGGTTTTTCTCCATCAGCGCCAGCATCTCGCTCCGCCTGCCGTATTCGGCCTCATCCGTCGCCGGATAGCGCAGCATGTGATAGAGATATTGCTCCCCCGACGTGCTCTGCGCCGCGTTGAGCTGCTGAAACACGTCGTCCATGGAAAGATCGTTCCAAGTGATGTCGTCCACCCAGAATGCATCGGGATTTTTCTTGTGATGCCGGATGCTGTACGCGCGGATTCGCGCCATATCGCCTTCATAGTAGATGCGATCGGCTGGCGCACCAAAGCACCGTTCCAGCCACCGTGCCAGTCGCATTTCTCGCATGCTGTGCTCCTCGCCTTCCGGGCAGGATCGCGGCCCTCGCCGCGCGCACCGGCCGCTTCCATTTTACAGGAAATGCGCCGCGAATGCAAAGCTCTTGTGTTTTGTGGGCATTCTGCGCTATCATAGGGGCATCCTAATGCTCAGGAGGGCGCTGTGTCCATTCAGAATGATATCTCGCGCAATGAGGAAACGCGCAATGCAAAATCGCGCAATAAAAAAGTGCGCATCAAGCTGCTGGCGACCGGCGGCACCATGGCCTCGGGCGGAGAAAACGGGCTGGCCCCGGCGCTGAGCGCGAACGCGCTGCTCTCCTACCTGCCCGGGCTGGAGAGCCGCTGCATCGCCGACGCCGAGGATATACTGGCCCTCGATAGCTCCAACATCCAGCCCGAGGAATGGCGCACCATCGCGCATGCGACCTATCTGGCCCTGGAGGAGTACGACGGCGTGGTGATCACCCACGGCACCGATACCTTGGCCTACACCGCCGCCATGCTCTCGTTCATGCTCTGCGGGCTGAAAAAGCCGGTGATACTGACGGGCTCGCAGCTGCCCATCGAGCACCTGGCCGGGGATGGGCGCAGCAACCTGGCCGATGCGTTCGCCACCGCGCTCTCTGGGATGCCGGGCGTGTACGTGGTGTTCAACCACAAGATCATATGGGGCACGCGCGCCACCAAGCTGCGCGCCATGAGCTTCGACGCGTTCGATAGCGTGAACAGCCCGCTGGCCGGTGTGCTCGACGCGCGGGGGCCGCACATGATGCACCCGCAGCCCATCACCGGCGAAACCTCGCTGCAATCGCGGCTGTGCGATGCGGTCTGCCTCATCAAGCTGATACCGGGCACACAGCCCGCGCTGCTGGATTCGCTGGCCGCGCTGGGTTACCGGGGCGTGGTGATCGAGGCCTTTGGCGTGGGCGGGCTGCATCACCTGCGCCGCAACCTCATCGACAGCCTGGGCGCGCTGCGTGCGCAGGGTGTGGCCGTGGTGGTCACCAGCCAGTGCCTGTACGATAGCACCGATCTTTCGCTCTACGCGGTGGGCAAGCAGCTGAGCGAGCAGGGCGTGATTCCCGCCCACGATATGACCACCGAGGCCGCCGTGACCAAGCTGATGTGGGTGCTGGGGCAGACCGGCGATTTGGACGAGGTGGCGGCGCTGATGCTGCGCGATCACTGCGGGGAGATTTTACCCGGGTAGGCACGCTTCGCGCCACCTTTTGTACCTTTTTAACCAACAGGAGGAACGAACCATGTGGGATATCGCGATCATCGGCGGGGGACCGGCGGGGCTTTCGGCGGCCATCAACGCCCGGCAGCGCGGACGCACCGCGCTGGTGCTGGCCAGCGCATCGGAGAAGGGGTGGCTGCACCGCGCTGAGCGCATCGACAACTACCCGGGCCTATACGGCGCGAGCGGAGCGACGCTGCTGGAGACCCTGCACAAGCAGGCCGCCGAGATGGGCGCGGAGTTTCAGGAGGGCGTGGTGCGGCAAGTCCTGCCCATGGGCAGAGATTCCTTCGGGCTATCGCTGGAGAGCGATTTCATTGAGGCGCGGCGCGTGATCATCACCACCGGGGCGCGCCAGCCTGCGCTGCTCCCCGGCGAGGAGAAGCTGCTGGGGCGCGGGGTGAGCTACTGCGCCACCTGCGATGGCATGCTGTACCGCGGCAAGCGCATCGGCGTGCTGGGCGCAAGCTCGCGCGCCGCCGAGGAGGCCAACTTCCTGGCGACGCTGGCCGATCAGGTGCTGTTCTTTGGCACGGCGGCCACCGCGCTCGACGGGCGCATCACCCACCTGGCCGGGCGAATCACCGCCGTGCTGGGGGAGGAGCGGGTGACCGGCGTGGCGGTGGGTGCCGAGGAATACGCGCTCGAGGGCCTGTTCATATTGCGCGACGCGATCGCGCTGAACACGCTGCTGCCCGGCCTTGCGCACGAGGGGCCGTTCATCCAGGTCGACCGACAGATGCGCACCAACATCGAGGGCGTGTTCGCCGCCGGGGATTGCACCGGGCACCCGCTGCAGGTGGCCAAGGCCGTAGGCGAGGGTTGCATCGCGGCGCTGGCGGCCGCAGAATAATTTGTAAAACAAAATGGAGCCTTTTGCCACATCCCCTCGTTTAATTGCTGAGGGGGTGTTTTATTTGCAATACTTGATCTCAAAAAAACGCGCGGTCGCTTTGGCGCTCGTCGGTCTGATGCTTTGCCTGCTTGCAAGCGGGCTGTTTTCCGCCACGCCGGGTAGGGCCGAAGCGGAACAGCCCAGTTTTTGGACCATGATCGATGGCTCCACCGCCACCATTCCGCTCAGCGAGGCGCTGGCCATGCGCTACCTGGGCATCACCCAGGCCGAGGCCTCCCGGCTTATCAAGCACAACACCACGCCCCTCGCCTACGATAATCTGCTATATACCACCCGCCGGAGCTATCCGGAAAAGGAGGTAGCGCTGATCTTCGTAACCGCGCCCTCGAAGTACGAGCTGGAGTGGGCGGCAAAGGAAGGCATCGAGCTGGAATACGTTCCGGTGGCGCACGATGCGCTGGTGTTCCTGAACAACGTGCGCAATCCGGTCACCGGCTTGACCAAGCAACAGCTGCTCGATATCTACACCGGCAAGCTCACCGCGTGGAGCGAGGTGGGCGGCGAAGAGGTGGCCATCATCCCCTTCCAACGCTCCCTGCGCTCGGGCAGCCAAACGCTTTTCGAGGAGCTGCTCATGGCCGGAACCGCGCCCATGGATGCGCCCGTCGCGCATCGCCCCTCCTCCATGGGCGAGCTGGTGGACGAGGTGTCCAACTACGAAAACGGCCAATCGTCGCTGGGGTATTCGGTGTACTACTACATCAAGGATATGTACGGCAACGACCGGCTGCGCATGCTGGCCATCGATGGCGTTGCGCCCGAGGATGGAACCATCCTCGATCACAGCTACCCCTTCTTCACCTACTACTACGCGGTGTTCCCCAAGGCTTTGCCGCAGGACGACCCGCACCGCAAGCTGGTCGAATGGCTGCTGACCGACGAGGGGCAGCGGCTGGTGCGGCAGGCGGGCTACTTGCCGTTGCGCGAGGTGGAGGTGGCGCCGTGAGCATGCTCGCAAAAACCAGGGGATTGCTGGGGTTGTGCCTGGCGCTGGCGATAGCGCCCGCGCTTTCCCAGGCTGGGGAAGCGGAGTTCTATCCGCCGATAGAGTACTCGTTCGATCTGCGCGATCGGGAGATCACCCACGAATCCAGCGGCACCGGGGGTGCCGAGCCGCGGCTGGAGCAGGTGTTCGTGCCCGGTGGCACCCAGACCTATGCCGATTGGTGGATAATGGGCGACCAGAGCGACCTGGCACGCAAGCGCATGCAGACCGTGGTGGATACCTGGAAGCAGGCCGCTCACCAGGCTTGGGCATCGGAGGACGATCCGGGGGAGATCGAGTTCCGCGAGCGGCTGGTGGGCCGCCTGCTCAGCGTGTATTCGGAAGGACACAATTCGATCGGCGATCCGCCGTGCGCGGTGTTCGATTTGGTGACTGGCCGGCAGCTCAAGCTCTCCGATCTTTTCTACGATGGGTTCAACTACATCGATTACATCAATACCTTCTTGGCGCAGCAGCCGGATCAATGCTACCACTGCAACATCTCCGACAACGGGCCCATCGAGAGCATGTTCAAGCGGCCCTTCTCGGGCCTGGCACGGGATTATCCCTACTTCGGCGTCCATTACCCGGGCGAGATCGATGGGATCGACGACCCGCTGCCGGTGATGCTGAAACTGCTGTGGACCCGCGAGAATCCGTTCTGGCAAGCGCCGATGCTCGGTTACGGCAGTCAAACCTTCGATTACACCTATGTCGGCGTGCCGCTGGCGCACTGGGCCAGCCCCTACGGCGAGTGCCTGCTGGAGGTGCAAAAAAAACCGGTGCCCTGGCAGGGGCTCACGCTGTACGCGCCGCAAGTCTCCATCGATCAGGGGCGATACCCGGAGGCCGAGGCAAAGATCAACCAGGCGCTGCGGGCCATGACCGACACGTTTTTGAACATGGAGATCGAGGATGCGGTCGATCCCAGCGGCTGGGGCTATGGGCAGCTGGAACCGTACCTCGCCCGGCGCGGGCAGACGCTGTACGTATCCTTTGGCGTACCCACCGAGCATAGCTACGTGACCGTGTTTGAGGGCTCCTTCGATCTGCACACCGGTGAGCGCTTCGATAGCGTTTGGCAGCGCATGGGCGGCGCGGAAGAGCTGCGCGAGCTGTGCCTCACCGCCGCCATGAGCCGCCTGGGCATCAGCGGCTCCGAGGCCGAACTGCGCATAACGTACGAAGGTATGGAGGATACGTTCCGGCGAATGCGCTGGGGCGAGGCCGATTTGGCCTTTTCCACGTATGACGCGGATGCAATGCTCGCCTGCTGGACGGGAGAGGCGGGGCAAACCGAGCGCCAGCTAAACGAGACAACCCAGCACGAATACATCCCCATCGCGCGCGATGCGCTCATCTTCGTCGACCGCCAGGCCAACCCGGTGGAGGGCTTGTCCTCCGCCGAGCTGCAAGGGATTTTCGAAAAGAGCATTACCCGCTGGGGGGAAGTGGGCGGCAATGGCGAAGCGATCACCGCGCACGAACCCGACACGGAAACCGTGGCGTACGCCGCGCTGCGCGAGCTGCTGCTGCAGGAAGCGGCCAGCGCGCACATTGTCGTCGAGGGCGACGATTTCGATGGCATTTACAGCGATAATTGGAATCTGTACTACGTGGGATACCACGAGCAGGAGGGCATAGCGGCGCTCATGAACTCCCGACGCGATATCATCCGGGCCGAGGACGCGCTGCGGGTGATGGCTGTGGACGGCATCGCGCCAACCGAGGAAATGATCGCGGAGGGCCGCTACCCCTTCTGCATCACCTACTACGCCGTGCTGCCCAAGGATTTGCCCGCCGATCATCCGGCGCGCGAGATGGTGGCGTGGCTGCTTTCCGAAGAGGGGCAGGTGGCGATGCGGTATGGGGGATACGCGCCGATAACCACCGGCGCACCCGAATCGCAGAAGGTGCAGTAGCAAATCGTTATACCAATTCCAATTAGGTTTTGCCAATAAGTCAGCGAGAGATTTTTTCGTTCGGCTAGGAGTCCGAAGGAGGCGTAGCCAGCAGCTACGCTGACCGAGGCACGACAACGCCGATCGGAAAAAGATCCGCTGGGTTGTGGCAAAACGTAGTTGGAATTGGTATTGGAACGGCCCTTATAGAATTTTCACCAGCATGCTCTTCTGCTCGTCCATCTCGATCTGCAACAGCCCCGCCTTCTCCAGGCTGCGCAGCAGATCGGAGAAGCGCTTGAAGCCCACGGTGCGCTCGGTGAAATCAGGGTATTCGTTTTGCACGGCCGATTTAAGGATGGAGGGATTCACGCGGTCGAAGCCGCCTTCTTTGTAGACGGCGAGTTGCGCGGCGAACGCCTCCACGTAGTTCTCCTTGGTGAGGTGACGTACGGCGGATGCATCCTCGTGCTGCAGGCGGATGATCACGTTGTAGCTATCGCTGGTAACGCGGAAGGTGCCGAAGCGCTGCTCCAGCCCGGCCAACATCTTGCTGAAGCTGGAGTAGCCCAGCGCCTTCTCGTTAAACTCGGGGCGCAAGCGAAGCAGCACGTTTTTGAGCTCCGAGGCCAGGATTTCGCCGTCGTCCACCCGCTCCTCCAATATGGTCTGGATAAGCTTGTTGATCTCGGCATCGCTCAGCGATTCATCCACGCCGCCCTTCTTGGGGGCAGGAGCCTTGTTTTGCGTGACCGATTCGAGGAACTGGAACTCGTTGCAGGCGTTGATGAATATGTTGCTCGCCGCCTCGGAGCGCGAGATGCCCAGCACGAACTTGCCCATGGATTTCAGCTTGCCCACCAGCGGCGTGTAATCGCTATCGCCGGAAACGATGCAGAAGCTATCGATCAGCTCGTTTTTGTAGGCCACGTCCAGCGCGTCGATGACCAGCTGAATATCGAGGTTGTTTTTCTGGTTGCGGCCAAAGCGCAGCGAGGGCACCACATTGAACGTGTTGCTCAGCAGCACTTCCTTCAGGTCGGCGTACTGATCGGTATAGCCGTACACCTTGCCCAGCAGGATGTCGCCGCGAATTTTCACCTTTTCGATGATGGTGTTGAGCGTGGCGACCTTGGCCCCACAGTTTTCCAAATCCACAAATATGGCGTAGTACGGCATGTGCGCTCCTCCAACTCTCTATTTGCGCCCGCTTTCGCGGCCCTTTGCTTTCGCGCTCTCGAAACCCTCTCAAAAGCCTTTCAAAAGCCTTTCAAAACCCTACTCCTCCACCCACGCCAGCGTGAGCGAAGGCACGGCGATCTCGTTGCCCTGGGCGTCCTGCTCGGCAAAGGGCGAATTGGCCCACGCGTAGAAGGTGATCCGCAGGCCTTCCTCCAGCCGCGGATCGCTGTCGCACACCAGCACCATCGGCCAGTGATCGTTCCGCCCACGGGCCACGTTGAGCCGCACGAACCACACCTGGGTCTCCTCGCCGTGGCTGATCTGCTCCACCTCGCCGGTGAAGGAGAGCAGCTCGCCCACGTAGGCCTCCGGATCGCGCAGCAGCTGCGCATAGGTCGCCGCTTTCACATCGCTCTTCAGCTCCTGCAAATCCTGCTGCTCGGTGCGCACGCGCGTGAATTCAATCACGATGCGGCGCTCGTGGTAGCCCTTGCGGTTGGCGGTCAGCAGGATGCTGTAGTCGCCGGTGGCCCGGGTATCGATCTCCGCGCTGAAGCGCCCGTCGGTGCCCACCTTGCGCTGCACCGAGCGGTCGCCCGTCACGATCTGTATCTCGGTGCCGGAAGGCGCGGTGCCGGTAAGGGGGTAGCTATCCTGGGTGTACTGCGCACCCGGTTGGTTCTCGATGTGGATGGGCAGCAGCCCCAGCTTGTAGGTGAGCGTTCCCGAAAGCACCGCGTCCTGGTACCCATCCTTCACGGCGGTGAGGATCAGGTTGTAATCGCCCTGCTCGGGCAGGGTGACGATGAGCGTAAAATCCCCCTTGCGGTTGGCCGAGCCTACGCTGATCATCTCCGGCTGCTCAGTGCCCACGTCGCGGGCAAGCAGCAGGCCCGCGTCAGGCTCGGTCTT
The DNA here is from genome assembly GCA_031553615.1 of Eubacteriales bacterium. Classification (GTDB taxonomy): domain Bacteria; phylum Bacillota; class Clostridia; order Christensenellales; family Aristaeellaceae; genus WQXF01. Next base: position 99,130 of record JAVBLJ010000001.1, read on the forward strand.
GCCCTCCAGGCGCAGCTCGGCGCTGCCCGTCTCGGTGGGCATGCCGCCCTCAACCTCCAGCTTGGCGGGTGCCATGGGCGCTTCCTCGCCGCCCTCGAACGAAAGCCCCTCCAGCATTTCGCGGAAGCGCGCCAGGTCGCGATTGGTGGCGCGGCGCTCGCCCAACACCCAATCCAACACGTAGCTTTTGCCGTTTCGAATGGTAAAATACTGCAGGCCGCGCGCGCTCACCGCCTCGCCATTCATCACGTTGTAACGCAGCAGGAGCACCCAGCCCAGCTCGCCCCGCTTGTCCCACTCGGCCTCGTGATAGCGCACGCTGGCCTGGCCCCGCGCCTTGGCATCGGTAAACGAGGCGGCGATCGCCTTGCGCTGCGGGCCTGTGGAGCGCGCGATATCGAATATCGTCTGGCTGCGCTCGTCCTCGCGCACCAGCAGGCGGTAGCTCTCCTCAAAGGTCTCCGACCAGCCTTCGGCCACCACATTGTCGGCGGCAAAGCGGGTTTCCATGGCCTCCGGATCGAGGCCCGCTTCGCGCAATATGCCCGCGTACACCGGCAGCGAGGCCGGGGTGAGCACCAGCCATGGGTCGGGGAAGCTCAGCCGGGCGTAGACCGATTCCAGCTCGATCACCTGCTCGGCGAGCGCACCCGGCGTGTAGAAGCTCGCGCAACACACCAGCGCCAGCAACGCAAACAGAACAATGGTCGCTCTCTTCATTCGCGTCTTTCCCTCCACAGCTCGTCCTGGTTTGTAATGGTTGGCAGCGTACTTGGATCACCCTGTTCGGGTCAGCCTACTTAGCATGAAAGCGCAGGCGGGTCACCGGCACCTCCACCGTGTTGCCCGATGCGTCGGTGTAGGGCATCGTTTCGCCATTGGGCTGCAGGTAGGCCGTAAATACGTCGCCCACCGCGTAGGGCGGAGTATCTTCGCAGAGCGCCCACATCGGCTGATCCCATTGCCCGCCCTTGGTGCGGGTGTTTACCAACATGCAGGGCACGCCGTCCATATCGCCCACCGCCGCGACATGCACGCGGTAGCTCACGCACTTGCCCGCGTACGGGGCCGGATCCTTGGTGATCTTGCCGTAATCGATGTTGATCAGCGCCTGGCGGAACGCGCCCAGCGCCTCCTGATAGCTAAACTCGCGCACCACCGAGCAGGTGGTTTGGTATTCGTCGTATCCCTTCAGCGAGGCCGTGAGCGTGTATTCGTACACTCCCTCTTCCGTCAGCTTGACGCGGAAGCTGAAATCGCCGCTGGCATTGGCCCGCACATTGGTCACCAAACCGCCGCCACGGATGTCGATCTTCGCTCCGGGCTCGGTCTTGCCCTTCACCGCGCCTTCCTTGCGCTTGATGGGCTCGGTTGGCTCGGTGACGAGTATCCAAAGCTTCGGGGTCTCCAGCCGAACCGCGTAGGTTTCCGAGGTCACCTTGTCCGCGCCCGTCGAAACCTCGATGGTTATCTGGTGATCGCCGCTCTCTCCCATCGTGCCGGTGAGCTCAAACGAGCCTTCGGCGGTGGCGGTGGTCTTGTCCAACACCTTTTCACCGATCAGCATGCGCACCGTCGCTTTCGCGGTGGCCGCGCCGGTCACGGTCAGCGTGGCCTTATCCACCCAAGCGGGAATCGGCGCGACCGAGAGGAACACATCCTCGCCCGGCTCCTGTGCGATGCGCTCGGCGATGCCGGGCGTGGGCCTGGGCGTGGTGGTCGGCATCGGGGTGGGCTCCGGGGTGGCCGTGGGTTCCGGGGTGGCGCGCGCATTCAGGAAGGAAATGCGCCCAATCATGTCTAGCACCAGCGCATCGTCCTCGGCCTCGGGCGCGCGTCCAATCAGCACGTTGGAGATCAGGTATTGCTCGCCGTGCGCCAGCGTGATGTAGCGCAGGGTAAACACCGGCACGCCGCCCTGCTGCGTGGAAAACACCATGCGCAGCCAGTCCGGCTGTTCGGCGGAGAAGGCGACCTCCTGGTAGCGCGGCATGTCGTCGTACGCCGCCAGCAGCGCGGCGCGGCCCTCCTCGCCCATGGGCACGGCCTCCACGCCCGCAATGCCCGTGGCCGGTGCGGTCGAAAGCTCGATCTGCCCGCCTTTGGCCGGGAACACCTCCAGCACCACGCTCATGGCCTGCATTCCGGCCAGCATGGCGGCCTCGTCGGTGCCCAGGCCGGACAGGAAGCCGCTGTGCTCGGCCAAATTGTGCTGGGTCAACACCCGCGCATCCTCGGGTGCCTCAAAGCGGAACCCTTCGTAGGGAAACACGAACAGCACCCCGCCCTCCGCGCTCACCGTCTGGACACAGCCCAGCAGCAGCGCGCAGCAAAGAACGCAGAGCACCCGGGCGCGCCAGCCCTTCCAGCCCCTGTAATATCCACTGCCACATCGATTGAACGTCTGCCTCATGTGCGTCGTTCTCCCTTGCTGGACAAATCCGGTTATTTGTCCCCTTATTGTACCACATTTGTCCCCTTATTGTACCACATATGGTTTTGCGGCGCTATATCTGGTAGACATTTCATCCGCATTCCCCCGGCCTGCCTCCCAAAGCCAATGGCAGCGCTGCCGCAAAAGGGGAAGGAAGGAAAATATTACCGAAATCAGATGCAGTAAAAAACGCCGGGCAAGCAAAATGCGCGCCAAATCGAGCGCAAAGTCAAGCACAAAATCGAACCCCGCGAACGTCGCCAATCCCCTTGACAGGATTACCGCCGGTTAATATAATGGAACGTATATTTTTGCATTTTTCCGCCTGCTCGGCTGCAAAATCTGCACGGGCAAAGCCGAAAGGAAGATCCCCGCAAAGAAGATTCTCCCGTTCAAAGAAGATTCTCCCGTAAAGAAGACTCTCCCGTAAAGAAGACTCTCTCGTAATGAAGATTCCCCGAAAGGAAGATACTATGAAAACGCCGTTTGTAACCCACGTGCAGCTCACGCAGATCGCCCAGGAGTTTCCCACCCCCTTCCATCTTTACAATGAGCAGGGCATCCGGGAGACCGCCCGCGCGCTGCGCCGTGCGTTCGCGTGGAACCCCGGCTTTTGCGAATACTTTGCGATCAAAGCGCTGCCCAACCCGTTCATCCTCAAGCTCCTGCAGGAGGAGGGCTGCGGCGTGGATTGCTCGAGCTACACCGAGCTGATGCTGGCGCGCGCCTGCGGCTTCCCCGGCGAAAAGATCATGTTCTCCTCCAACCAAACCCCGGCCGCTGAATATCAGCTAGCGCACCAGCTGGGCGCATACATCAACCTGGACGACCTAACCCACGTCGATTTCCTGAACGAAGTCGCCGGTATTCCCGAAACGATCAGCTGCCGGTTCAATCCGGGCGGCGCGTTTGCCATCGACAACGAGATCATGGATACGCCGCAGGAAGCCAAGTACGGCATGACCCGGCCCCAGATTACCGAGGCCTTCCTGCGCCTGAAGGCGCTGGGCGCAAAGCGCTTCGGCATCCATGCGTTCCTGGCCAGCAACACCGCTGGCGATGCCTACTACCCCGAGCTGGCGCGCATCCTGTTCCGCACGGCGGTGGAGCTCCAGCGCGAGACCGGCGTGGAGATCGCGTTCATCAATCTCTCCGGCGGCGTGGGCATTCCCTACCGCCCCGGGCAGCAGCCCAGCGATATCCAGCGCATCGGCGAGGGTGTTCACAAGGCCTACGATGAGGTGCTCGTGCCCGCCGGACTGGGCAATGTAGCCATCTACACCGAGCTGGGCCGCTTCATGACCGGCCCGCACGGGTGCCTGGTGGTGCGCGCCATTCACGCCAAACACACGCACAAGGAATACATCGGCGTGGATTCCTGCTCCGCCGACCTCATGCGCCCCGCCATGTATGGCGCGTACCATCACATCACCGTTTCCGGCAAGGAGGATGCGCCCTGCGATCAGGTGTACGATATCGTGGGCTCGCTGTGCGAAAACAACGATAAGTTCGCCATCGACCGCGCGCTGCCCCGCATCGAGAACGGCGATTTGCTCATCATCCACGATTCGGGTGCACACGGCTCGGCCATGGGTTACAATTACAATGGCAAGCTCCACGCCGCCGAGCTGCTGCTCCAGCCCGATGGCACGGCGCGCCTCATCCGCCGCGCGCAGCAATCCAAGGATTACTTTGCTACCCTGGATTTTGCCCCCGAGTTCGATCTGGGAGAATGATTTTTCCCCGGCAGGGCACACTGCGGATAGCAGCGGACGGCCGCAATTTCCCGCAGGAGGTGTCCCATGGAGCATCCGCACAAGCCGCGCTCCGGCCAACCGCCCGAGGATCCGGGCAAAGACATGACCCAGCAAACCTTCGACCGGATGGCCTCGGTGGTCTCCGCCAACGAGTGCACCGGCCTTTCCCCCGCCGGTTTGGATGAGGACGAGGTTCGCCTGCTCGGCGAGCTGGGCGGCCCTCCTCCCCCGAGTTGATCCCCCCAAAACACAAAAAACAGGCGGCGGACAGTGGCACGATTGTGCCGATCCTGTCCGCCGCCTGTTTCATACTACTCCTCGATCGATTTCCAGCATATCTCGCGGATCTTTTTGCGAATGGCGTTGTCGCGCTTCGGTCAGCGTAGCTGCGGGCTACGCCTCCCTCAGGCTCCTAGCTGTTCGAAAAAATCTTCCGCGTTCTGTTGCGTGAAATCTAACGAGGACTAGTATCAGTAGGATGCATGCCTCTAAAACTCGCCCCGGTTGTCCGGGTTGTTCACAATGCCAAACGCAGCTAAAAGCGCCATCATCAGCTCAATGAATCGATCCCAGCCCGGAATCTCAACCCCAATCCATTCCTTGGCCACAAAAGCGATCAGCGCCAAAAGCGCAGCCCAAACCGCCCAGGAACGCAAGCGGACTTTCACCTTTTTCCAAAGCATATCCCATCCTCCTCTCTGCCACAAACCTAAGCAGCGCTTTGGTATTGCCCCATCCCCGCGCGCAGCCCGCAGCCAGCGAAGCGAGCTGCCCCCCATCGCCGAGCCCGCAGCCAGCGAAGCGAGCTGCCCCCCATCGCCGAGCCCGCAGCCAGCGAAGCGAGCTGCCCCATCGCCGAGCCCGCAGCCAGCGAAGCGAGCTGCCCCGCATCGCCGAGCCCGCAGCCAGCGAAGCGAGCTGCCCCAAGGGAGCTCGAGGGGCCGCAGCCCCTCGACCCCATTCGTATCGCACGGCTTTGCCGGGCGGGCGGGGAGTTTTCCGTAGACGAGGGGCCCGCAGGCCCGTAGCCCGTAGGGCCGAGCGGAGGAAAACATTCCTCCCTCAGCGACCAACGGGAGCCGCGCCTCAGCGCGCCCCTCCTATCGAACGGAAACCGCCTCAGCGTTTCCGTTCGGGCGCGTCAGCG
>JAVBLJ010000058.1:0-44226 GCA_031553615.1 Eubacteriales bacterium
CACGGTCGACCAGAGGGCTTTGCGGTCCCCTCAATTCGCGATTGTCGCGCCCTTCGGTCGCTCTGTCGCTCATTGGTCTTCCGCGCCGTCTCTTCGCGCCACTGGCGCGACGGCGCTCCGACCCCTCTGGACTCCTTCGCACCGCGCACTCCCAGTTTCTGTATCCAAATGCGTTGGCCGTGAGGGTGAAATCCCCCTTCAAAAAGAGCCTCCAAAAAGACTTTTGGGAAGATTTCGTGCTCACGCACGACCAGGGGGCTTATAGCTCGCCCCTGGACTCCTTCTCTGTCGCCCTCAAGCGGTTTCCCGAATAAAAACGCAATGGTTTGTCCTGTTGCTTGCGTGGCCCCAGCGCCCTACGGCACGAACGCGTCCACCGCCATGGTGATCAGCAGCAGGGTCAGTACGCCCAGCATCACCAAGCGAATCACCTTTGCGCCGCCCTTGATGGCCATGCGTGCGCCCAGCGCGGCCCCTGCGGCGGAGAATACGGCGGCGGGCAGTCCCAGCGCAAACACCACGTGGCCGCTGGCGATCTGCGTGACCAGCGAGGCCACGTTGCTGGCCAGATTGACCACCTTCGCGCTGCCGCTGGCATCCACCGGGTTCATGCCCACCACCAGCGCAAACAGCAGGATGAGGAAGGTGCCGGTGCCCGGGCCCACCAGCCCATCGTAGAAGCCGATCACCAGGCCGGTCGCCGCGCACACCGGCAGCTCGGCGGATTTGGGCAGGGCAAACAGCGGGCTGAGCGCGCCGCGCCGCAGCAGCACCACCGCCGCTACCACCGGCAGGATGAGCACCAGCATGCGCAAAATCTGCTGATCGGGTAGCGCGTTGAGCAGCAGCGTGCCCAATGCGGAGCCGGGCAGGGCCATCAGCGCGGCGGGCAATGCGCACCGCCAAAGGATGTGGCCGCTGCGCATAAACCGCCCGGTGGCGGTGACGGCCCCGATGCTGGCCGAGAGCTTGTTGGTTCCGGCCATCAGCTTGGGCGGAAGCCCGGCCAAGTAGTAGGCGGGCAAAGAGATGAGCCCGCCACCTCCGCCGATCGCATCCACGAATCCGGCAAAAAAGCAGAGCGGGCATACGATGGCAAACATGCGGAACGTCAAAGGAATAGCTTGTGCAGCAAACATGCGGTTTTACCTCTCGCGGATGATCTTGCGTATGATTCTAGCGCAGCGCAGTGCTGAGCGCCGCAAAGAGCGGGATGGTCAGCATGCTCAGCAGCGTGGTGATGGTGACGCCCCCGGTGGCGTACTCCGAATCGGCGCGGTAGCTGTGGGCCACGATGGCGCACGAGCTCTGCACCGGCATGCTCGATTGCACCAGGAAGGAACTGCGCCAGAGCGGGGTCAAGCCCCCGCAAAGGTACATGATGCCCAGAATCAGCGCGGGGCTGAGCACGAACCGGGCGAACACGAACGCGCCGTAGCCGCGCTGCCAGCGCAGGCCTTGGCGCAGCATGCGGTATAGCATGCCGCCAATGAAGAACATCGCCAGCGGGGTGACCAGGTTGCCCACCAGTGAGGCCGATTTCATCAGCACCGGCACCTGCGGCGCATCCAGCAGGATCAGCACAGCGCAGAGCAGGAAGCTGATGAGCGGCGGCGTGCAGACGCGCTTGAGCGTATCCAGCGAGAAGTTGGCGCGCGGCGCGCCGCCGTCGGCCTGGATGCCGCTCACCCCCACGACCCAAAAGAGGGAGGTGTTGGCCAGGTAGTACATCAGCGTGGCGGGCAGCGCCTGCTCCCCAAAGAGCGCGGTGTTGATGGGCAGGCCCATGAAGATGGTGTTGCTGAAGGTGACCATGGCGCGAAACACGCCGCGCCGCTCGGGGGGAATGCGCAGCAGCCGAGCCAGCGGATACGAGAGCGCGTACAGCAGCCCCACCGTCGCGAACGCCATGGCCAGCCCGGGAAGCGAGGCGATGAGATCGGCGCGCCGGTAGTTGGCCAGCAGCTGGCTGAAGGTCATGCAGGGCAGCGCTACGTGGGTGACCAGCTTGGCGAGCAAATCGTTCACCTGGGGCGGGAACCAGCCGCGATGGCAGAGCAGCATGCCGATGCCGATCATGATCAACAGGCTGGTTACGATCGAAACCCCGTTCCAGAACATCTCGAGTACGATGGGTATCTCCGCCTTTCGCGCGAATCCCGCGGTGATGCTATTCTACAAAAGCCGCGTAGATCGCTCGCACCGCCCGCTCGAAATCGGCGTTGTTTACGCCTACGATGATGTTGAGCTCGCTGGAGCCCTGATCGATCATGCGCACGTTGATGCCCGCACGGCTCAGCGCGTCAAACAGCTTGGCCGAGGTGCCGCGGGCGTGCACCATGCCACGCCCCACGGTGGCGATGAGCGCCATCTGCGAATGAATCTCCACGCTGTCCGGTTCGGTCAGCTCGTAGATGCGGCGCAGGAGCTGCTCGCGCTTGCCGTCGAGCTGATGCTCGTTGCAGACCACGCACATGGTGTCGATGCCGGTGGGCAAATGCTCGAAGGAGATTTCCAGCTCCTCCAGCGCTTGCAGCACGCGGCGGCCAAAGCCCAGCTCGGCGTTCATCATCGCTTTTTCGATGGATACTACGCAGAAATCCTTGCGCCCGGCTATGCCGGTGATGACCCGCTCCTGCGCATCCGGCCTGGGGGTATACGAAATGCGCGTGCCCGGCTGATCGGGTGCGTTGGTGTTTAGGATGCTGGTGGTGATGCCCGCTTTGCGCACGGGGAAGATCGCATCTTCGTGCAGCACGGTTGCGCCCATGTAGGAAAGCTCGCGCAGCTCGCGATAGGTGATCTCGTCGATGGTCAACGGGTGCTCGACGATGCGCGGATCGGCCATGAGGCAGCCCGATACGTCGGTCCAGTTTTCGTAGAGCGAGGCTTGCGCCGCGCGCGCCACAATGGCCCCGGAGATGTCGCTGCCTCCGCGGGAAAAGGTGTGCACCGCGCCATCGGGCATCGCACCGTAGAATCCGGGGATAACCGCGCGCGGATGCTCGGCCAGCAGCGCCGAAAGCTCGGCCTGTGTGCGCTCTGCATCCAGCCAGCCGTTCGCCGCGAAGAAGATGCCCTGCGCCGCATCCAGAAAATCGTAGCCCAGGTAGTCGGCCAGCAGCAGGCCGCTGAGGTATTCGCCCCGGCTGGCCGCAAAATCGGCGGTGCAGCCCGCATGCAGCGCGGCGCGAATCTCCTCCAGCGCCCCGGCGATGTCCACGCCCAAGCCCAGATCGGCTGCGATGCCTATGTACCGTGCGGCGATCTCGTCGTACTGCGCGTCGAAAGGCTCGCCAGCGGCGGCCAAGCGCTGGCAGGAATAAAGCATGTCGGTAATTTTTTTATCCCGCGCGTTGCGCTTGCCCGGTGCGGAGGGCACCACGTAGCGGCGAGCCGGGTCGCCGGTCACAATCGCCCGCACTTTGGCAAACTGGCTGGCATCGGCCAGCGAGCTTCCCCCAAACTTGGCTACCTTCACGTCCATAGGATAGTCCTCCGAACATTGCATAGAATAGTATATTTTAACGGAATAAAGTGCCCTCCGTCAATATGCTACATCCTATGACGGCAAAAAAGCTTGGTGCGGGGAAAAGGGCTCTCGGCGATCAATCCTGCGGCTCGCGCGCCGAAGCTCCCCGGGCGGCAAGCCACTCCTCGCGCAGCACGCCCATGAGCATCAGGTCGATGTAGCGCCCCTCGTGAAAATGGCACTGGCGGCGGCAGCCCTCCCACACAAACCCGGCCTTTTCGTAGCAGCGGAGGGCGCGCGCGTTGTCCGCGTTGACCCAAAGCTCCACGCGCTGCAGATTGGCGCGCAGGAAGGCGAACTCCAGCACCAGCCCGATGGCCTCGGTGCCGAAGCCCTGGCTCTGGTATTCCGAATCGCCGATGACGATGCCCAGCTCGGCGCAGCGATCGAGGCTGTTGAGGTTGATAAGATCGACCTGGCCGATGTAATTCTCGGTATCGCGGTCGGCGATCACGAAATTGTAGTCGAGGCTGCGCCCATCGAGCACGCGATCCAGAAAGGATTCGGTCATGGGCAGGGTTTGCGTAGAGAGAAAGGTATGCGAAAGAAAGCGGGTGACGGCATCGTCGTTGACCCACTTGCGCATTTCGGGTAGGTCCTCGCGGCGGTATTCTCGCAGCATGATGCGTTTGCCAAGCCGGTGTCCCATGGCGGTTCCTCCTCAAAGCGCTGGATGCGTTCTGCGCTGTAGTCTGGCGGATTTTTGCCATTGTATCATACGCCCGCAGTCAGGACAAGCAAAACCCGCCCCGGCCAAGCGCGGAGCGGGCATCGATGCACTTTTCTCCCCCGTCAGTTTTCCACCTTGATCGAGCCCGAGGTGGTGTGGCAGCGCAGGGAGTATTCGGGCGAGTTACCGACGGTGGCGGTGGCGCGGCGGCCCTCCTTCGTGGCGGGGAAATCGGTGTGGATGGAGCCGGAGAACGATTCGCCCTCGAAACGGAAGGCGGCATCGGAGGGCACGGAGGCGCGGATGGTGCCGGACACGCAGTGCAGATCGATATCGCCGGTGAAGCGGTCGATGCCCACGCGCAGGGAGCCCGAGGTGGAGGTGAACTTGCCGCGGCCCTCGAAGTGCTCGACGCGCAGCGAGCCCGAGATGACGCTTAGCTGCACATCGCCCGTGATGGATTCGATGCGCACCGTGCCCGAGGTGGTTTTGATCTCGTGGCGGTCGCCGGAGAGCGACTGCGCGCGGACGTTGCCGGAGCTCACATGGACGGAACCGGAGCCGGTCCAGGAGCCCAACGTGACGTTGCCGGAAGAGGCCTTGACCTCGTATTCGCCAGCGAGGATGTCGCCCAGCTCCACGTTGCCCGAGGTCAGGGCGATGGCCAGCTTGGAGAAGGTGCGCGCCTCGGTCATGGTCACGTTGCCGGAGCGCAGAGCGATGGAGAACATCTCTTCGTACTCGGCGGGCAGGTAGAGCGTGAGCCTTTCGCGCACGTTGAGGAACAGGCCGATGCGCACGCGCTGTATCTGCTCCACGGTGAAGGTGTTGCCCTTGCGCTCCACCACCAGCTCGGCGCGCTTATCGGGCGGCATGTTGCTTTCCAGCACCAGGCGCACCTGATCCTCGCGGGTGGAAACGATATCGACATTAAGAGAGCCCATATCGAGCTCCACGCTGCTTACGCCCTCCACGTCGAAGTTTTCATCCAACACCACATCCATGGTAGAATCCCCAAACAATCCAAACACGGAATTTGCTCCTTTCGATACGGTGATCAGGGTGATCATCAGCAGCGCGGCCAACACGAGCAGCGCTACGATGCGCCACAGGATTCGTTTGCGCGCATCATTTGTCATCCGTCTCATCCTCGCTCATCTTGAAAATCAGGTTGAGTATGTTCTGCGCGATGGTCGCAATCAGAAAGATGATCCAGGAGATGTGCCAGTTGCCAAAGCGGAAGCTCCAAAGCATGTAGACGACGGTGGTGCCCACCCACAGGATGGAGCTGAGCGAGCCGTGGATCAGCTTGCGTTCCTTGCGCGATTGCGCGGAAATCGGCCTGCGGCGAACTGGCATCGGCCGGGTCATGAAGTGGTAGACCGTCTGACCGGTGGCGAAGGCGGCGATTACCCAGAAGGCCACCCAAGCCAGCGTTGCGCCGAAGATGGAGCGCACCAGCAGATGCGCCGCGATGGCGATGCAATACAGGAAGGCGCTGGTCGCCACGGTTTGCGCGGTGTGGCGGCGGGCGTCGTCGTAGTCGTGCTCGGTCGGATCGGGCTCGATGGAAAGGCTGGCGATCAGGCTTTCCGCATCGCCCAGGCCGGAGATCACGCTGGCGTACGCTTCCTCTTCGCTGTACCCGGCACCCTTGAGGTCCTCGTACTTTTCCTCCAGGTTGGCCAGCAGCTCCTCCTTCAGGTCGTAGACGCGGGGGGTGGTCGGCGCTTCCTCAAACAGGGTATCGACGTAATTGCGAAGCTTTGTGCTCATGTGGCGCATCCTCTCTTCCGAATGTTACTCATCTGTTTTTTGACCAATACTTACTGGCGGGAGGCGGGCTTGCGATCAGGGCAGCAGGGCGTCGATGATCCGTTTGGCGTGCTGCCATTCCTCGCGGCTTTGGTAGTAGAAGCGCTGGCCGCTGGGCGTGATGGCGTAGTAGCGACGGCGGGCCCCGATGGTGGCGTCGCCCCAGTAGGAGGAGATCCATCCGGCTTGCTCCAGGCGGCGGAAGGCCGAGTACAGCGTGGCTTCCTTTAGCTCGTAATCGCCGCCGGTGGTGGCCTGAATGGCTTTGTTGATCTCGTAGCCGTAGCTGTCCTTCTCCATCAGGTGCGCCAGTATGATCGAATCGGTGTGACCCCGTATGAGGTCGGCGGTCAGGGACAAGTTTTCACCCCTTTTCTTGGTGACGAGGTAGCTGTTTCGGTCACGGTAACAGCTTACTGCGCAGTACCTCGCCTGTCAAGGTATATCGGATCGTTCTAAGGCAGTTCTAATTTTCCTCAAAGGTTTCTCTCAAACTGGCCTCAGGCCTCCCACCCAAGGCTGCAAAGGGAACGCAAACGGGCGCACCGCAGCAATGCCGCGATGCGCCCGAACGTAGTGCTAAAAGGATTGGATTACACAGGGAAAGCCAATGCTCCAGGTCGCGAAGGGATCAATCCCTGGTGGCAAAGAACATGGAAATCGCCGAAATGCCCTGCATGATGAACACCATCGGCACGAAGATGCCGATCGCCATGATGCCGTACAGCGGGTTGAACATCAGGAACATGCCGATCAAGCAGCCCAGGATGCCGGCGGCCAGAATCCAGCCCCAGTTGGGCAGACCCAGATCCTTGGCGGCAAAAGCGGCGGAGGTGCGGGTGACGCCGGTGAACAGCGTCCAGAAAGCGAACACCATGGCCATTCCCAAAATCTGCGCGCCGGGCATGAACAGCAGCATGACGCCCAGGATCGTGCTAATGATGCCGTCGGCCAGCACCCAACCCGAAAGGTGGCTCGCCTTGCGCTTGGAGCAGTAGTGCACGATCTCGGCAACGCCATATCCAATCATTAGGATGCAGGCCACGTAAGCGACGACGACCGAGTTGGCGATCGGATGCGAAAAAGCGGCGATTCCCAGCACGATCAACAGGATACCGATCAACAGCGCAGCGATTCTCCCCCAAGTGCTTCTCATTTGTGCTCTCTCCTTTATTTGTGCCGACAGTTGGTTTGAGTGTCAAATAAATCTTAGGGTTTTTCCCGCATTCTGTCAATCCCAAAAAACAGCAAGATTTTTTGGCCGTTTTTACGACATTTTTTCCCTCTTGGTTTCGGATGAAACCGTCAATTTGCTAACCGTTAACACATTAACCGTTAACACAGCAACCGTTAACACAACATCCGTTCCAATCGCAACCGAATCGCGCTTGTGCACTTGCCCGCCTGCGGGCGCGGCGCATACAAAAAAAGGGGGGGAGATCGACGAAGTTCGCCCCTATACTTCGCCGATGTAGCAGCTTGTCCTGTTGGGGTAGAGCAGCAGGCCGTTCCTGCTATGTGCTTCGAACACCTTGGTTAGGGCTGCCGCCAACCCCTCGGCCTCGGGCGTGCCCTCCTTGGGCGCGTAGGAGGAGGAAAGCGCGCGGCCTACGTAACCTTGCAGATCGGTTTCGAAGGTGTTTTCGAACACGTGCAGAGTGCAGGGATGCGCGAAAAAGTCGTTGTACTCCTCGGGCGACTCTTGCTTTGCGGCGGTGCGATCCGTGTAGCCGGGGCAGAAGATATCGTGGACGGCGTCGTGCGCCTTCATGAACGGATGCTCGCGGTCCGCGTTGTTCCATACGAGGATCACCTTGCCGCCGGGCCTGAGGATGCGCCGCGCCTCCCGCCGGAAGGCCGCGCGGTCGAACCAATGAAAGGCCTGGGCGGCGGTGATGAAATCCACGCTACCATCGGGCAGGGTGGTGGCTTCGGCGGGCGCGGACACGATGTGCGCGCGCGGGTAGGCGGCCATGGCGGTTTCCAACTGCCCGCGCATGTCGGTATTGGGTTCCACGCAGTAAACCTCGCTGCCGCGCTCCAGCAGCAGGCGGCTGAAAATCCCTGTGCCAGCGCCGATATCAGCCACCACGCTGCGGGGGGAGAGGCCGACCTCGCCCGCTTCAGCGTAGAGGAAATCCAGCATCCCGGCGGGGTAGGAGGGGCGGAAGCGGGCGTATAGCTCCGATTTGCCGGTGAATCGGCCGGTGTTGCCTTCGTTCTGTGTGTTCATGCGCATCCTCCTGTCGTGCATACGACCGTTCTATTCATCCCAATGATGCCTATACCATTTTTGCTTATACCATTTCTACTTATACCACTTCAACTTATACCACTTCGACTAATACCATTTCTACTTATACCATTACTTCGACGATGTTGTCCACCCTGTCGTCGACGATGTTGTCACAGTTTTTTCGCATTTTTTGCTTGGTAAGGGCACAATCTTTTTCAATAAGGCCGTTGACTTTCGGGTGAAGCGTGCTATAATACTTTCTGGCTTAATATTTTAGAGCTTAAATATTAAGGAGGCGAAGAATATGCACAAGCTACCCGACAACCTGCTGACGCAGGTGTTCGAGGCGTTCCATGGGCTGCGCAAACAGCCCATGCACATGATGGCCACCTTCGGCCTGCCGCTCGGCGAATTCATGGCGCTGCACAAGATCGGCGATCATCCGCCGCCCGCGGCGTGCACGGTATCGGAGCTCTGCAACGAGCACATATCGATGTCGGCGGTCTCGCAGGCCATCGCGTCGATGGAGCGCAAGGGCTGGGTCACGCGCAGCATGTCAAAAAAGGATCGCCGCAAGATCACCGTGGCGCTCACGCCCGAGGGCCAGGCCTTCGTGGACGCCATGCACGAGCGGATGGACGAGATCATGCGGCGCACCATCGCGCAGTACGGCGAGCCCGAGCTGCGGACGCTCATAGGCATGATGCGCCGTCTGGCCGAGGTGAATGAGCTGGTGAACCGCGAGCTGGCGGAGGAGATGAAGCGAACCCAGGCGGAGGCCGGCGAACTGAAAACGGAAGGGGAGAGCAAACCTTGATCAAACTTAGACGCTACCTCAAGCCATTCCTGGGCGGGCTGTTGGCGGCTTTTGCGCTACTGTTTGCGCAGGCGATGTGCGATTTGAACCTGCCCAACTACATGTCCGACATCGTGAACGTGGGCATTCAGCAAAGCGGCATAGAGCATGCCGCGCCCGATGCGCTCAGCGAGCAGGGCATGGCGTTTGTGACCATGTTCCTAAACGAGGAGGAGAAGGCGCTGGTGGGCGGCAGCTACGAGCTGGTGAATGCCGCCGACGAATACCGCAAGGGCAAAACCTACGTCTCCCTCTACCCCGATGCCGGGGAAAAGCTCTACGCGCTCAGCGCGCAGGCCGGGGATCGCGAGGCGCTCGACCGGGCGTTCGGCGTATCGGCGTGGACGTTCATCGGCTCCATGCAGGAGCTGACCAGGGCTTCGGGCCAGGGCGGAGAGAGCATGACCGCCGACATGCAGGAGATCGACCTGAAGGGCAAGCTCTACCCGGCGCTGCCCATGATGTCCATGGCGCTCACCCCCGAACTGCTCGCCTCCGCCCACGAGAAGGCGGCGGCCACCGAGCCCAATGTGCTAGGCCAAACCGGCGTGATGTTCGCCAAGGCGTACTACGCCGAGCTGGGCGCTAACGCCAACGCCATGCAGACCTCCTACCTGCTGCGCAGCGGCGGGCTGATGCTGCTCATCGCGCTGCTGGGCGGCGTGGCGACCGTGTTGGTCAGCCTCATCTCCTCGCGGCTGGCGGCGGGCGTGGCGCGCAATCTGCGCCGCGACGTGTTCGCCCGCATTGAGCAGTTTTCGCAGACCGAATTCGATAAGTTCTCCACGGCCTCGCTCATCACCCGCTGCACCAACGATGTCACCCATGTGCAGATGTTCCTGACCATGGGCATCCGCATGCTGTGCTATGCGCCCATCATGGGCGTGGGCGGCGTGATCATGGCGCTGGGCAAGGCCTCCTCCATGAGCTGGATCATCGCGCTGGCGGTGGTGGTGCAGTTGGGCATCATCGGCGTGGTGATGGCCGTTGCCGTGCCCAAGTTCAAGCTAATGCAAAAGCTGGTGGACCGGGTCAACCTGGTTTCGCGCGAAAACCTTTCGGGCATGATGGTCATCCGCGCGTTTGGCACGCAGCAGCACGAGGCGGAGCGCTTCGAGGCCGCCAACGCCAACCTCAGCAACACCAACCTGTTCACCAACCGCGTCATGGTGTTCATGATGCCGGTGATGAACCTGGTGATGAACGCGGTGACGCTGACCGTGGTGTGGGTGGGCGCGCACCAGATCGCGGGCTCGGCCATGCAGGTGGGCGATATGATGGCCTTCATGCAGTACGCCATGCAGATTCTGATGTCGTTCATGATGATCGCCATGATGTTCGTGTTTGTGCCGCGCGCCGCCGCCGCCGCCGATCGCATCTCCGAGGTGCTGGATACCGAGCCCTCCATTCGCGATCCGCAGCAGCCCAAGGCGTTCGACCCGGCCAAGCGCGGCGTGGTGGAGCTGCGCAACGTCAGCTTCCGCTACGAGGGCGCCGAGGAGGATGCGCTGCACGATATTTCGTTCACCGCGCTGCCCGGCCAGACCACGGCCATCATCGGCCCCACCGGCTCGGGAAAATCCACGGTCGCCAGCCTGATGCTGCGCTTCTTCGACGCGACGCAGGGGCAGGTGCTGTTCGACGGCGTGGACGTGCGCGAGGTGGAGCAGACCGCGTTGCGCGAGCGGATCGGCTTTGTGCCGCAGAAGGGCGCGCTGATTTCGGGCACCATCGCCTCCAACCTGGCCTACGGTAAGCCCGATGCCAGCGAAGAGGAGCTGCGTGAGGCCGCCACCGTGGCCCAAGCGATCGATTTTATAGAAGAAAAGCCCGAGAGCTTCGGTTCGGAAATCGCCCAGGGCGGCGCGAACGTATCGGGCGGACAGCGTCAACGGCTCTCCATCGCCCGCGCGCTCACCAAGAAGCCCGAGGTGTTCATATTCGACGACAGCTTCTCCGCGCTGGATTTCAAGACCGATGCCACGCTGCGCAGGGCGCTGCGGCAGCACGCGGGCGATAGCACCATGGTGGTGGTCGCGCAGCGCGTGGGCACCATACTGCACGCCGAGCAGATCATCGTGCTCGACGAGGGCCGGATCGTGGGCCGGGGCACGCACAGGGAATTGCTCAAAAGCTGCCCGCTCTACCTCGAGATCGCCTCGTCGCAGCTTTCGAAGGAGGAATTGGCATGAGTCAGCAAAAAGCATCCGGCAACCCGCCTCGCCGAGGCCACGGCCCCATGGGCGGCGGCCCCATGGCCATGATGCGCGGGGAAAAGGCGAAGGATTTTAAGGGCTCCATCCGAAAGCTGGTGCAATACCTGGGCCGGTACCGGTGGACCATCCTGTTTGTATGGGCGCTGGCCATCGGCTCCACGGTGCTCTCCATTCGCGGCCCCAAGGTGCTGGGCCAGGCCATCGATGAGCTGGTCGCGGGCATTATGGCTACGATCGGCGGCACCGGCGGCGTGGATTTCACCCGCCTGGGCTCCATCATGCTGGTGCTCATCGGCGTTTACGCGGCCAGTGCGCTGCTGATGTACCTGCAGGGCTTCGTGATGTCGGGCGTTACCATGAAGATCGGCTACCGCCTGCGCAACGAGATCAACGCAAAGATTCACCGCCTGCCCTTCGGGTACTACGACAAGGTGACCCACGGCGAGGTGATCTCGCGCATCACCAACGATGTCGATACCATCAACAATACCCTCAACCAGAGCCTCACGCAGATCATCACCTCGATTACCAGCCTCATCGGCGTGGCGATCATGATGTTCAGCATCAGCTGGCAGCTCACGGTGACCGCGCTGGTCATCCTGCCGCTCTCCGCCGTGGCGGTGATGGGCATCGTCAAAAAATCGCAGCCCCACTTCATGAACCAGCAGAAGTTCCTGGGCAACGTAAACGGCCACGTGGAGGAAATGCTGGGCAGCCACACCGTGGTCAAGGCGTTCAACGGCGAGGCCGATTCGGTGCGCACCTTTGAGGAGTACAACGATTCACTCTACAAATCGGCCTGGAAATCCAATTTCCTTTCGGGCTTGATGTTCCCCATCGTCAACATCATCGGCAACATCGCGTACGTCGCCATCTGCGTGCTGGGCGGCTACCTGGCTTCCATCCGCCTGATGACTGTCGGCGATATCCAGGCGTTCATTCAGTACGTGCGCATGTTCACCCAGCCGATCACGCAGATCGCCAACATCTCCAACGTGCTGCAGCAGACCGCCGCCGCCGCCGAGCGCGTGTTTGAATTCCTGGGCGAGGCCGAGGAGGTGCCCGAGGCGGCAAACGCGCTGGAGGTGCGCGGGCATTCCGATGCGCCGGGCGCGCTCACCCTCGCCGGCAACGTGGCCTTCGAGCACGTGGCCTTTGGCTACAATCCCGATACTCCCGTCATCCACGATTTCAGCGCCACCGTGAAGCCCGGCCAAAAGGTGGCCATCGTCGGCCCCACCGGCGCGGGCAAGACGACCATGGTCAAGCTGCTCATGCGCTTCTATGATGTCAACAGCGGCGCGATCCTGCTCGATGGCCATGACATTCGCGATTACAGCCGCGACAGCCTGCGCTCGGTGTTCGGCATGGTGCTGCAGGAAACCTGGCTGTACAACGGCACCATCGCTGATAACATCCGCTACGGCAAGCTCGACGCCACCGATGAGCAGGTGCAGGCCGCCGCCAAGGCCGCGCAGGTCGATCACTTCGTGCGCACCCTGCCCGAGGGCTACAACATGGTGCTCAACGAGGAAGCCAGCAACGTGTCCCAGGGCCAGAAGCAGCTGCTCACCATTGCCCGCGCCATACTGGCCGATCCGAAGATTCTGATCCTCGACGAGGCCACCAGCAGCGTCGATACCCGCACCGAGGTGATGATCCAGAAGGCGATGGATAACCTGATGCAAGGCCGCACCAGCTTCGTCATCGCGCACCGCCTTTCCACCATCCGCAACGCCGACCTCATCCTGGTGATGCGCGATGGCGACATCGTGGAGCAGGGCACGCACGATCAGCTCCTGGCCGCGCAGGGCTTCTATGCCGAGCTCTACAACAGCCAATTCGAGCGCGCGAGCTAGAGCGAGGGAACCCTTCCGGGCCTTTGTTCAAGCGCAGGCTTTTCACCGCAGTCTAGGGCGGCTTCCGAAAAGGAAGCCGCCCGCGTTGTTTTTACAACTTGTGGAATATCCGCATAATTTGTAAAAATCCGGCATCAAATGCGATGTTTGGCATTTACCCAGGGGCCTGGCTGTGATATGATACTATCAAAATTGCACAGAATCGGGGGAGAAAAATGCACAGCAGCTCTCTGCTTCGGTTTTCATTGGCCCTGTTGTTGCTCACGCCGATGGCGGCTGCGGCCAATCCGGCGGTCGCCTCCGATTGTGCAATGCCCTTCCCGCAGCACGTGCAGTATGCGCAGGGGATCGTGCTCCCCCTCGACGATCCTTCGCAGATGGATGGCCAGGTGCAGCGGCTCTACCTGGAATGGAAGGCCAAGTACCTGCGCGCCAACCCCTACGACGACCAGCAGACATACGTGCACTGGGATGGCGAAGAAGGCATCACCGTTTCTGAAGGGCATGGCTACGGCATGCTGATACTGGCCTACATGGCGGGCTTCGACGCCGAGGCGCGCACGCTCTTCGACGGCATGGTGCGCTACTACCTCGCGCACCCCAGCGCCATCAATCCTGCGCTGATGGCTTGGCAGCAGGACGACGACGGAACCCGGATTGTGGACATCAACGGCGTGGATTCGGCCACCGATGGCGATTTGGACATCGCGTACGCACTGCTGCTGGCCGACCGACAATGGGGCAGCGGCGGCGAGTTCGATTATCGCGACCTTGCGCGCAAGAGCATACAGGCCACCATGGATAGCGTGGTCAACCAGAAAAGCTGGATACTGCTCATCGGCGATTGGGCGCTTACGAGCCAGAAGTACCTGACCCGGCCCTCCGATTTTATGCTGCACACCTTCACCGAGTTCGAGCGGGTGCTGGGCGACGGGCGCTACCAGACCCTTTCCGACCACATCGTGGAGGCGGTGCGGGAGCTGGTGCAAAACGAGAGCCCGGAAAGCGGCCTGCTGCCGGACTTTGCCCGGATGGTTTCGGGCCACTGGAAGCCGAGGGAGCCGGTCTACTCCTGGGATGCGTGCCGCGTGCCGTGGCGGCTGGCCACCTCCCGCATCGTCGATGGGGACATGCGGCTGAGCGGGGAGCTGCAAACGCTGACCGATTGGATGCTGAGCGCCACCGGGGGCAAGCCCGAGCGATTCCGGTGCGGGTACGGGCTCGATGGTCAGCCCACCGTGACCTACCTCGATCCGGCCTACTCCGCGCCGTTCATGGTTGCGGCCATGACGAGGCCCGATCAGCGGCAGTTCCTGACCGACCTGTGGAGCTGGAACATGAACCAATCCACCGCTTCCGGCGGGTACTACGATAACTCCATCCGCCTGCTTTGTGCGCTGGTCGCCTCGGGCAACTGGTGGTCGCCATCTCATTAATACATAGCGGAGCGTAGCGATATGCGGTATGTGTTGGGTGTTGAAGGGGATAACAGCAATACGCGGTACTTCCTGTTCGACGAGACGGGGGCTATCGTCGATGTGTTGCACGATGGCACCTCCACCCCGGGCATGCTGGGCTTGGAGGATGCCGCGGACGTGCTGGGTGCGCGCATCCGGCAATTGCTTCGGGGCCAGCACCTGGGCGTTTCCGACCTGGCCACCGGGGTGTTCGGGCTGGCGGGCATCGACAACAAAGAGGGAAGCGAGCAGATTCGCAGCCACATGCAGCAGGTCGGCATCGCCCGTTGCGCAGTCTACAACGATACCTACCTGGGCATCATGGCGGGCACCACCCAGGGCATCGGTGTGTGCACGGTGAACGCCAGCGGATGCGCGACCGGGGGCATCGACGAGGAGGGCGACTGGCTGCAGGTGGGCGGGATTGGCGCGCTGACCGGGGATGTCGGCGGCGGCTACCACATCGCCGAGCAGTGCATGCGCACGGTGTACGATCACCTGTTCCGCTGCGGAGCGCCGACCATGATGACGGAACCGGTGCTCGCCCTGCTGGACATCTCCGATCCGCGCACGCTTTTGGATGCGATGATCCGGCGGTGGCCGAATATGGTCGATCTCCACGAGATGAACCGCATCGCTTTCGCCGCCGCCGAGATGGATGATGCGCCTGCCCTGTCGATATTGCAGGAATCCGGGAGAGAGCTGGCCCGGAGCACTGCGGGCTGCATTCGTAGCCTTTGCTTCTCAAAGCGCGTCGAGGTGGTGCTGATGGGCGGCGGCTGGGTGTATGCGGAGAACCCTACCCTGAACAACGCGTACGAGGAGGAGCTCCAGCGCCTGAGCCCCAAGGAGGTTTCCACTCGGATACTGCAGGTGCCCGCTGCGGTGGGTGCTGTGTTGAGCGCATTTGAGCTGATGGGCAGGGATTGCTTCGAACCCACACTGCGCCGCCGCATCGAGGAGCAGGTAGCCGTCCGCGTGAGCCGGATGAGCGAGGTTGCCTGGTGAACGGCTTTTTGCAAAATGCGCGGGAGCAGTTTGCGGAAAACGGGGTCGGCATCGCGGCCAGTGAAGACTTTTTCGAGGGCGAGATCGAGCGGCACGTCCACACCTACCTGGAGATGCGGCTCATCGTATCGGGCTATGCGCAGCTGATCTGCCGCAAGAACGTGGAGCTGGCGCTGGCGGGGGATCTGCTCATCCTTACCCCAGGCGTTTCCCACGCGCTGCACCGGTGCGCCGGCCTTTCGTCTCAAGCGGTGTACTTCACCAAGGATGTGTACGAAAACCTTTGCGCCTTCATCGGCGAGATTCCGTTCAGGACCGGCATCCCCGCCCTGGGGCTGTACCGGGTTCGGCTTGGCGGCGGGGCGAGCTGCGAATGCGTGGGGCTCATGGAGCGGCTCAACGCGGAGCAGGCGGAGCGGAAGCCCGGCTGGCGCGGTCAGATGCGCGCGACCCTGGCGGAGCTGCTGGTGAACTTCGTCCGTTCCCGGGGCGAGGCCGTGGAGCGCACCGCGCAAGCGACGGCCACCAAGCAGGCCTATGCCGTGATCCAATACATCGAGAGCCACTACGCGCAGCCCGTTACCGCCCTGAACATCGCGGAGGCTGCCGGGGCCAGCGCCGATCACGTCGCTAAGCGATTCCGGCAGATGGCTGGCATGACCCCGCTCGAATACCTGCGCGCCTACCGCATGCGCCATGCGTTGGCGCTGCTCCAGGCCGAGGAGCTTTCGGTTCACGAGGTGGCCGTGCAGGTGGGCGTGCCGGATATCAGCGCATTTTCGAAGCAGTTTAAGGGATTGTTCGGCTTTTCGCCCCGGCAGGCGAAGGGCATGAGGGGAGGCAGGGAGCAGTGAGCGCAGCGAAGCGCGGTTTTTGGAGCAACTCGAAGGGCGCGATCGCGCTCTGCGCGGGCCTTCTCGCGCTCTGGAGCCTGGGCGGGGCAAGGGCACAGGACGCGCCGGTGACCTTGCTGGCCCCGCAGCGCTCCTACGAAGCGTACCTGGCCCGGTATGCGGACGCGCCGAGCGCCACCCAGACGGTATCTCTCCCGGGCAGCCAGGGAACGGCCGATCCGGCCCTGGAGGCCCAGGCCGAGAACCCAACCGAGGATCAGCCGGAGGCCCAAACCGAGACCCAGACCGAGACCCAGACCGAGATGCAAAGCGCACCGATCCAGGCCGCGCAAATCCACGCGCAGGGCCAGGACCTGCTCTGGGAAAACGGCGCGGGCAGGGTGAGTTGGGCGTTTGAGGTGCCCGAAACCGGCCTGTACGAGATCGAGATCGCCTATACGCCGCTGGCCGGCAACGGGGTGAGCATCGAGCGCACCGTGCTGCTGGACGGTGTGGTGCCCTTCAACGAGGCGCGCGGCGTGCAGCTTGCGCGCCGGTGGACGCTGCGTGGCAAGGGGTTTGCGCAGGATAACCAAGGCAACGACATCCGCCCCTCGCTGATCGAAGCGCCGGAGAGGATGCAAACCCGCCTGTATTCCGCCGATGGGCTCAACGAGCGCCCGCTGCGGTTCTACCTTGCGCAGGGGCCGCACAAGCTTACATTGGAAGGAATGGCCGAGCCGGTTCGTATCCATAGCATTGCGCTTGCGGCCAGCCGGAGCATTCCCGCCTACGCGGAGCCGCAGGCCGCCGACGTGCCCGAAATCAGGATTCAGACCGAGGATGTGCTGTGCGCCTCCGATCAAACGCTCTATCCGCTGTCCGATTTCGCCAATTCGAATACCGAGCCCTTCGAGCTTGGCTTGCGCAAGATCAACTACATGGGTGGCTACAACTGGCGCTTTAGCGGGCAGACCGTCTCCTGGACCTTCGAGGCCCCGGTCGCGGGCGCATACAAGCTCAGCTTCCGGGCCAGCCAGAACTACCTGGCGGGCATGAAGGTTTCCCGCGCGCTGGAGCTCGATGGCCAGGTTCCCTTTGCGGAGTGCGAGTTTATTACCTTCCCCTACGATAGCGAATGGCAAATGGTGACCCTCTGCGGGCCCGATGGGAGCCCCTACCTGTTTGAGCTGGGGCAGGGCGAGCATACGCTGACGCTGCGCGCCACGCTGGGCGAGCTTTCCAGCCCGGTGCGGCAGGTGCGCCGCGTCGCCTCCGAGCTGACCACCTTCTATGCCAAGGTCATCATGATCACCGGCACCGTGCCGGATGTCTACCGCGATTACAAGATCGAGAAGCGCATTGTCGGGGTGGGTACATTCCTGGCCCGCGAGGCGGAGCGGCTGCGCGAGCAGTATGCCGCGATCTGCGCCATCGCTGGCGGGCGCGTCGCCGAGGCCGATGCGCTGGAAGTGTTCGCCAACCAGCTGGAATCCCTCGCCAAGGACCCAGAGACACTGCCTGCCCGGCTCGATAGCTTCCGCGAAAATCTATCCAGCCTTTCGACCTGGATCATGTACATCGCCGAGCAGCCGCTGGATATCGATTACCTGCTGTTCTCCGCCCAGGACGCGGCGGTGCCCGAGGCCAACCCCGGCTTCTGGCAGAAGGTGGGCGATGGGGTCGGCTCCTTCGGGCTCTCCTTCACCAAGGATTACACCAACGTGGGCAATGTCTACGCCGAGGATGAGGCCATCACCGTGTGGGCGGCCATGGGCCAGGATCAGGCGGTGACCATCAAGGCGCTGATCGATGAGCGTTTCACCGCCGAAACCGGGATTCCGGTGAACTTCAATATCCTAAGCACCATGGATGCGCTGCTGTACGCGGCCTCCAGCGCCAATCCGCCCGACGTTATACTGGGCGTGGGCGGTTCGTTGCCGGTGGATTACGGCGTGCGTTCCGCGCTGCTCGATCTGCGCCAGTTCGGCGATTACGATGAGGTGGCGGCGCGCTTCCACTCCTCCGCCATCGAGCCCTTCGGCTACGATGGCAAGGTGTACGCGCTGCCCGTTTCCTACGGCATGCCGGTGCTGTTTTACCGCGCGGACATCCTGCAGGCCATCGGCGCGGAAGTGCCCGAGACCTGGGAGCAGGTGCATGCGCTGATCGCCCGATTGCAGGAGGATAACCTCACCTTTGGTGCGGGCAGCTTCGATATGCTGCTGCTGCAGGCCGGGGGCCGGTTCTACAGCGACGATTTCACGCGCTGCCTCATCGATTCCCCGGTGGGCATCGAGGCCTTCGAACACTATACTTCGCTCTATACGCACTACGGTCTGCCCCAGATATACGATGCGTACAACCGCTTCCGGCTGGGCGAGATGCCGGTGTTTATCGCCGATTTTTCGATGTACAACACGTTCGCGGTGGCCGCGCCGGAGATCAAGGGGCTTTGGGGCATCGCCATGGTGCCGGGCACGATGCGCGAGGATACGGGCACCATCGACCACACCGTGGCGGCCAACGCGACGGCTTGCGCCATCCTTTCCTCCACCCGGCGCGCCGATGCGGCCTGGGATTTTCTGAAATGGTACACCTCCGCCGAGGCGCAGGTGCTCTACGGGCGCGAGATCGAGGCCACGCTGGGCTCGGGCGCGAAGTACGCCTCGGCCAACCTGGAGGCCATGAAGGGGCTTTCCTGGCCCCAGAGCGTACTGCGGGTGATCGAGGCGCAGCGCGAGTGGGCGGTGGGCATCCCCATTGTGCCAGGGAGCTACTACATCGATCGCCACATCGCCAACGCATTCCGTGAGGTGGTGACGCTGCACGAGCTGCCCCGCGAGGCGCTGGTGAAGTACGTGGACATGATCGACAGCGAGATACGCAAGAAGCGCGAGGAATTTGGGCTCCCCATCGGGACGGAGGTGATTCCATGAAGCCGGTGGCGGCAAAGCGCGTCGGGCTGATCCGGGATATTCGGGATAACAAGACCTCCTACCTCATGATGGCGCCCTACCTGCTGCTGTTCATCCTGCTGGTGGTGCTGCCGGTCATCGTGGCGGTGGTGATGAGTTTCACCTACTTCAACGTGTTTGAAGCGCCGCGCTTCATCGGGTGGTCGAATTTTCAGCAGCTCCTGCTGGAGGACGACGTGTTCCTGATCGCGCTAAAAAACACGCTGCTGTTTGCGCTGATCACCGGGCCGCTGAGCTACGGCATGTGCCTGATGTTCGCTTGGCTGGTGAACGAGTTGCGCCCCAAGATTCGCTCGGTGGCCACGCTGCTGTTCTACGTGCCCTCCATTTCGGGCAATGTGTACTTCATTTGGCGCTTTATATTTTCCGGCGATTCCTACGGCCTCATCAACGGTTTCCTCATGCGCCTGGGCGTGCTGAAGGAGCCGGTGCTGTTCCTGTCCGATCCGCGCTACAACTTCGCCATCGTCATATTGGTGCAGCTGTGGATGAGCCTGGGCACCAGCTTCCTGGCCTTCATCGCGGGCCTGCAGTGCGTCGATCGCTCCATGCTGGAGGCCGGGGCGGTGGATGGCATACGCAACCGCTTCCAGGAGCTGTACTACCTGACCCTGCCCAGCATGAAGCCCCAGCTCATGTTTGGCGCGGTGATGCAAATATCGGCGGCGTTCGCGGTGGGCAGCGTCTCGCAGGATTTGGTGGGGTTCCCCAGCCCGCTCTACTCGGCGCACACCATCGTGCTGCACATGCAGGATTATGGAGCGCTGCGCTACGAGATGGGGTATGCGTCCGCCATCGCGGTGGTGCTGTTTATGATGACGGTGGGCTGCAACATACTCATTCAACGGGCGCTGAAGGAATGAGGCGCACGGAATGACCGGAACAACAGTAGAGAGGGGGAGCGAAATGTCCGTCGTCCATCCCGCGCTAAAACAGAACGGGCAAAAAAACAGGCCTCAGAACGGGCAACGGAATGCGCAGCCGAGCAGGAGACTGAGGGCCAAGACGCGCAGGATATCGCGCTCCACGGCCGGGGATATCGCGCTCATGCTGCTGCTGGCCGCATTCGCCGCGTTCATGGCGCTGCCGTTGGTGTACACCATCTCCACGGCCTTCAAGCCCATCGACGAGCTTTTTCTCTACCCGCCGCGATTCTTCGCCATCCATCCAACGTTGCGCAACTTCACCGATCTTATCATCTCGCTGCGCAGCTCGTTCATACCGTTCACCCGCTACCTCTTTAACAGCGTGCTGGTCACCGTGCTGGCCACCGTGGGGCACATCGTGCTCTCGGCCATGTGCGCCTATCCGCTGGCCAAGCACAGGTTCCGCTACCGCAACGCCATCTTTCAAATGATCGTGCTTTCGCTGATGTTCTCGCCCTTCGTTATCGGCATTCCGCGCTACATGATCATGCACCAAATCCGCATTTTGGATAGCTATTGGGCGCTGCTGCTGCCTGCCATGTCCAGCTCGCTGGGCCTTTACCTGCTCAAGCAGTTCATGGAGCAGGTGCCCGATTCGATACTGGAATCGGCGCGCATCGACGGCGCGAAGGAGATGCGCATCCTTTGGAGCGTTGTGATGCCCACGGTCAAACCCGCGTGGCTCACGCTGATCCTGCTTTCGGTGAATGCGACCTGGAACGATGCATACTCGGGCGCGCTCTACCTGCACAACGAGGCGCTGAAGCCCATGTCGGTGGTGCAGGCCTATCTGATGTCGGCGGGATTCATGCGCGCGGGCGCCCTGGCGGCGTTCATGCTCATCATGCTGGTGCTGCCCATCGGCACGTTCATACTTTCGCAGAGCAACGTGATCGAAACCATGAAATCCTCCGGCATAAAAGAGTGATTCGAAGTCAAGGAGTGATTCCCATGAGCCTCCCAATCAAGCGCGTGATTGCGGTGATGTGCCTATTGCTCCTTGGCGCGCGGGGAGCGCTGGCCGAACCGGGCGGCAACGCATCGGATAGCTACATGTACAACCGGCGGGGGCAGACCGTCGAGTCCATCGATTTCTACCAGGTGGAGACGCAGTTTTCGGGGGAAACCCTGGGAGTGGGCAGCCTGGCGAAGGCCTCCGAGCTGTACATTCGCGATAACCTGGGCTACATCGTGGATACGCAGCGCAACCGGATCATCGCCATCGACCTGGACGCGCTGGCCGTGCGCGAAATCGTGGAGGGGTTCGACAACGCTGGGGTGCGGGAGGGCTTCAACCTGCCGCAGAGCGTGTTCGTGACCGCAGAAGGAGACATGTACGTGGCCGACACCCAGAACCTGCGCATCGTGCACCTCGACGCGGCGCGCAGCCTGGTGAAGATCATCGATAAGCCCCAGGCCGAGATTATCGCGGGCGACTACATGTTCAAGCCGCGCAAGGTGGCGGTGGATACCGGTGGGCGCGTCTACGTGGTGGCTGAGGGTACCACCGACGGCATCCTGCAGTTTTCCAGCGCCGGGCGGTTCATCAATTTCTTTGGCGCGAACCGGGTGCAGTTCAACGCGGGCGAGCTGCTGCTACGCCTCTTCCTCACCAAGGAGCAGCGCGGTAAGCGCAGCGTGTTTGTGCCCATTGAATACAGCAATATCTGCATCGACAGCTCCAACTTCATATTCACCACCACGGTCAATACCTTTAACGAGCAGCTCAAGCGGCTCAACTATGCGGGCACCAACATCATGCGCTACAGCCACTTCGGCGCGCGCATGGGCGATCTTTCCGCCACCGAGATGCCCTACATGACCGACATCGCTGTGGACGAAAACGGCAGCTTTACCGGCCTGGATTCGCTGCGTGGGAAGCTATATCAATACAACAAATTGGGCGAGCTGCTGGCCATCTATGGCGGCTTCGGCGATCGGCTGGGGCAGTTCCGCCAGCCGGTGGCGGTGGACGTGTACAAAGGCCGCTACTACGTGCTCGATGGGCTCAAGGCCTCGGTCACCGTGTTTGCGCCCACCACCTTCGGACAAAACGTGCTCACGGCCAATCAGGCGTTCTTCGACGGCGACTACGAGCTCTCGCGCCGCAGCTGGGAGGCGGTGCTGGCCCAGAATGCCAACTACGATCTGGCGTACCAGGGCATGGGCGATGCCTGCATGAAGGAAAAGCAATACGCGCGGGCGATGGACTACTACCGCCGCGCCGCCTACAAGAAGGGCTATACCCAAGCGCTCAAGGCCTACCGCACCCAGTGGATGCGCGCCAACTTCGCGTGGATCGTGTCCGGCATCGTGCTGCTGGCGGCGGTGCTGATCCTCACCGTCAAGCGGCGCGCGCGGCTTGGTCAGCGCCTCCGGCTCTATTTCCGAATCGATGCGTAAGGGGGGACATTCATGCGAGACACCATCGGCACCCTGCTCTATGGGTTTCATGTGATGGTTCATCCCTTCGATGGGTATTGGGAGCTGAAGCATCACAAGCCGAAGGCCACGCGGGCTGCGCTGATCATCTTCCTGGCCGCGCTGGCGACCACCTTCATTCGCGTGCAGTTCTCCGGCTTCCTTTTTGGCACCGAGAACCCGGAGACCAACAATGTGCTGCTCGATCTGGTGGCGCTGGCCGCCCCGCTCACCCTGTGGTGCATCGTCAATTGGGCGATCACCACGCTGTTCAACGGCAAGGGCAAAATGGCCGACATCTTCATGTTTACCTCGTATGCCCTGCTGCCCATGATCCTCATCTACCTGCCCACCACACTCGTCAGCCACATCCTTTCCAACGATGAGGCCGTGTTCCTGTACGTGGCCGAGGCGGTGGCGCTGATCTGGGGCGTGTGGATGGTGCTCGCTGGATCCTCCACCGTGCACGATTATACTCTGTTCAAGAGCATCTTCACCGGCCTTTTCACCCTGGTGGGCATAATGGCCTGCGTGTTCCTGGGCATGGTGATCTACAGCGCGATTTCACAGCTGATTGGGTTCTTCATTACGCTATTCGTCGAGTTCCGATACTGGTAAGGAGGCGCCAACGTGAAGCGAAACCTGCTTTTCTTCGCCGTGTTGGCGATGCTGCTCCTGTGCCTGGCCGCGGCGCTTGCCGGGGATGCGGCGGTGCAGCCGGAGGCCCCTGCCGTGGAGGGCGGGGCTTCCGATGGTGAGCCGGACGGCGAATCGGGCGAAGGCGAGGTGCTCGAAGAGCCGGCGGGGCCCGTGCATACCCCGGGCATGCAGACCGTGGCCGAAAACGAACGCTACGTGCTTTCCTTCGATTGCGAGAGCACCCAGTTCGAGGTGCTTTCGAAGCGCACCGGGCGGGTGTTCTACGGCTACCCGCAGGATTGGTCGGGCGATGCGCTGGCCAAGGGCGCGAACAAGAAGCTGATCGCTTCGCTGATCGCCATCGAATCCTACAACGAGCGCAACGTGGCCGAGCTGGTCAATGCGTACCAAAATTGCGTGGAGAAGGGCACCTACGAATGCACGATCGAAGAAAACGGCTTCTCGGTGCGCTTCTGGTTCGATAAGCAGAAGATCGGGGTCGTCATCCGCGTTTCGCTGGAGGAGCGCGGGCTGGTGGTGGAGCTCCCGAATGAAGGGATGACCGACGGCGAGGGAGGCAAGCTGGGCGTCGTGCGCGTGCTGCCCTTCTTTGGCGCGGGCAAGGCCACGCAAGAGGGCTACATCCTTTTGCCTGACGGCTCCGGGGCCATCGTGGAGTACGATCACGTATTCAGCTTCCGCTCCGAGCTGATCCGCCCGCTCTACGGACGCGACGACACCGTCGCGCAGCTCTCGATTCCCGAGCACGAAGAAAACTTCGCCCTGCCCGTCTATGGCCTCAAGACCGGCGAGCAGGCCTTCCTTTCGGTCATCGAGGAGGGGGCGTTTACCACCAACCTGAGTGCCAGCGTGGCTGGGGACAACGCGGAATACTTCCGGTGCATGCCTATCTTCCTCTACCGGGAAATGCAGAGCATCGTGCTGTTTCAAAACACCGCCACCGAGCGCACGGTGAATCAACCGGCGGAGGGCGCGGCCAAGACCGGCTTCCGCATGCGCGTGCTGCTGCTGGAGGATGAGGAGGCCACGTACTCGGGCATGGCCCGCGCCTACCGCGAATACCTACTGTGCGAGGGCGGCATCGCGCGCCGCGATACCACGCCGCGCGTGGACATCCGCCTCTACGGCGCCACGGATAAGCTGGCGACCACCCTGGGCGTGCCCCACAATCAGCTGCGGAGCCTGACCACCTTTGCGCAGGCCCGGCAGATCGTGGAGGAGGCGCAGGCCGCGGGCGTGCAAAAGGCGCACGTGCTGCTGCAGGGCTTCACCGATTACGGCACGCGCGGGCGGGCGACCACCCGGGGCAACCCCATCGGCAAGCTGGGCGGCGCGAAGGGGCTGGAGGATTTCCTGCGCTGGGCCGCGGCGCGCGATCTGCCGGTCACCTCGGTGGCGGAGCTGGTGGCGCCCCGGAAGGACGGCAATGGATACAACGCGCTCTTCGACGCGGCGCGATCGGTGAGCGGAAGCGTGGCCTACCAATACGAGGCCAACCGCGTTTCCCGCGCGCGGGATTACGACAAGACGCCCGGCACGCTGTTGAAACCCTCGCTCTTCCCGGGCAGGCTAGAGGCCTTTTGCGCGGCGCTGGCCAAGCGCGGAGCTTCCTCGGTGCAGCCGCTGTACTGGGGCTCGAAGCTCTACGCCGAACGGGGCGAGGCCTCCGATACCCGCGCAACTGCGGCGGCATACTGGACGCGTCCGCTGCCCGAGGGGCTTTCCTACGTGGTCGATGTAGGCAATGCCTACGCATTGCCCGCGGCCTCCCGGCTGACCCACCTGCCCGAGGCATCCACCGGCTACGACATCGAGACCCGATCGATTCCTTTCTACCAAATGGTGGTGCACGGGCTGATTCCCTACACGGGCAAGAGCTCGAATCAGCGCGGGGATTTCAATCAAGGCTTTCTGAAAATGATGGAATACGGCGCATACCCGGCCTACGAGTGGTTCCACGAGGAGGCGGGGGTCACCCGGCTGACCGGGCTGAGCGGGGTGTTCAGCGGCCACTACGCGCCCTGGCTGGCCCAGGCCGCTCAGGAATATGAGGCGGTGAACGCGCTCTACGTGCTGACCGAGGGGAGCGCCATGGCCGCCCACGACCAGCTGGAGCAGGGCGTATACCGGGTGCGCTACGAGAACGGCGCGCGGATTTACGTCAACTACACCGCGAATGCCAAGCAAGCCGACGGC
Source organism: Eubacteriales bacterium (assembly GCA_031553615.1). Classification (GTDB taxonomy): domain Bacteria; phylum Bacillota; class Clostridia; order Christensenellales; family Aristaeellaceae; genus WQXF01. Next base: position 25,664 of record JAVBLJ010000058.1, read on the forward strand.
TTGATCCTTCCCGCGGGCGGGTATGCGATGGAGGCTGGGCAATGAAGAGCACGACGATAAGACGGATGAGCTACGAGCGCAAGAAGGCTTGGGTGGGCCGGGGCTTTATCTCCCTTTGGTTCGTGGGGCTTTCGGTGTTCTTCCTGTACCCCATGATCTCCTCGTTTTTGCTCACCTTCCAGCGCATCACCTTCGATAGTGCCTCGCTTCCGGTCTACGACTGGGTGGGCCTGGGCAACTACACCAAATTCCTGTTCAGTGATCCGTATGTGCTGGGGTACTTGCTCAACAGCCTGGCCGGCGTGTTCTCCTCGTTGCCGCTGATCATTCTGTTCTCGCTGTTCGCCGCCGTGCTGATCAACCGCAAGTTTAAGGGGCGGGGTTTGGTGCGCAGCATATTCTTCTTCCCGGTCATCATCACCTCGGGCGCGCTCATCTACGTGCTGCAGACCGAAACCGTGGCGGTGCAGCAGGCCGGGGCCAACGCCGTGATGCTGCGCAACGTGGATGTGGGGCGAATCCTCAACGTGCTGCTGGGCAACGCGCGCTTCGCGGCTCCCATCGTGAAGCTCATGGATCAGGTGTTCGTCATCATTTGGAAATCGGGGGTGCAGACGCTGCTGTTTCTGGCGGGGCTGCAATCCATATCGGGCTCGCTGTACGAATGCGCCAGCGTGGAGGGCGCGACGGCTTGGGAGAAATTCTGGAAGATTACCGTGCCGCTCATTTCGCCGGTGATCCTCATCAACGTGGTCTACACCATCGTCGATTCATTTACCGATTATAACAACGAATACCTGCGCTACGTGATGCAGCAGACCTTTGGCAACGTGGAGCTGACCTACGGCGCGACCATCGCATGGGTCTACTTCGCCGTCACCTTCGTGATGCTGATGGCCATCGTGGGTATCATTTCCCGGAATGTCTACTACGCTAACGATTGAGGGGAGGGGCACCATGCTACAACCATCGGCGAAGCGATCCAGGTTTGCCCGTCTCCGAGAGCCGTACGTCTGGCGGCGCTTCTTCAGCGCCCTGGGGCTGTGGGTGATCATGGCCGGGATCATGTACATCATGATCTATCCGCTGCTGCAGATCATCTCCACCAGCCTCAAGAGCTATCAGGACATGCTCAACCCCATGTCGATCTGGATTCCGCGCACGTTCCGCTACCAGAACTATGCGCGTGCGTTCACGGCCATGGGCTACCTGGGCGTGATTCAGAACACACTGCTGATCACCCTGACCGCGCCGCTGCTGCAGCTGATCTCCTGCGCGATCACAGGCTATGGCTTTGCGCGGTTTAAGTTCCGCGAAAAGGGGTTTCTGTTTGCGCTGCTCATGCTCTCGCTGCTGGTTCCGCAGCAGACCATCGTGCTGCCCCAATACCTGCTCTTTCGATCCCTGGGCGCGATCAACAGCTATTGGCCCATCATACTGCCTTCCATGATGGCGCAGGGCCTCAAGAGCGCGCTGTTCGTGTTCATATTCCGGCAGTTCTTCCGCGGCCTGCCCAAGGAGCTGGAGGATGCGGCCTACATCGATGGCTGCGGCTTTGTGCGCACCTTCCTGCGAGTGATGCTGCCCAACGCGGTGCCAGCGGCGCTGGCCATCTTCCTGTTCTCGTTCGTATGGCACTACAACGATGTGTACATGGTTTCGATGTTCACCACCCGCGCCGAGCTGCACACCCTTTCCGTCCGGCTGGTCAACATCATGAACTACCTGACCGAGCCCGGCATCGTGCGAGACATGGTGCAGTACGTCCCGGTGAAGTACGCGGGCGTGTTCCTTGCGATCATACCAATTATATTGGTATATCTGTTTGGCCAAAAATACTTTGTGGAAGGAGTGGAACGTTCCGGTATCGTGGGCTAACCGAATCCGAAGGATGTTTAGCGAATACGCAACAGAAATGAAGGAGGAAACCCCATGAAACGTACATCCATCATCGCGTTCCTGCTGATTCTGACGCTGCTCGTGCCCATGGCCGCCAGCGCCGCCACCGACGAGAGCACACTCAATGGCTACCCGCTTCAAAAGGGCATCTACGAGGGCGTGACCATCAAGCTGGTGCAGCCCTGGTGGACCGCCACCGACGACCCGAAGTACGAAGAGAACACGCGGGTTTACCGCGAATTTGAAGAGCACACCGGCGCGAAGGTGGAATTCATCACCGTTGCGCAGGATGGCGACGCCTTCGAGGGCTACAAGCAGGCGGTCATCAACATGGTGATGGCCAACGACGCGCCCGATGCCGTCATCGGCACCACCTTCCCGGTTCCGGCGTGGGTCAGCAAGAACCTGATTCAGCCCTGGAACAAGTACATGGACCTTTCTGACCTGGCGGCCAAGAACATCAGCCCCATGGCCAAGGGCCCCTTCGCGATCGGCGAGGACGTGTACGGCATTCAGACCCCCACCACCCCCATCGACAACGCGATGGCCATTTACTATAGCAAGTCCGCCTTTGAAAACAAGGGCCTGGACGATCCCTACGAGCTGTACACGGCCGGCAAGTGGAACTGGGATGCGTTCATCGACGCCAGCAACGCGCTGACCTACGACGGCGGCAGCGGCGCTATCGATCACTTCGCCATCGCCGGATGGTACATCATCGATTCGTATCAGCCCTTCATCGCCGCGAACGGCGGCGACACCGTGAAGATCGGCGAGGACGGCAAGCCGCGCTTCGCGATGAACGATCCGGAGACGGTGTTCGCGCTCAACTACGCCATCGAAAAGATGCCGCTCCATGCCGACAAGCTGTGGCCGCTTATCGAAAGCTACGATTGGGATATCGGTGCGCTGCTCTTCGACGGCACCGTGGGCATGCTGCACGAGTGCTACTGGTGGTACGACACCGCCCTGGAGACCATGGGCGAAGACCTGGGCATCGTTCCCTTCCCGCTGGGGCCGGATTACAAGGGCGAGGCGGTTTCCCGCGACTACTTGGAGGCCTGCTACGGCTGGTACCTGATGGCGGGCGCGAAAAACCCGCAGGCCACCGCCGACCTGTACGGCTACCTGTGGTATGCGAACAAGGAATATGACGTCCCCCCGCCCGCAGTTAAGGGTTACCCCGAAATTTTCGGCGACCGCTACGACGATATCCAGCTCTGGACCAACAACGCCGCGCTGGAAACCGCGCGCGCCTACCCGGGCCTGGAGGTGGTCGTCGCCAACATTTACACCGCCATCAACGCCAACGGCGTCACCCCGGCCAACGCGACCGAATCGGCCGCACAGGAGGCGCAGGCCATCATCGACGCTATCCTTGCTGGCAATTAACGAGCACAAACCGTTGCGGAGCATCGGGCGGGTGCGGAAGCGCATCCGCCCGACCTTTAGGAGGAACCATGGCAGATTGGCAAACCCTGCGGGAGAAGATGGGTCTTCCGGAGATGAGCCCCTATTACGACCGCGCGTGGGCGCAGTTTGACCCGGCCACCGCACAAGGGCCGCTGCTGGATCGCGCATTCATCCGCGAGCACATCGACTTGTTCCGCTTTTCGGAGGAGCTTTTGGGGGCGATCTTCCACGCCGAGGATTGCATATTGGCCGATGCCGATGCCCTGCTGGCGGCGCACTTTCTCTATCAAGCGATCTTTACCCTGAAAAAGCCCTACACCGGCCCCTACGTGATGGGGCTGTATCCGGCGGCCCTGGGCGATATCTCGGGGCTGTTTCCGCTGTGCGTGCTTTTGCGGAACGCGCCTCGCGCCTACGCCGCCATTCTGGAGCACGGGCTCGACGTTCAGGATGTAACCGGCAACTTTCGCAGCCTGAATTCCTTCACCCACCAGGATGGCGAGGGCCGCTGGAAGCTGGATGGCGTGGGCTGGTGCATCATTTGCATCACTGAATACCTCAATACGGTGGGCACGCTCCGGTTCGCCCCGGCGGTGATCGAGGATACCTTCACCGTTTATCGCTCGCGGAAATCGGGGGAATGCCGCACGCTCATCGCGGGGGATCGGGGCATACGGGCCGATGGACTGCTGGCCAACAGCGCGGAGGATACCGCTTACACCACGCGCTGGGCCGAGGGGCCGGGCTTCGTGGAGGCCTGCGAGGTGCGCAGGGACGGCTTTGTGCTGCCCGAGGCGGTGCGGATCGAGCTGGCGGAGTGGGAGGCGGTGCTGGGCCCGGGCGATGCCGCGCTGGAGTACCACATCCCCACCGCGAAGAACTACACGCCTGAGAACTGCGCCGATTCCTTCGAAAAGGCCATCGAATACTTTGAGGCGCACTTTGACGATCTTTTCATCAAGGGGATTTGGTGCTATTCGTGGCTCTATTGCCCGCAGCTGCGCGCCGTGTTTGATGGGCGCGAGAGCGGAATCCTGCGCATGCAGGAGGCGCTACGGCTGGTGCCGGTGCAATCGGGCCCGGAGAGCTTCCAGCCCTTCGTGTTCGACGTACCCCACGGCACCAAGCCCGAGGATTTGCCCGAGGATACCTTCTTGCGGCGAGCGCTCAAGCAGGCCATGCTGCGGGGGGATTACCTGTGTACCGGCGGCGTGCAGCTGCCGAAGGATGAAATCGCCGCGGTGCGGAAAGGTGGAATGTCGGCATGAAAGCAGAGATCATCGCCTATTTGGCGGATTGGGGCTTCAAAAAGGATTTTCCGAAAGAACAGATGGCTCGTCTCACGCAAATCAACTATTCCTTTGGCCTGATCCGCGAGGGTCGGGTGGACGTGAGCCATTGGGAGGCCCGGGAGCGGCTGGAGCAGCATCGCCGCGATTATCCCCAGGTTCGGTTCGTGCTCTCCATCGGCGGCTGGGGCGCGGGTGGGTTTTCCGAGGCGGTCGCCACGCCCGAGGGCCGGGAGAAGCTCGCGGAATCGGGCATCGACTTCCTGAAGGAGTACAAGCTGGACGGGCTGGATTGGGATTGGGAGTATCCGACTTCGGATGCGGCCAATATCGCCTGCGCGCCCGAGGATAACGTGAACATGACGGATTTCCTGGTGCTGATGCGGGCAAAGCTGGATGCCCTGGGCGCGGCGGAGGGCCGTTACTTCCTGCAAAGCATGGCGGTAGGCGCGGGAGAGGAGCGGGTGAACGATTACATCTGGCCGCGCGCCGTACCCGCGCTGGATACGGTCAACCTCATGACCTACGATATGGCCAGCGCCACCCACGCCAGCCACGCAACCAACCTGCTGCCCAGCCCGCACGCGGCCTACAGCGCGGATCAGGCCGTGAAGGCGTTCCACAAGGCCGGGGTGCCGATGGAGAAGCTGGTGATCGGCTCCGCGTTCTACTTCCATGGCTACTGCGGCGCTGACGGGGCGAAGGCTGTCCTGGGGCAAGCCTGCGGGCAGAAGGTGCGCGGCGGTTCCTACGGCAGCAACGTGGAGCGGATCCCCGAGTGCGAACGCTGCTGGGATGAAGCGGCGGCGGCGGCCACCTACATCACCCCGGAGGGTGTCCTGCTCTCCGGCGACGATCCCGAATCGCTCCGGCGTAAGGGCGAGTACATCCTGGAGAACAAACTGGCGGGCATCATCATTTGGGAGCTCAACCACGATAGCACCTGCGAGCTGCTGGAGTGCCTCTGCGCGACGCTTCGGTAACCCCGTCAAATAGAAAGGCACTCGCAAAGCTCTGCAGCCTCTGTGCAAGCTTTGCGGGTGCCTTTTCGATCCTATTCTTTCGGCTGGCATCAATCGCGGGAATAGAGATCGCGGGTGTATACCTTGTGCTGCACGTCGTCTAAATCCTTGTGTCGGCGGTTCGCGATGATCACGTCGCAGCCGCTTTTGAACTCCTCCAGCGAGCGAATCACCCGGGAATTGTAGAAGGTCTCCTCCTCCAGCGTGGGCTCATACACCACGACCTCCACGCCCTTGGCCTTGATGCGCTTCATAACGCCCTGGATGGAGGAATGCCGGAAGTTGTCGGACCCGGCCTTCATCGTAAGCCGGTATACGCCGATCACCGGGTTCTTCTTGGCCGGGAAGCCGGCCTTTTGCAGGATGCGGGCGGCCACAAAGTCCTTGCGCGTGCGGTTGGCATCGACGATGGCGTTGATGATGTTGTTGGGCACTTGATTGAAGTTGGCCATGAGCTGCTTGGTATCCTTGGGCAGGCAGTAGCCGCCGTAGCCGAAGGAGGGGTTGTTATAATGCCCGCCGATGCGCGGATCGAAGCTGACTCCGTCGATGATCTGCCGGGTATCCAGTCCGCGCACCTCGGCGTAGGAATCCAGCTCGTTGAAGAAGGAGACGCGCAGGGCCAGGTAGGTGTTGGCGAAGAGCTTGACGGCCTCCGCCTCGGTGAGGGGCATGATCAGGGTGGGGATATCCTGCTTGATCGCACCCTCCTGCAGCAGGGCGGCGAAGGCGTTCGCGCGTTCGACCATGCGCGGGTTCTCCTGCGGCGCGCCCACGATGATGCGCGAAGGGTACAGGTTGTCGTAGAGAGCGCGGCCTTCGCGCAGGAACTCCGGCGAGAACAGGATGTTGTCGCAACGGAACTTGGCGCGCGCCGATTCGCTGAAGCCGACGGGCACCGTCGATTTGATGACCATGGTGCTCTGCGGGCTGATGGCCAGCACCTTCTCGATCACCGCCTCGACCAACGAGGTGTCGAAATAATTCTTGTCCGGATCGTAATTGGTGGGGGTGGATATCAGCACAAACTCCGCATTGGTGAAGGCTTCGACGGGGTCAAGGGTGGCGTGCAGAGAAAGCGGCTTGTTGGCGAGAAAATCTGTGCATTCCGCGTCTTCCAGGGGGGAACTCCGGGCGTTGAGCAGCGCAACCTTTTCCGGAATTACGTCCAAGGCGAACACGTCGTGGTGCTGCGATAGGAGAATCGCATTGGATAGACCCACGTATCCGATGCCGGCAACAGCAATTTTCATGGGGGTGACCTCCTTTGTGTTCGTGATTGGTATCAAAAGAAACTGCGCGTACGGCGCGTATGACCGCCGTGCTCGCGCGGGATTCCTGAATGTACGGCCGAGGGACAATGCAATTATACTTGATTACGGAGCAAGAGGAAAGGCATTTTGCATACTACAAATCCGAATTGATACTACTCCTCGTTAGATTTCGAGCATATATCGCGGATCTTTATCCGAATGGCGTTGTCGTGCCTCGGTCAGCGTAGCTGCTGGCTACGCCTCCTTCGGACTCCTTGCCGAACGTATAAATCTCTCGCTGGCTTATTGGCAAAACCTAATTGGAATTGGTATGAGATTACATACTCCCGGTACCTTGCGCTTATTCCTGCGGACGAAGCGCAGACGGGAAGAGACAGGTCGTACCCAAATCGTTGGGTTCGAATTGCTGCAAATAGTTTTCGATTTCGGCGTTCAGCGTACTATCTTCGGCAGGTAGCGTCTCTGCGAGATTGGAGCGAGCCTTTATGAATGCCTGTTCGATCTCCTCTGCGCGCCAGATTCTCTCTCGTGAATCCTTATAGAGTTTTTCTTTTTTATAGTGCTCTTCGCTGTCTATAAACGCATCGGTCACCACGTCTTTTTGCCACAATGCCTGCGCCCTGAGCATGCTGAGCAGCGTTGGCAGCAACGTCTTCGGCTTGCCTTCCCCGTCCTTTTGCTGCATCGAAACGCGTGTTTCGCCAACTTCTATCCGCGTGATCCTATCTAGCCATTCCTGCGCCATACCGGCGTTTAAGTAGTCCTCCAGCGCTTTCGATGTGCACAGCTTTTTGTCGCGGATGCGCTCCAATTCTTTGAGGACGGCCTCCAGATGCTCAGCTTGCCCCTGAATTAGCTCGACCCGCTTTTGCCAAGGATGCTGATCCTCCGCCTCAACTTTCCACTTTTTTTCCGCTTTAGGTTTGGGAGAGCCTGCCGTCCGGAAAAAGAAAACCGGCGCCTCGGTACCATCAACGGTGGTCGGTGTGACTCGATAGGCCGTGGCTTCCTCTAGCCCATTTGCACGAATATGCTTTTCCAGCTCTTTTTTCTTCCCCTTTACCTTGTCCGCATCGTGCTTCCGCGGCCGTCCGGTGCCTTTTGAAACGTTTACCACCTCTACACTGCTCAAAGCAATCTGCTCGCCAGACTCCGGGTCCATCGCCAGCAACGTCGCGGCACTGCGGGCAATCGCCGTCAGGTAATACGTAGGCAATGCCTTGCCCTGCGCGTCCATACCAAACGCCATGATCGTTGCCGAACCCACGCTGTTCACAAATGGCGGCACGATATCCCGATCCAGGTCTATTCCGACGCTCGCCGAGAGATACATGTATTGATTAATCGGTACATTCTCGAACGTAAGCTGCACGATTGTCCCCGAGGATACTTTGGGCAGAACTCTCGCGTTTTCGTAGAGCCCTGGTTGAAAACTGAGATTGCTCATCCCTTTGGTCTTGCCTGATTCCTTTTCCTGCCCGGGTATAACAAGCGGAGCCAGCCCTTCTCCTCTTGATAGCACTATCGGATCACGCTGGCTTTTGCCCTGCCCTCCATAGTATTCGGGGAGGTTCACCAGCACCACGATGGTTTTTGTTTGCGCGTCCACACTCGACACCGCGATTAGTGGGTTGTGTTCCGGAATGACCTTTCTGAGCATGCTCTCCCCCGCAAAGCCCAGCTCAATTGGCTTTTTTTCCTCTTTCTTTTCTGCCGCTACCGGCATTACCCCTGTCAGACAGAGCACCGCACATAGCAAGAAACTGATCATCTTTCGCACAAACATGCTCATTCCTTTCTGCGCTTCCAATTTAGTAGGCACTGGAATTAGCATAGCACCTGCAGATGGGCCTGTCCACCGTCGTTTTCGCAGCGTTGATAACCAAAGCTGCCGAACCATGTTGTGGTACGTCGCGAAACAACCATTGATACAAAAAAGCCCTTGAAGTTCGTACCTTCAAGGGTTTGGCGGCGGAGCATAGCAGATTCGAGCCACCGACCTCTGCAATGCGAATGCAGTGTGCTATCTAGGGGGGAGGTTATTTGGCTCAAATGGATGTTGATAAGATATCGCTTATCCGATTGCGGCCAGTGCTGCTTATATCGCATCCCAGACGCCAATGTTGCTCTGCTGCATGCCGAAAATTGGAATCGTGGGCGGCAATGCAGTAAGTCCTGTGCCGAACAGCGAGAACCGGTCGGGCTTGGTGTTCGGCCGAACTAGCGCGTTGCCGATGCCGGTCGGCGCTGCCAAAAACGAAGGGCTCGTGGTGCCGTTGACCAGAAACGCCACAAAGACATGTTCCGGCCCCTCCGGAGTGCCAAGCGTGATGAAGCTGGAAAGGCTGGTGAGTTTCTGACCGACGGTCGTCCAATCGCTCGCCGGGTTGGTGGCCGAAGCAACCAACGTGCCTGTGCTGTTGTAGATCCCAAGTCCGCACGCGCCGGGCGTCAGCCCAATACCTGGTGCCGTGAGCGCATAGGAGATGTCGAAGATCAGCACCGCACACTGTAGGATCATGCGCGTCACATACAGCTGCCCCAAGGGCAACGGCACGCCGACTGTCAGACCGATCGGATCAAATGCCCACGCGTTGTACGCATCTGCGTTCGGCAAGCTGCCTGTGTTCAGGCCGAGTATTTCCGCCAGCACATAGTTGCCCTCTTCGTTGACACGCGGGACTTTGCACGGGTCGACTATCGGGTCGGGGATGGGTACCAGGCTGGGGCCCGTTGGGCCAGCGGGACCCACGGGACCCACGGGACCCACGGGACCGGCAGGTCCTATAGGGCCAGGGGCACCGGGGATGCCCTGCGGGCCTTGTGGACCCATTGGGCCAGGAGGGCCAACTGCGCTCGACGGTCTCGGCGCACCTTGGCACGTGCAGCACGCTTGGTTATATCCGCACTGCACTCCGCAGCTGCGATTCTGATGATAACAGTTCATGGTCCCACCTCTCTTTTTGATGCATTCTATGCAGCGCTATCCTTTTCAGTCAAAGATGAACAGTAAAAAGATAACGATATTTGTGTTTTTTCAATTCAAATATTGAAATACAAAGAAGTCCTCGCTGTATGATGCGGCGAGGACTTCTGAAGTTCTGAAGAAAAGAGTACCCTTTTCTGTCGCCTAAATTGGGTTTCCAAAGGGGCGCAGCCGCCCTTTGGCACACGACTTTCGCAGAAAGTCTAGTGTGCTATACCTGCCCCACCGACTGACGCGAGAACCGCAGATTGAGCGGCAGGAAGGCAGAGGGAGGTTCGCGAGCGGATAGCGAACAAATCTCACGACGGTTTCGGCAAAGCGGGGATGGCCATGACGGTATCCCTCAACCTACATCATTTGGCTCTATACAGAGAGATGCCATAGCTCGTACTGCCCATATAATTAAAGAAATCCGCCCAACTTCGAAAACCTTTTTTAATTGTATTTTCATTATCGCTATTGGCGTCGTATACCCAAATACCTCCTGTTTCTACAGTATAAACAATCATCGAGTGTTGTGTGTCCTTGCTTTCCCTTTTGTCCCATTTGCTCATTTGTATATAATCACCCGGCTGAGCCTGTTGTAAGAGATTAGCCAGGGTATCTATATCAGCAGGTCGCATTACACTAAATACAATAAGCGTTTTGTCGGCATTACTAAGCGCAAGAGTATGGCGAGCGGCATTTTTGTATGATGCGGCAATTTCAAATCCATACAATTCGTAAAACACCGCTGATGCGAACCCTTTACATCTAGATCCCCAAACACTACTCTTCCAATCACCCCACGTTGTGCCCGCTGTAGCTTTTTGTGTTGAGCCCTTATAGTGTAGATCTGCTGCTCCACTAATCAAATCGTCTAGTTTTGCCGTGATTGCAGATGTATGCGGTGCATTTACTCTTATAGTATACTCCGCTTCCTTATATTTCCGTCCTGGATCATTTGCGATTTCGGAGCTAGATGCAGTGATTCTCACGGTGTACTGACCGGCAACTAATGCATTAGAGGGAATGCTCAGCGGCAAATGTTCTCTTTTTTCTATTTCGCTCGCCGCAATCGTCTTCGTGCTTGAGAAGCTAGTACCAACGATGGTGATGTGCAGTCGTCGCGTATTACTGACATTCACATACGCATCAATTTGATCTCCATCAGCTAAGTACGTTGCGCCATTGTAACATGCGTTTGAATCTAGTGTTAGTGTCGGAGAAGATGCAGACACCACCTGTGACCCTGCTTGTGCCGCCACCGGCAACACTTTTACTTGCGCCTTGCATGTCTTTCCCCAAGTCACTCCATCTACTGACGCCTGAAAGCCCAACTTACGCATATATGTATCGGGTTTGCCCGGCGTGTCCAACACCCTAGAAAACGTCCACTGAATGTGAGGCTTCCCCAGAGGACGATCCACCGTCACATCCTCAACACGCCACACATCGCCATCGTAAGCAACTTCCTCCGCACCCGCGTCCAGCACAACGAGGCGCACATATTGCGCATTTTTGTCCGTAAATACCTGGATATCAAAGGAGTCTCCGGCATGGCCCTCACCGGACGGACTTGAAATCTTGGCTTGCAGCACAGAAGGGGCCTGAACCAATTGAGCGGCACTCTCTTGTGGCTGAGATGGTTGTGTCTGCGGATCGGGTATGCCTTCCGGTTCAGGTTGATTATCTGCCTCGGGTAGGGGCTGTGTTGGTTGTTGCGGCTGGTCTGCGTCTGTAGATAAGGTTGGGTCCGTCTCCAAATCCGCAGCTGTCGAGGGCGACTCGGTCGGCTCCGCCACCAAGTTCAAGTATTGTACAGTTGCCGTTGTGCTCCCCGGATCATTTTCCGAGGGGGTACTGCGCCCATGCAATTCCAATGAATACGTCCCCTGTTGCTCTAACCGCACAACCTGTTCAACAACTGGATCGGTGTGTTCAAACCAATGCTCTGTGCCATCGGGATCGGTAATTTTCAACGCAGTATGATGGCAATCCACGCTATTCCATAAAAGGGAAATCTCTTCACCCACAGAAACGGATTCATCCCGCGCAGGACGTATAAACTTTACCTTAGGTTGAGGGACAACCGCGCCGGCTGGATTCGTAATACTATCAGGCGCTTTGTCCTCTGTTGAAGGCGCATGGTGTTCCGGCGTTCCCCAAGTTGGATTATCTAAGGTGGGTAAAAGGTCCTCTAGAAAATCATCATCCATATCATACCCATCATGGATATCCGGCTGATAATCATCCGTCGATGGTTGGCTTGCAGATGCTTCTGGGGCAGGTTCTAAGCCTAAGGATGTATCTACATACGCGATATCGATTATCGAGATGATCTCACAGTCCAGCGACTCCGGATCGGAGGCTGATTGTGTGTTGCGACCACGCAGCCTGAGGGTATAGATGCCAATTTGTTCAAATGTCAAAGGTATATCACCAGCATTGCCTTGGATCTCATACCAAGTCTCGATTTGATCGGGGCTTATCACGCAAAGAGCCATGTGGTGGTTATTCTCTCCTCGCGCCTCAACAACCAACTGTGCATCTAATGTCAGAATCTCTTCTTCGCCGATGTTCGCAAAATACACGGTAGGTACAGGCATGGTTTGTGCCGGAGCAGAAGTCACCATAATGCTGATGCGAATTTCACAATCCTGTGTTCCGGGATCATTCTCAGAGGGAGTATTTCGCCCACGCAACAGCAATTCATAGGTACCTTCTGTATCAGCCGAAATGGTCGCCGTACCTTTATTGCCATCAAACTGATGCCATTTCGTTTCACCCGAGGGATCGGTAATGGCTAATGCGATATGATGATTGTTCTTGCCTTTACAAGATACCGTAACCGTATCGCCAAGATGAAAAACTTGACCATCCTCTGGATCGGTGATTGTTACAGATGGAGTTGCCGCTAAAACTCCTTGAGCTAGGAGCGCGAGGAGCATCACCAGAATCACCAGAAGAAAGAATTTAACCCGCATCATGCTTACCCCCTCATACTCAAAATGGCTTTATCTGCGTAGGAGTAGGAATGTCGACTTGCTCCCTCAGTGCCAACTGTCGGTGCTCGTTTCGTCCCCAACCATAAAGAATCCCGTCCGAAGTGCAGGCGATTGTGTGGGCATATCCACAAGCGAAGTCAACAACATCGCTTAATACAGGATAAGGCTGCGTTGTGATATTGCCCGTGCTTCCGTTGCCAGTCTGCCCGTGGTCGTTGCTGCCCCACATCCAAAGAACGCCGTCGGCGTCCAACGCTCCCATATGGCGGTCTCCGGTGTTGATTTGCACAATGTTCTCCATTATGAATACGGGTTCACAGGATTGCAATTCTACGCAGTTTGGGATCTGCCCCTGATCATTGCATCCCCACATAAATAGTTCGCCTTCTTTTGTTAACGCCGCAATATAATTATCTCCTACCGCAATTTGGGCCACATTTTCTAGCGGCCCCTTTATGGGGACAAGGCTTGCGGTGCGCGTCCCATCACCTAACTCGCCATCGTAGTTATCGCCCCACAAGAGCATAGATCCATCCCGCAAGATGGCCGCGCTGAAGTAATCGCCAGCGGCGATGTACACCACATCTTCAACATTTTTAAGCTGCTGAGGCTTTTTTCCGTTGTTTGTGTTCCCGATACCTAATTGCCCTTTTTGATTTCGGCCCCAAACGAATATATGTCCTTGCACATCCAGTGCTAAGCAATGATCATCGCCTGCAGCAATTTGAACGATATCTTTTAGACCGATGGATTTAGGGAAATCGATAATGCCGTCTTTCCCATTGCCAAGTCTATAATGCGATCCGCGCCCCCATGTATATACCGTGCCATCACGCTTTAGCGCTACTGTAGAATAAAATCCATTCGATACCTGCTGCACTCCATTGAGAACTTTTTCCGGCCATGCCCAGTCTTTTCTATAGCTCCTATTTCCGACCTGCCCATATTCATTGTTTCCCCATACATACAACGAGCCACCTGCGTCAATGATGCTTGTATGGTTTCCCGCGGCTTCCAGTTGCCGGTATTGGCGCGCGCCTTCTTGGGTAGCGAACGCATCTGGCGTGCATGCAAAAATGAAGAGCACCAAACACAAGATCAAATACCGGATTTTTTTATGAATCATCCTCATCTAAACCAAATCCTTTCATATTCTTAGCTTGATTGCAGTTTTAGCTATATTGCCAGATCATTATCATCTGCCAACGCTTGCAGCTTTTGAATGCCTTTTAGCAAACGGAATTTGGCGTTCTCGTCCATATCAGATCCATGTCCATGTGTAATGATTCTGGAAAATTGATGTTTTGCGTTCCATAGAGCAATTAGCTTAACGGCTGCACATAACCGTTTATCACGGAGAGCCACATTGCCAGAACCATTGTAGTTGAAGCCACAACACGTTGGACAAACCGGAAGAATAATGCATTCGCGGCACTTCTCGTCCTGAAAAGTAGCGTCGTCGTGAAAAGGAATCGCCGCAACCTGTGAAGCGACTCGCGGATCAGGTGCATCCGGCAAGAACATCTGGCATGGATAGCGACTCCCGTCCGTATCGTATGCCGCTAAATGCTTGCCGCAGCCGCACCACTTCTGACTATGGTCGCTGACATTGGTCATGCATCTTCCAACGTTCATGGACATCATTTTGCAGGGTTCAATCTGCGGGTTTTGCTGATAGAAAGAAGACAGCTCATTCAAGTTTTCACTTAATGCGTAGAGCAGCGTTTTCTCCGACCAATCAAAGCCGTAAGCTAAGTTGTTGTTCACTTTGAATCCGTTTCGATGAAGAAAGATGGTCCCCTTGGCAAGGTCTGAAACGGTCAACGGCGAAATCGTCATCTTTGCTGGTTGGTGAGGCCAATTGTCAACAAAGAACGGTAAATCAATGTGGTCAAATGAGCGCGAGCGGTTTCTATCGTGCATCTCTTTGTTGCCATCAATGCTCAAACCGACATGAAAGAAGCGTTTTCTCCCCCGGAGCCATTCTTTTATTTCGGCTGATAAGACAGTCCCATTTGTTGATGTCGAGAATAAAATCTTCCTTTCCCACTTTCGACCAGCAACAAACGAGAAGACTTCTCGTATCAACTCGAAATTGAGAAACGGTTCACCGCCAAAAAAATCAATTACCACTTCACTGTATTCATCTTCTTTTGTTAATTCGTCCTCAAGGATTTGCCTGGCGGTATCAAATGACATTTTCGTCTCGGTTTTATTATGTTCGTAACAATAATAACAAGAAAGGTTGCAATCCCGCGTAACAACAAGCATGATTGTTTTTCGATCCATTCTCACACAACCCTTATTTAGAATTCAAAAAATAGATAAGGAGCAAAAAGTGGTGCTTTTTGCTCCTTATATAACCCAGTGACCGCCTTAGGAGGCAAAAATACCGCACTCCAAGCTGCCAGCGCATCCGTCCGCACATCCATTCTCGCAATCACCGCTGCACGAGCCTTCGCAGTCTCCGCTGCAATCATCACACCCATGTGCAGACTTTCCCATCATGTGCACAACGGATCCCTCATCGACGTACCCTAGCGAAAGAATCGCGCCTTCAAGTTTCACCAACTCCGCGCTGGTCAAAAACATGCCGCTCACAAAGCACCATCGCCTTTCCTCTTTCTTTTTTTGAGTTTATTGCACAACCAGCAGAAATGATTTTTTACATTATATCATCTTGCTCTTGCATATAAAAGGCAATTGCGAAACGAGCTGACACACGCATTATGTGTCAGCTCACTGTGTCGGCCAGTACCAGAATAGGCTTCATAAGTTCGCTTGGTTTTCCTCCAGCCAATGAATCATTTCACACAACTTCTTTCGGCTTTCTTGCTGTGTATAGGAACGCTTCAACAACACAGTGTCAAAAAAACTATTGAAGGCATCGATAAACGCAGAGAATGTCAGGATTTCCTCAAAGTATCCACGTTGCATCTGAATAGTAGTTACAGGATCCAACAAATAAACGCCCAAGTCCCCGTGACTTGACAACATGAGATTGTGAACGCGGATATCCTCGCGGAAAAAGTATAGTTGAAAGAAAGGATTATTCGTCGCGGCATCGAGCAAATCGTGCAGCACTTTTAACCTTCCATCTACGGGAATCGCTGGGAGCTCGTTGAGATGGTCAGGTAAGAAGCCCGTCTTTATAAAGTCCCACATGCCACTCACTAAAAAGATCAGCTTGCTTGGAGCACGCATGGAAAAAGCATTCACATATCTTTCCGTATGTACCGCATGTAGCTGTTGAATCGCAGGGTGCGATTCCGGGTATTGCAGCATGGACAGTATTGCAGGGGTCAATATTTCAGTGGCAATATGGTTGTAGCACGGAGCTGGCCTATACATGCGCTGTGATCTATTCTTCTCCAAGAATAGTAGTCGTTGGGACAATAGCAAATAGTTTTCCGCTATATCTGGGTGCACATATTCGCTGCGCATCGCTGTATATGCGTTGCTGTTCTTTTTCAATAGATCGTCTAATAACACACGATATTGGGTTCCGCCCGAGACTTTATAGATCGAAAAGCATAAGTCTGCACTTGGGTATATGACCTGCATGTTGGTCGAGCCCGAAGCGTCTATCCACCAAAGAAACATTTGGCCATCTTGTGAGGTGAACAGCTTATTGCTTGCCGTTTCATTTTGCATATAAAAGGCTTCATATTGCTTAAATCGTATCATCGTTGCGGCGCAAATCATAGATTTTACGGCATTATCTGGGGAAACGCCCAAATCACAATAGTGCCGAATCCAACACTTGTTCTCAAATTGAAAGAATGCTTGGGACAAGAGTGAAAAGAAACTTTCTTCACAGCAGCCGAAGATAAGCATATCGATTCGCTCTGCACTAGTGAATGTGTTCACCCATTGATTTCCCTGTAACTGCCTCGGCTCTTCATCCTCAGTAAAAAGCGTGATTACGGGCAACGCTGCTTGGGCCTGTTCGGCAAAGAGAAAATCCCAAAGGAACTCATGTGCCCTTCGAACCGCTAGGGGAAATGCTTCCGTCTCTAGGCATTGGCGAAGCGAAGCCAGCTCATCAGCGCTCAGGTGAAGGGCATTGGTAAGAATCAATCTATTAAAAAATGCCTTTTGCACCTCGTGACTTACTTCTTGGTGCAGTATACGAACGACCGATGTGTGGCTTTTATAGCCTAACCTTCTGGCTAATTCAGCAGCACTACAATTTTTCTTTCTGAGAAGCGCAAATAGTGCATCACCAAAGCTACTAATATCGCGCATGTTGCCCTCGCTGCGATATGGAAGCACGTTCATCTTTGCCCTTCAACAAAATGGTTTCCCATCTGGAAAAATGGCAACGTGCTATCGCCGTATGTCCATGATAGAAAATGTTGGGGAAAATGTAAACACCTTTTTTCTTTTGTTTAGCAACTGTACCGTCTTGTACCAATTCCAATTAGGTTTTGCCACAATCCAGCGGATCATTTTCCGATCGGCGTTGTCGTGCCTCGGTCAGCGTAGCTGCTGGCTACGCCTCCTTCGGACTCCTAGCCGAACGTAAAAATCTCTCGCTGGCTTATTGGCAATACCTAATTGGAATTGGTATAACAGAGAGCGCACAACCGTGCTATGGCGGAGGGAACCGATAGACAACGAAACCGCCGTATCACAGGCGGTTTCGTCGTGCCGGGTTCTTGCTTCTAGAAAATAAGCATCTGCCTCAGCCGATGAGACGAGGTTATGGGTTCATGTCCATTTTGTCTTCCGGGATCGGTGGGATTGCGCAGACCGAGGTGCGACAACACGCGATTTTGCAATGTTGAGAGCAACAACACCTGCGCCAAGCGATTAGGATACAGAAGAAAATGAGCGCAATCGTCAGCGCGAAAATAAGGCCAATTCGCGAAAGTTTTGTTTCGCTCCAACCGGGTTCGCCGGCATTGGTTTCGTTACCCGACGCGCCGTAGTACCCATAGGAGGTTCGCTCGAGGAGTCCGCATACGTCGGTCACGTGCACGTTCAGGTGCGTTCGACCGTAGCGCACGATTTGTTCTTCAGTTTTTACGCTGGCACCCTTGTTGGCGGGATCGTAGGTCGCGTGGACTGTTCCGGTCGCGTCGATAAAGGAGAACAGCGGAACAGCCGTTTCATCCAACGTACCGGTGATGTTGAGCACACCGGCGGCTACGCTGTTTTCAATATACACACCGAAATAGATAGGCGGGGAATCGTACGCACTCGCGCCATACAGATTTCCGACCCATAGCGAAGTGGCCGTGGCCCCTGTATACACCGCCTTTGTTAGATCGATGGAGATGGTTCCGTCGTAGCGGCACCGGATAAACTTGCTTGCATACACCCCGTTGGACCAGGCTAGGTCGTCGGATTCCGCCGTAATCTGGCAGGCGATGCCGCCGACGATGTTGTAGCGGTCAAACGAGATATCCGTCAAAGTCAGGTCCACAGAACTGGTTACACGCTCAAAAACGCAGTTTGAGGCTGCCCAGACCAATCCGCCTATCTGATACGAGCGCTTTGTGATGGCACCGTCCACAGAAATCCTTGAAAAGGTTGAGTCGGTCGCATAATAGGCGAGCGTGGTTCTTAGCTCGGTGCCGTTTACGTGGATTTGCATCGACTCAAATTGTGCGCCTGTGACGTAGCGGAAGATGCTGTACCCTTCGCCGTCCCAATCCAGGGTAATTGTGCGGCCCATGCCGTTGAGC
>JAVBLJ010000067.1:0-14430 GCA_031553615.1 Eubacteriales bacterium
GCACCTTGTCCTCGCGCTGGGTCAGCGTATCGAGCACGCGGAGCAGCTGTTCCTTCATCAGGGTGAAGGAAGCGGCCTCGGCGGGCGCGGGAGCGTCGTCGTCGGGGATGAAGTCGCCCAGGTGGCTGTCTTCCTCCTCACCGATCGGGGTTTCGAGGGAGACCGGCTCCTGCGCGATCTTGATGATTTCGCGCACCTTGTCCTCGGAGATGGCCATCTCGTGGGCAATCTCCTCGGGCAGGGGCTCACGGCCCTTCTCCTGCAGCAGCTGGCGCGAAACGCGGATCAGCTTGTTGATGGTCTCAACCATGTGTACCGGAATGCGGATGGTGCGCGCCTGATCCGCGATGGCGCGGGTGATGGCCTGGCGAATCCACCAAGTGGCGTAGGTGGAGAACTTGTAGCCCTTGCGGTAATCGAACTTCTCCACGGCCTTAATGAGGCCCAGGTTGCCTTCCTGAATCAAATCCAGGAAAAGCATGCCACGGCCCACATAGCGCTTTGCGATGGATACCACCAAGCGAAGGTTGGCCTCGGCCAGCTTGCGTTTGGCGGCATCGTCGCCCTGCTCCATGCGTTGCGCGATCTCGATCTCCTCGTCCGCAGTCAACAGCGGCACCTTGCCGATCTCCTTGAGGTACATCCGCACCGGATCGTCGATGCTGATGCCCTCAGGCACCGACAGCTCGCTCTCGATCTCGATGGGTTCAGGAGCGACCTCGACCTCTTCCTGCTCGATGATGTCAATTTCGTTTACCACGTCCACGCCCAGCGATTCCAAAGTCTCGAGAATCTTGTCGAGCTGGTCGGGTTCGATCTCGAGTTCCACGAGTTGGTTCATGATCTCGGCATAGGTCAACATTCCCTTGGCCTTTCCGGATTCCATCAACTCGTCAACCTTGGTTTGCTTTTGCTTTGCGTCCGGCGACATGCTCATTCGCTCATTCCTTTCGGCCCGCCTTCAACCGGTTCAGTTCTTGCATCAATGCACCGATCTGCGCCATCAAGTCGTGTTTCTCGTCCCCCGTAGCGGTGACGATCTCTTGCTTTAGCGCAGTGATGCGCTCCTCCAACCGGTGCCGCCGCACCCGCATCAGGCAATCCGATGCAATGCGCAGCGCTTGTTCTTCCTCGCCCTTGAGTTCCGCGCCGAATATCTCGGCAATATCGCGCCGCTCAACGTCGTCGGCAGTGTCTTCCAATATTGCAGAGGGAGAATCCCCCTCGATTAACCGGCGCAACAGCGCGCGGTGCAATGGTTCTGTGAATTCCACGTCCTCCAGCAGCGACGGTTCAACGCGCTTAGCGGAGAGCAGGGAGAGCAGCGACCGTTCTGCCTTCAGGTGATCGGGCAACGCGGTGGCCTGCGTCGAGAGCGGATTGCGCCGGGGCACGTAGCTCTGCTGCGCCGTGACACCCGCCGAGCCGTGGCCAATCTGCTGAATCAGCACATCCCGCGAAAATCCGGTGACCAGGCTCAGGTGCCGCACGTGGTTTTCGAGCTCCACCGGCTCGCGCACCTTGCGCAGGATGATCGCGCACGCCTTTGCGTACTCCACCCGGCCCGTTTCCTCGCTCAAATCGAAGGATTGCGCCAGATGCTCCATGCGATAGACCACGCCGTTTTGCGGCTTAAGCGCCTCAAATGCCGCCACGCCCTTGGTGCGCACAAACTCGTCCGGGTCCTTCGCGTCGGGGAAGGTGAGCACCTTGGCCGGAACCTCCTCGGCCTCCAGAATATCCAGCGCCCGCAAAATGGCCTGCTGCCCAGCGGAATCGCCATCGTAGGTCACCCAGATTTCCGGCGCGTAGCGTTTCATGAGCCGCGCCTGTTCCGGGGTAAGCGCCGTGCCCAGCGTAGCCAGCACGCCCTGCACGCCGCGCTGCACCAGCGAAACCACGTCCATGTAGCCCTCAACCAGTATGATGCGATGCAGGTTGCGCACCTTGCGCAGCAGGTGGATGGCGTACACGCCCAACCGCTTGTTAAACACCGGCGTATCGGGGGTGTTGAGGTACTTGGGCTGCGCGTCACCCATCGCGCGCCCGCCAAAGCCTAATACCTGGCTGTGCGCATTGATGATGGGAAACAGCGCGCGCTGGCGAAACATGTCGTAGAACCGTTCGTTCTTTTCCACCGTCAACCCGGCCTGTGCCAGCTCGCCGGGCGAGAAGCCCTGGGCGGTCAGCGCGCGGGTCAAAACCTCCCAGCCCCCGCTGGCCGCGCCCAGACCAAACTGCCGTATGGCGGCGTCGTCCATCCCGCGCCCGTGCAGGTAATCGAGCATCTCCTCACCGTCCGGGGTCCAAAGCCGCTCGTGGTACCATTGCGCCGCCGCTCTGTTGGCCGCGTAGATTCGCTCCTTGATCGAGCGCGTGCGCTCGTATTGCGGATCGTCCACCAGCTCGGGCAGCGGCATGTGTATCCTTTCGGCGATGTGCCGCACCGCCTCCGGAAACTCCAGCCGCTCGATGTCCATCACGAACTGGATGACGCTTCCCCCAGCCTTGCAGCCAAAGCAATGGTACATCTGGCGATCCGGGTCTACGGTAAAGGAAGCGGTTTTCTCGTTGTGAAACGGGCAAAGGCCCCAATAGCGGCGACCGTTTTGCTTTAGCACGACGTATTCGGAAACCACGGTGACAATGTCCGCGCGCCCGCGAAGCTCGTCCAGCCATGCGGGAGAGAAGCGCCCAGCCAATCGATCACCGTCCTATTCATTCGCCGCAATGTGTACATTTCCTGCACGCAACGCCAAGATTTTCGCCGATGCAGGGTCGGCGAAGGGGTCAACGGTTGTCGAAAGCGTGCGGCAATATCATGCTTTCATAGCATCGCATGGCGTACCGATCGGTCATGCAGGCAACAAAATCGCAGACGCCGCGCGCGGTTCCCTCGTCCCTACAAATCTCCACATATTCCGCAGGCATGCGTTCCGGTTCGGCTAGGCAGAGCTTCACCAAATCGTCGAGTATATGGGCTACCTTGCGCTCTTCCTCCATGGCCGCTTGACACATGTACACGCGTTCAAACAGAAAATCCCGCAGCAGGTCGGTGGCCTCCCACACCGGCTCGGACATGGAAACCAAAGGTTTGCCATCGCTCACCCGTACCACGTCGGCGATCATGGTGTCGATGCGTTCGCCGTGGGTCTCGCCCAGAACCGCCAAGCAGCGCGGCGGTAGGTCGCTCTGGCGGATCAACCCCGCACGAATCGCGTCGTCAATATCGTGGTTGATGTAGGCGATGCGGTCTGCCAGGTGCACGCAACGGCCTTCGAACGTTTGGGGCTGCACCTCACCGGAGTGGTGGGCGATACCGTCGCGAACCTCGAAGGTGAGGTTCAGGCCGCGCCCTTCCCCCTCCAGCCGGTCCACCACGCGCAGGCTCTGCGCAAGGTGGCTGAATCCGCCTTCGATCAGCCTATCGAGCGCGCGCTCGCCTGCGTGCCCAAAGGGGGTATGGCCCAAATCGTGGCCCAATGCAATGGCCTCGGTTAAATCCTCGTTCAGGTTCATGGCGCGGGAAATGGTGCGTGCGACCTGCGAAACCTCCAGCGTGTGCGTCAGCCGGGTGCGATAGTGATCGCCATCGGGGGCGAACATCATTTGCGTCTTGTGCTTGAGCCGCCGGAACGCTTTGGAATGCAGAATGCGGTCGCGGTCGCGCTGAAAATCGGTGCGCAGTGAGCAGGGCTCGATCGGCCGCTCGCGTCCGCGCGTATCGGCGCTCGGCTTGGCCAATGGCGAAAGCATTTGACGCTCGCGCGCCTCCAGTTGTTCCCGAACCGTCACGCGCAGCCCTCCCTCTCGCCCGTGAAAGCCGTTTGCGAGTTTCCGGCTAACCGTACATGATAATTCGCCCCCCGGCTCATTAATCCCTAGCCATCCGGGAAAATTTTTATTGAATGTGGTATATCATGTAGATTCGACACAGATGCGCTTGGTTTGTATCCTATTGTATGCCAAATGAAGGAAAAGCTATACGCACACGCATTATTGGCGCATATCGCCGCTGAATGCTCCCAAAAAAGAATCCAGAAAGGCGTGGCTGCTTTCAAAGGAAAAGGCGCACGCACCGCGAATCTCTAGGTACGAAGCACCCTTATGGCGTTCAATCCTGCACACCGAAAACACAGCGGGAGGTCCGTATGAGCACGAAGCAGCGCAATCACATGATCCCAAACATTCATCGCCTTGTAACCAGCGAACTCGGAGAAAACTACTGGTTCAATGGCGGCGCGAAATACGCAATGGAAGCGCTCGGCGAACCCGATTACGACTATTGGTTTTTCGCGGGACTGACCGGCGACTTGTTTACGCAGCACTATGCCTATACGAGATCCCTGTGGGATGCCATTGACGGTTATCCGTTAGCGGAAACCCCTCATCGGTTTGTGAAGGAGCTATTCGGCAAGTGCGGATACGCCGCCGCCTATGTTTCCAAGCGGGAACTCAGGGAGAACACCGAGATGCATCTGAACACGCTGACCGCCTATATCGACAAGGGCATCCCCATTATTACCACCATGCACCCGTGCGGCGTATATGTCGGCTATGAGGAATACGGCAAAGTCCTGCTCTACATAACCGGTGATAACAGCCAACCGGAACGCATTACGCTGGCGGATGCGATCAGCGGGCAAAGCGCGTTTGAAATGGAGGCCAATACACAGGGCGGATGGATATTTGTCGGCGAGAAAAAAGAGGCTATCCCGCTTGCCAAGCTGTACCGCGAGACGATTTACTCGATTCCACAATACCATAATGTCAAAACCGACGCGTACTGCTTCGGCCCGGCGGCTTTCCGCGCATGGGCGGCGGATATAGAGAGCGGCAAGTTTAACGAGATAAAACCAGAGGTATTTGATACCTGGTATCACTACACCAATTATGTATGCATGCTCGCTACCAACGGGAGCTGTTGCCATGGATTTCTGAAGCGCGCGGAGGAGCTGAATCCAGACATGGGCTTCTTGCGGGAAGTCAGCAGATTGTATAAGCGAACCGCTGAGATGTGGGGCGGCGATAACCATCACAACGACGCGGACAGCCTGGAAGCCCTGGGCGGCGGTTTCAACGTCACGCTGGCCACTTTGCAGGACGTGGGAAAGCGCGGCAAGATTGCGCGGAAAACTCGCGAAATCGCGGTCTGCATGGATCAGGTGCTGGATATCCTGCACGCGAATCCGGCCAAACAATAAGCTGTTTCCCGTTATAGGTTTCCTGTTATAGAACTGGCCTTTTTATTCCGCCGGCACCGTCGCTCCGGCAGGTCATGACGCGATTGCTCTGCCCGAGAGCGCATCGGCGTAGGATGGGTGCGCGGAAGCGTTGAAAATGGTGTAATCAGCAAAATACCCAGAAACGCGTGAGGTGTGCCGTGGCTTACAGTGAGCTGATCAAGAGCTTCGAGAGGATTCGCGACTACATGCGCGAGTTTTATGTGTATGGTTTCAAAAGCCGGGAAGAGATGGGCATCAAGTCGGCACGCGGATATGACAACGAGCGGAGACGCATCGAGAGCTGGCTAGGAGACTGCATGGGGTTCCGGCACACACCGGAGGGAAAGAATGTGTTTCTTTCGGTAGACAGCCGAGGAATCACGCGCAATCCGCTGCATGTAGCATTTCGGGCCAAGAGCTTTACAAGGAACGACATCACGCTGCACTTTCTGCTGCTGGATATGCTTCACGGGAATGTCGCACTAACGGCGCAGCAGGCGGCGGATCGGCTGGCTGCGGACTATCTGTGCCGCGCCCAGGACTGCGAGCTACCGGACGAATCCACGGTGCGGAAGAAACTGCTTGAATATGAGGAGCTTGGGCTGCTGGCAACGCGGACTGAAAATAGGAAACGGCTCTATGCCCGAAGCACAGACGACGTGAAGCTAAACCGGTGGGCGGACGCCATTGCCTTCTTCGCGGAAGCGGACAGCCTGGGCGTGATCGGCAGCTTCTTGCTGCCGCGACTAGAAAGCATGCCGCATGGTTTCCGCTTCAAGCATCATTACCTGTTGCGCGTGCTGGAAAGCGAGCTGCTGTTCACCGCGCTGATGGCCATCCGGGAGCGGCGCTACGTGATGCTGTATATGGGCGCAGGGCAGTTTGAACACAACATCACTTGGCGTGTCACGCCGGTGAAGGTGCTTAGCAGCACGCAGACCGGGCGTTACTATCTGTGCGCCTACAGCCAGCGGCGCGGCCGGTTGTGCTGCTATAGGATGGATCACATTCGGCACATTGAACCGCTGGATGCCGATCCTGAGTTCGAAGAGCGAAGTGCCCGGTTCGAGCAGGTCAAGCGCCACCTTTGGGGCGCGGGCATCGGCGGCAACCGCAGCGTGAGTCACCTCGAGATGACCGTGCAGGTGAGCGAGGGTGAAGACTACATTGTACAGCGGCTGATGCGCGAACGGCGCTGCGGCATCGTGGAGCAGGTGGATGAGACACACTGGCGCTACGTGGTAGACGTGTACGATCCCTATGAGGTCGGGCCGTGGATACGCACGTTTATCGGTCGCATTACGGCCTTTCAGTGCGACGACGCGGCGGTGGCGGAGCGGTTCCGCTCCGATGTGTGGGCGATGCTTCAGCAGTATGGGGGTGACGCGGATGCTGTTCAGTGAAGTCCACAGCGCTTATTTTCAGGCGGTGGCGCGCATTCTGACGGAGGCCATCGATGCGCCAGTCAGCCCTGGGCGCATGGACGAGATCGTGCGTGAGACGGCATTTGCGGAAAGCGTGCTGCATGTTGCCCCCGCACTTCGCTCGGGTGAATGGCCGCTCCTGACGCCAGAGGGGCGAGCGTTGGTTCGGAATATGCCGACGATGCCGCTGACGATGCTCGAAAAGCGCTGGTTGAAAGCGTTGCTGCTGGATCCGCGCGTCGCGCTGTTCGATCCGCCATCTGACGGACTAGAGGATATAGAGCCGCTGTTCGATCCGGGCGATGTGTACTGGTTTGACCGTTATCTGGACGGCGATCCGTATGACAACCCCCAATATATCGCCAACTTCCGTATGGTGCTTCTGGCCCTCCGCGAGCGCCGCAAGCTGCGCATCGTATACACGGGCGCGAAGGGGCGCACGATCCGGGGCGTGTTTATGCCGGGCAATCTGGAATACTCGCAGAAGGATGACAAGTTCCGGCTGCACACGCTGGGCGGGAAAAGAATCTCGATCCGGCTGTCGACGGTGCTGGTGTGCGAGCCGGAGGAGCCGTTTAGTCCCGTTGCGTTCCAGCGCACGGAGCCAGGCGAGCAGCACATGCTGGAGATTGAAATCCGTGACGATCGGAACGCCATGGAACGCGCGATGCTGCACTTCTCACATCTGAAGAAGGAGGCCGAGCGCGTGGGCGATGATCGCTACCGGATGAAACTCTGGTATGAGCAGGAAGACGAGACCGAGATGGTGATTCGTGTGCTATCCTTCGGGCCGATGGCGCGGGTGCTTGCTCCTGAGCAGCTTAAGCGGCAGGTCGTCGAACGGCTGGAAAATCAAGTAAAGCTGATGTGATCCATGAGCGTTTCCCTTCGGGGAGGCGTTTTTTTCATCCTCGCAACTTTTTTACCATGACCTTCCATGGCACATTTGATATGATGCCTTTGTCGCAGAAACCAAGCGTGGCGCTCAGGGACTTCCTCCCGGCGACCTGCGGTGCCCGGCGCGTTGCGCAGAGGGTATTTCGGTGAAGCGGCGTCGGTATGCATTGCGTGGGTTCGAGTCCCACCCTATCGTATGGATAGGCCAAGCGGTTATGGAATCGCTCGAAAGAGCACGCACCTGTTAAGTGTGAAGTCAAGGCAAGAAGGGAACCGGCAGAGGGCGCTCCGGCATGGCGAAAAGGGCAGCATACCGCCCACCGCCGTGCAGCGAGGCAAATGCCTTGCCGGGCGCGATCTTCTTCGGACACCGGCTTGCGGCCAGGGCACGAGCCTCCGCCGCCAGTCAGAGACCGAAGCGCGCGCCCGCCGCGAATGCCGCGTGGAACGCCCCGCCGCCCCGGTCAATTATCATGAGGAGGGAAAACCATATGAATATCATTGTAAACGAAAACCAGCGCGCGCTGCTGTTTAAGAACGGACGCTTTGTAAAGCTGCTGATGCCCGGCAAGCACCGCGCATTGTTTGGCAACTATAGCGTGCAAAAGGTCGAGGTTAAGGACGAGTTCCGCCCGGAGATCGGGCAGCTCAAGAACTATGCGAACATGCCTGAGCTAGCAAGCCAACTGGCTACCGTTGAGGTAGGCGATGCGCAGGTGGCATTGCGCTTCGAGGACGGGCGTCTGATGCCCAGCGCGCTAAAAAGCGGGCTGCACGCGTTCTGGAAGGCGGGTTCTGAGCACACCTTTCAGCTGCTGGACGTAACGGAGCCGGAGATCAATGACGTCCCGCCCGTGCACCTCATGAGCATCCCTTACATGGTACAGCGCGTGGAGGTGTTGCCCGGGCAAAAGGCATTGCTGATGCGCGACGGCGAGTTTGTGAAGCTGCTTTGTGAAGGCACGCACTTTTACTGGAGGCAAGAAGTATCCGGCATCAAGATAAGCGCGCAGGTGGTGGACACGAAGCTTATGCAGATGAGCGTGCAAGGCCAGGAAGTGCTCTCGCTGGATAAGGTGGCGGTGCGCGCGAACTTCATCTGCCGCTACCGGATCACCGACTGTGTTCGCGCCATCACCGAAATCGCGGATTATGAGGAGCAGTTGCATGTCGCGGCGCAACTTATCTTACGGGAGTACATCGGCCAGCACAGGCTGGATGAACTGCTGGAGAATCGCGAGCAGCTAGGCCAGTTTGTATTGCAGGGCATAAAGAAGCGTGAGTCCGAATTCTTCATCGAGGTGGTGGACGCGGGCGTTCGCGACATCATTCTGCCCGGCGAGATCCGCGAGATCATGAACACCGTGCTGGTTGCCGAAAAAAAGGCGCAGGCCAACGTGATCACTCGTCGCGAAGAGGTTGCCTCTACCCGCAGCTTGCTGAACACTGCAAAGCTGATGGATGAGAACGCAACGCTGATGAAGCTCAAAGAAATGGAATACCTGGAAAAAATCTGCGAAAACGTGGGCTCCATCACCGTCCATGGCGGCAGCGATCTACTGGGTCAGCTGGCTACAATGCTGAAAGCGTAATGATGCCGACTGGAAGCGAAGCCATTATGAAACAATGAATCACAAAATCCTTCACGGATCGAGCGGAAAGAGGGCGTCAAAACCCTGCGCACTGCGGAGTCTGGAAGCAGGGCGCGGGTTTCGCCTCCCCGGACAGCGAGTACGTCGTCCGATTCGTCTAGGCCCGCTCCGCGCTGGATTACATGAAGCTGATGGTGTAAATGGGATGAGCTAAACGCGCTTTTTGCCACATCACGACGGGGGGATACACAACATGATCGAGATCAAGGGAACGCACAACATCGCGTATGCTTTTACAAACGAAGTCGAGCCCAATGCCGCCGCGCAGATCCGAGACGTGTGCGATCAGCCGCATTTTGAAGGCTGCAAAATCCGGATCATGCCGGATGTTCACGCGGGCAAGGGCTGTACCATCGGCACCACAATGACGCTCACGGATAAGGTGGTGCCCAACATGGTGGGCGTTGACATCGGCTGCGGCATGGAGACGGTGCGCCTGCGCGAGCAGGAGATCGACTTCGTCAAACTGGACGGGGCGATCCGCGCGCATGTACCCTGTGGCCGCGAAGTGCGCGAACGGGAGCATCCGTACAACACGCAGATCGACCTGAGCAAGCTGCGCTGCGGCGGAGAATTGCAGCTCGGTCGCGCGCGCACGAGCATCGGCACGCTAGGCGGCGGCAATCACTTCATCGAGGTGGATCGGGACGACGAGGGCAATCTGTACCTGGTGGTACACTCAGGCAGCCGCCACCTGGGCACCGAGATCGCCGACTGGTATCAGCAGGAAGGGTTCCGCACGCTGTGCGGCAATGCCAAGGTGCAGATTGACGAACTGATCGCCGAGCTGAAACGCACCGGTCGGCGCAAGGAAATTCAGCAGCGCGTGCGGGAGACCAAGGCATTTAACACGCCGCCGGTGCCCGAAAGCCTGGCCTATGTAGAGGGCCGGCTGTTTGATGATTATATCCACGACATGCGCATCACCCAGGCATTCGCGGCGCTCAACCGCAAGGCTATGGTGGATGTGATCCTCACCGAAATGGGTCTGCATAGCGAAGATGCCTTCACTACCATTCACAACTATATCGACACCGAATCGATGATTCTTCGGAAGGGCGCGGTGTCGGCGCGCGCGGGCGAGAGGCTGTTGATCCCAATCAACATGCGCGATGGTTCCTTGCTGTGCACCGGCCTGGGGAACAACGACTGGAACCAGTCCGCGCCTCACGGAGCCGGGCGGCTAATGAGCCGCATGGAGGCCAACCGCAGGCTATCGCTTGAGCAGTTTAAGGACGAGATGCGGGGCATTTATTCCACTTCCGTCGGGAAAGACACCCTGGACGAATCGCCCATGGCCTACAAAGGCATGGACGCAATCATATGCAACATCGGCCCGACGGCGCGCATTGAGAAGATCATCCGACCCGTGTACAATTTTAAGGCGTCGGTATAAAGGATCGATATAAGGGTTCGATATAAAGGATTGATAAAAAAAGGAAGGTGTTGGACATGAAATTCTTTACGCCCGAATGGGATTACGCTTCCCGGCGAACATCATTGAGCCTCGGACTGCACCCGGATAAGCGCGCCAAGACCTTCGATGAATCGTTTTACAACAGGGTATACCAGCAGGCGTATCAGCGCGAATATCGAATGATGAAGAGCGTTCACGAAGTCTCCCATGCGGAGTTGATCATGAGGATGTACAAGCCTTTATATGACGCGGACGAAATGAGCCGGGAGGACTATGAAACCGCGGTGGAAGATGCGCGCCGTCTGGACGCGGAAAAGCCTCCGTTTTGCGAGGAGGCCGTAATCAGCCGATGCCAAACGCAGCTAAGAAATTCGCAGAGGAGCTATCAGCAGCTTCTGCCTTCGGAGATTCTCTCTCGGGTGGCGGACATCCGCGTACTCGCGGCGGGCGTGGCATCGCCGGAAGTGTACAAGACGATCAAAGCATTCACGGCGGAAAATGACCGCCTGTCCGATCAAGTGCACGAGGCGCACTCAAAACAGCTTCAATTGATTTGGGACAATATCCCGAAGGAGATTCAGGAAAATCTGTTTTCACTGCATGATGCAACACTGGAACGTATGGAACTGGGCGATCGCACACTGACCCTGTTCCTGATGCAGGATGGTGAAAATCACTACCGGGTTCACAGCATCACCTTTGAAGATTGTGATATCCTGCACATCGACGAACCGGTGGCCGGCGGATGGTGGAAATACGTCGAGTTCGACATCCTCGAGGACGGGCGATATGAGATAGGCATTCTGTTCACCGGCGCGGTGCAGAATGAAGACGACGATTGGTTTCACCAAACCATCGAAGTGCGCTCACCCAGGATTTCCTTTGTTCGTTATGAACTTACAGAGGATGAGATCAAAGCGCAACAAGCGATGTCAGAACGGGTAGAACGGCTCGAGCAAAAAGGGCTGGTGACGCGCCTTGCTCCCCTCGTTCGCGATGAAACGAAGGAATAGCATGATCGGGCAACTCCCGGCAGGTTCTTTCCGAATGATCACAACAGACCAACATTTCCGAAAAAACCAAATATCCATTGACATCCTCAATACCATATGTTATAAATAACATATGGTATTGTTGGAGGTGATTGGATTGACGATCGAATGCGCGATTTTAGGGCTGTTATGTCGCGAACCCTTGGCTGGATATGATCTGAAAAAGCGCATGCAAAATGCCCCGGAAATGCCTTGGTCGGGTAACAACAACCAAATCTATAAAGTCCTGAGCGCGTTGCTTGATGAAGGATTGTTGGAGAGCGAGCTGCAGCCTCAGGATGGCCTGCCCGCCAGAAAGGTGTACACAATCACCGCATTGGGCCGCACCACACTGAAGGAATGGCTAACCGCAGCACCTGAAATGATGGAACTCAAGAGCCCATTCCTCGCGCAGTTATCCGTTGCGAGCATCATTGGCGCACAGCAAGTGGATGTGCTGCTGCATCAGTACGAGCGTCAACTTATGGCGCAGTTGCATACCCTTCCCGCCCTGTGCGATTCGGACGATTTCGATTCGGTATTGCGCTTGCTGGTTCAGGACAGCATAAAAACCAGCTATGAATCACAGCTTGGATGGGTACAACGCGCACGCGATACGCTTAGACCATTTGCGCAACAGGAACACACCGAAGCGCAAAATGTGCAGGAACACGAGGAAAATCCAGCGATGCCTTTTGACGTACTTGAGAAAAACGGTGAGAAGTACCTACATTACCGCGCTACGGCTTCCTGTCCGGAAACACTGATTCCCACACAGTTTGTCGCGGATTGTGTCGAGCAGTGTGTAAACCGCGTGATGCTGGAAGAATGTGCGCTGCCCGAGTCATTTTTCCGGCTGCGCACCGTGCTGGCGGGCGAGGTTTTACAAAAGCTTGAGCAGTACCGCGTGAGGGTCGCGCTTGTGTTAAGCCAATCGGGTGCCAAGGGAAAATTCAAGGATTTGCTGATTGAAGCAAATCGCGGAGGTCGGTTTCGCTCGTTTGCCAGCACGGAACAAGCGGAGAAATGGCTGACTGGGGAGGATGTCCAATGAATACAGCGTTTCAGTCGAAGGAAAATCGGGAGGCTGTACTTGGTTATTACGACAACATGATGGGAATGCTGCGGATACCTTATGAACGTTTGGAAATCGGTACGCGATATGGCCATACGTCGCTAATCGCGGCTGGCGATGCCCATAAACCGCCGCTGATTCTTTTGCACGGCAGCAGCATGAACGCGGCGATGTGGATCGGCGATATTCCGAAATACACGCAGGATTTTCGCGTGTACGCACCCGATCTCCCGGGCGAACCGGGAAGGAGCGACGAGCGTCAGCTGCCATTCGACACCGACGATTACGCAAACTGGTTGCATGAGATAATGAACATGTTGCACATCGACGTAGTGTCCCTATGCGGCGCTTCCTTGGGCGGATGGCTGGCGACGAAG
This sequence comes from Eubacteriales bacterium, assembly GCA_031553615.1. Lineage (GTDB taxonomy): Bacteria > Bacillota > Clostridia > Christensenellales > Aristaeellaceae > WQXF01. Next base: position 13,099 of record JAVBLJ010000067.1, read on the forward strand.
TTCGCTTCCCTGCATCCTGATCGCGTAGCGAAGCTGGCGCTGCTGTGCCCGGCAGGGATTGGTGGCCAAAACCATGCATTCAAGGAGATCGCAATGCGTCTACTTCCTCAAGGCGAGGCGGGTGTGAACGAACTGTTCCGCCAAATTAACGGAGGCGACGAGATTCCGGAAGTGATGTTGAGCTATCAGAAACTGATCGCATTCTGCTTCAATGCGCGGCAGGAACCCATCCCGTTATTTACCGATGAGGAGCTTATGAGGCTCGCGATGTCCGGTAGCGTCTTTCTCGGCGGACAGGACATCATGCTGAACTCAAACGAAACTGCCGCGCGAGTGCGCCGATTGCTGCCTCACTTTGAGGTGGTAGAACTGCCAACTTTGGGGCATTCGCTTGCGGGGCAGGGGGCTTCTGTGTTGGAGTTTCTTGCTAAGTAATACTATTCCTCGTTCGATTTCACGCAATAGATCGCGGAAGGTTTTTGCGAATGGCTAGGAGCCTGAGGTCAGCGTAGCTGGCAGCTACGCTGACCGAAGCGCGACAACGTCATTCGGATAAATATCCGCGAGATATTTCAGCGGAGCGCACTTCAATCGAAATCACCCTGTTTTTGCACAGTTCATAAAAAACAATTTCTCCCCCCATTTTCCGAGGACAAGCAAAAAAGCCCGCTGCTGCGGGCTTTTTTGCATTGTGTGGTAACCTACAAGAAGTTACCCACGAATTTGGCAGGGGCAGAAGGACTCGAACCCTCAACAAAGGTTTTGGAGACCCACGTGTTACCATTACACCATGCCCCTACGAACAGGAGCAATTGTACCGCACCCGGGCAGCGTTGTCAAGCATTTTTGAATGACAAACTTGGTACAATCGGGCTGCGATCTGGGCGGCAATCCTGTACAGCAATCCTCATGAAAGAATAACGGAAAGATTAGCGGATGACATTTGCTCAACCGGGTGGTATGATGATTGCAATCGCGCGCACAGGAGGATTGCATATGGTAAAGGATCGGTCGTTTTACCGCACGCTGCTCATGCTAGCGCTGCCGGTGGCGCTCAAGGCGCTGATTTCGCGCGGCGTCTCCTTCCTGGATAACATGATGGTCAGTTCTCTGGGCGAAACCGCATTTGCCTCGGTGGCCTTAGCGAATCAAACAACCAATCTGTTCACCTTTTTCGTGATGGGCGTGGGCGGCGGCGCATCGGTGCTCATCTCGCAATATTGGGGCAAGCGCGAGCTGGAACCGGTGAAATCCGTGTTCTCCATCGTGTTCAGCATCTCCACCGCGGTCGCCCTGGCCGTGACGCTGCTCATAGCCTTTCTGCCCGGGCAA
>JAVBLJ010000060.1:0-32364 GCA_031553615.1 Eubacteriales bacterium
GCTTCGTTGGGGGGCGCTCCACCCCACCCCCCCCCGCTCGCTCCCGCGGGAGCGAAATCCTCTCTAACCACTGGGGGTGTTTCGCCCTCACGGTCGACCAGGGGGCTTTGCGGTCGCCCCCTGGACTCCTTAGCGGCGCAAATCCAACTCTTTGTATTCAAAAGTGCTGTTTCTATGCTTGATCCATCAACAAGTCACGCCCTCGAGCGCGAGCAGCGCCTTCTTGCGCTCCACGCCCCCGGCATATCCGGTGAGTGCGCCGCCCGAGCCGAGCACGCGGTGGCAGGGGATGATCAGGCTGATGGGGTTGTGCCCCACGGCGTTGCCCACGGCGCGCGGCGCGCTGCCCAGGGCGGCGGCGATGGAGCCGTAGGTAGCGGTTTGCCCGCGAGGGATTTCGAGCAGTGCGGCCCAAACCTTCTGCTGGAAGGGCGTGCCGCGCGGCGCGAGCGGGGGCGCTTTGGCCGTGGATCGGCCCGCAAAGCAATCGTCCAGCCAAGCGCGGGTCGCTTGGAATACCGGCTCGGTGGGCGCGCCGGTGGCGGTGGGCCATTGCGCGGATTCGGCGGGGAAATAGCGCTGGCCTACAAACCAGAGCCCGCACAGCGCGCCGTTCTCGGCGGCAGCCAGCATATCGCCCAAGGGGGTGGGAAGAATCTGGGTGGTCATGGTCAATCCTCCTGTTGCGTTAGCAGTTTTTCCGGGGGCAGCCAACGGTAGATGGCCGCGTACAGCGCGCCAGGATCGATGGGCTTGGTCAGGAAATCGGTAAAGCCTTGGGTCAGCAGCGATTCGCGAACCCCGGAGATCGCGTTGGCGGTGAGCGCCACGATGGGCACGGTGGCGTTGTGTCCCTCCATGGCGCGCAAAGCGGCGGTCGCCTCCACGCCGTCCATCCCGGGCATCATTTGATCCATGAGGATGAGGTCGAACGGCTCGCGCTGAGCGGCCTCCACGGCCCCGAGGCCGTCGGCGGCGAACACGGGCTGTATGCAGCATTCGGCAAGCAACGCTTCGACGATGATCAAGTTGATCTCGATATCGTCCACGATGAGCACCCGGGCATTCGGCGCGGTGAAATGGAGGGGCGCATCGGCTTCGCGTTCCCTTTGAACCTTTGCCAGCACCAGAGGAACGCGCACCGTGAAGCATGAGCCGCGACCCGGCGCGCTATCGACCTCGATGCGCCCGCCCATCAGCTCGCACAGGCGCAGCGTGATGGTCAGCCCCAGGCCGGTGCCGCCCACATTCTTGTTTTTCACCAGCTCAAACTGCTCGAAGGGCTGGAACAGGCGGGCCAGGTCATCGGAATGGATGCCTATGCCCTGATCGACCACGTCGAAGCGCAGCCAATCCGCCTCCGCCGAAGCGGTGATGCTCACCTCGCCTATGTTGGAATATTTGATGGCGTTGGAGAGCAGGTTGTTCAGGATTTGACGCAAACGAGATTCATCGCCAATCAGCGCATCGGGCGTACCGTCGCAGACCCGCGCGGCGAACGTCAAGCCCTTGTTGTGGGCGGGCATGTTGAACAACAGCGCTACGCCGTCGATCAACCTTCGTAGACTGTAGGGCGCGGGCAATATCTCCAGCTTGTTGGCCTCGATCTTCGAAAAATCAAGGATGTCGTTGATGATGGAGAGCAACGACGCGGCTGCCTGGCTCATGTTTACCACGTAGAGCATCTGCTTCGCGTCCAAGGGCTCCTTCTGCAGCAGATCGGCCAGGCCGACGATGGCGTTCATAGGCGTACGAATTTCGTGGGACATGCTGGCCAGGAACATCGATTTGGTCTGATTGGCGTTTTCGGCGGCTTGCTTGGCGCGCTGGAGCTCCGTGGTATCGTGCAGGAGCAGCATCACGCCCAGCGATTCGCCGCTTTCGCTGCGGAAGGAAAGCGCGCTGGTCTCATAGCAGCGTGCGGTCGCGTGGCAGGAGAAGCGAACCTCCTCGTTGCAGGATTCTTGTGAGCGTAGCCGGTGCACGCGGTTCAGGCGCGCCTCGGTGGCATCTACCCATTCGAGGGGCGCGACCTCGGTGAATATTTCGCGAAAGAACAAGCCATAGATGCCGCTTAGCTTCACGCCCACCTTGCGCAGCGATTGATCCGCGCCCAGCACAAAGCGCAGATCGCTATCGAACACCAGCACCAGGTCCTCCCAATTGTCGAGCAGCATCTGGGTGTAGTGGCGCTGCAGGGTATGCTGAGCGGACAATTGTTCGCTCAGGTAGACTTGGGCGGTGGTGTTGGCCTCCATGCTGCGCAGCAGGTTGTTGGTGGTCTTTACCTGCCGGGTAAGGGCGGCCTTTTCGCGGCTTAGCTGGGTGTTGGCCGCCAGCAGGGCTGCGTAATCGGCTTCGGTAAGCTCGTGAAAGGGCTTGTAGCTAGGCATATGCTCTCCTTTGTGGCGGGGCTTGCTGCCGCGGGGATTTCTTCGCCTAGAGTATGCAGGCTATAAAAGTGTAGTTGTGGTAGCGGTTGGTGGCTTGGCCGCCGAAGACCGAGGTGGGGCAAAGCTCGCCGCTGGAGTAGCTAAGCATGTAAGCGGCGTCGGCCGGCATCTCCTCCACGGCCATGCGCACCTCCAGGAGCGGATCTACGCCCAGCGCCATGCAGCGGCCCAGGCAGGAATGCATGATCACGGGCCGTCCTTGCGCTTTTTGGCGCACTTCGGCCAGCACCTTCCGCGTGGTGCTCAGCACCTCGTTGCGGTCAAACATGCCCACGGTGATGCTAGATCCCACCGGCATCTCGCCGCCGCAGACCGCGTAGTTCTCGGGCGTTATCATGAATAGCGCGCGGGCGACGGCCACGTCGTCGAGCCCAGCCTTGTTAGGAAAGCGGACCAGAAATGGGATGGAGTTGATACCCGGGCGAAATTTGCCGCCGTTGGCCAGGCCGATGCTTTCCATAAAAGTGAGCGCGGGTTCACCATTGACGCCCTTGAGCAGCGTGCCTTCGGAATCGGTGATCTCGCCCCAGTAGGGTAGGCGCGATTCGTTGGAGAGGGAGGCGATGAGGAATTCAGGCTCGAGTTCTCCGCCGATCAGCACATAGGTGATGCGATCGGGAAAGGCTTCGCTACCGAGCACGGTGCGCGCGCCCGCATAGGTATCGGGGGTATCGTCGGCGGCGATGGAGCCAAAGACCGGCGTATGATCCGAAAACTCGGAGAGCAGATTTACGTACAGGTCGCCGGTGTGCGGCGTAAGCAGCGGCAGAAAGGCAAGGATCAGCTTTTCCTTCGTGCCCAGCAGCGCCGAGGTCTCGCGGTAGCTTTGCGCCAGCGAAGCCCTCAGTCCACCCGGATCGGCGGGAACGTCCGCGATGCCCACGGCAAAGCGGCAATCGTCGGAGTAGAGCACCATGACGGTCAGCATCAGTAGCCCCGCCTCGCTGGGAATGGCCTGCGAAATGCTGGTTTCGCCCACCAGCGGGAAGGGAAGCGCTTCGGCGAGCGCGGCCATCACGCCCGATTCGACAAAATCGAAGGAGCAGCCCACGATGCCCACCATGTCGGCGGTCAGCGTGAGCGGCTGCAGCTGATCCATTATTTCCTGTACGGCAATGCTGGGGTCATCGATTTCGTAGGTGAAGGCGGTTTGGGAATGAATCATGGTCAACCCTCCGTAAGAACGGTGTGCGCATCTATTGTTATGAATATGATACACGATGCACCGCTTAAATGGAAGGTTTTCGCGTGGGTTTTGTCAGTTTTTTTGTGTGCTGCCTATGTTTTCCTGCGATTGACAAGCCCGGCCCGCCCGCGTACAATACGGATGATTGCCGCATATCGCGGCCCAAAGGAGTGCCGTTTATGGCCGAAGAGGCGTTGTATAGGGCGTCATTTGAGGATGTACGGGTCGCCGCGCGCACCTGGATCGAGGTGGATTTGGATGCGGTGGCGGCGAATTACGCAACCGCGCGCGCGCTGGCTGGGCCGGATGCGGGCGTGATCTGCGTGCTCAAGGGGGATGCGTACGGCCATGGCGCGGTGCCCGTCGCGCGGCGGCTTGCTGAGGCGGGCGCGGAACACTTTGCCGTCAGCTGCGTGCGCGAGGGCCTGGAGCTGCGCGCCGCCGGGATCGGGGGTTCGATCCTGGTGATGGGCTTGGCCGAGGATGCGCTGCTGCCCCGCGCGGTGGCCGCAGGGCTTGCGCTCACCGTGGACACGGTGGAAGGCGCGCAACGCGCCGCCCAGGCTGCGCTGGCCGCGAACACCACCGTCGTGCTGCACGCCAAGGTCGATGCGGGCTTCCACCGCCTGGGCTTTGACGCGCGGGACGCGGAGACGCCAGGGCGCATCGTCGCCGTGGCCGTGCTGCCCGGGGCGCGGCTCGAAGGCCTGTACGCGCACCTCTCGCTGCGCACCACCGAGGACGATGCTGCCCAGGCCGCGCGTCTGCATGCCGTGCATGCGGCATTGCGCGAGCTGGGCTGCGCGCCTTCGCTCCACCTGCTGGACAGCATCGGCCTGGTGCGCTACCCGCAGTGGCGGCACCAGGGGGTGCGCGTCGGCGCGCTGCTGCTGGGCGCGCGGCCCTCGCGCAGCGATCACCTGCCCTTTGCCTGCCTGCCCACGTTGCGCTTTTGCAGCACCGTCACCCGCGTGCACTGGGCGGAGCGCGGCGAGTACGTGGGGTACGCCGAGGAGCGCCCGCTGCAGCGCCGCACCTGCGTCGCCACCCTGCCCGTGGGGTATGCCGACGGCTACCCGCGCGCCATGTCGGGCGTCGCCAGCGTGTCGGTTCGCGGGCAGCGTGCGCCGGTGCTCGGCCTGGTCTGCATGGATCAGATGATGATCGACGTGACCGACGTGCCCGGCATCGAACCCGGTGATGTGGCCGACCTGCTCGGCGGGGATATCTCGCTGATGGAGTATGCGACTTGGGCGGGCTCGAACCGCAACGAATGCATGGCGCGGCTCACGCGCCGTCCACCGCGCGTCTACCGGAGCGGCGGCGAGGTCGTTGCGGTTCGCGACGCGCTGTTGGATGAGTAGAGGGCAAGAAATCAAACGAGGAATAGAATGAGGTGCTGATATGCCGGATTCCGTGCTGCAAAAAAACCAGCTTGTCACCCTGGAGGTGCGCGACTTCGGCATGGATGCCGAGGGCGTGTGCCGCTTTGGCGAGGAGCCGGGGCTGGCGGTGTTTGTGCCGCGCGCGCTGCCGGGGGAGCGCATCGAGGCGCGCATTGTAAAGGTAGAAAAGCGGCATGCGTTTGCGCGGGTGGAGCGGGTGCTCACCGCCTCGCCCGATCGCGTGGAGCCGCCCTGCCCGGTGTACAAGCGGTGCGGCGGATGCGCGGCGCAGCACATGGCCTACCCACGCACGCTGGAATTCAAACGGGTGCAGGTCCGCGATTGTTTGGCGCGCATCGGCGGCTTCGATATGGACGCGCTGGAGGTTCGGCCCGTGCGAGGCATGGACGAGCCCTGGCATTATCGCAACAAGGGTTCCTACCCGGTGGCGGGGCAGGCGGGCGCGCCGCGCATCGGCTTCTATGCGCCGCGCTCCCACGAGGTGATCGATGCGCCCATGGGCTGCCCGGTGCAGCAACCCGCCGCCAACGAGGCGGTGGCTGCGGTGCGCCGCTGGATGGAGCGCAACGGCATTGCGCCGTACGACGAAATAGGCCACACGGGCACGCTGCGGCACATCGTGGTGCGCAGCATGCGCGAGGGCCAGACCATGGTGGTGCTGGTGGCGCGGGAGCCCGCGCTGCCCGCGCAGGCCGAGCTAATCGAGGCATTGCGCGCGGCGGTGCCGGGTCTGGCTTCGGTAATGCTCAGCCACAACCCGGCGCGCACCAATGTGATATTGGGCGAAAGCGCGCGGGCGCTTTGGGGCGCGGATACGCTGGAGGATACGCTGTGCGGCCTGCGCTTTCGCGTGTCGCCCCATTCGTTTTTCCAGGTCAACCCGGCGCAGACCGAGGTGCTGTATTCCCAGGCCCTCGAATTCGCCGGGCTCACCGGTTCTGAAACGGTGGTGGACGCCTATTGCGGGGCGGGCACCATCTCGCTGCTGCTTGCTCAGCGCGCCGCCCGCGTGATCGGCATCGAGATCGTGCCCCAGGCCATCGCCGATGCGGTCGCCAACGCGCGGCGCAACGGCATCGAAAACGCCGAGTTCATGCTCGGCCAGGCGGAGACCGTGCTGCCCGAGCTGGTGGCCAAGGGCCTCGCGCCCGAGGTGGTGGTGGTCGATCCGCCGCGCAAGGGCTGCGATCCGGCGCTGTTGGCCGCTGTGACCCAGGCCGCGCCGCGCCGCGTGGTGTACGTATCGTGCAATCCCGCCACCTTGGCGCGCGATGCGGCGCTGCTTGCCGCCTCGGGCTACCGCGCCGCAGCGGTGCAGCCCGTGGACATGTTCTGCTGGTGTGGCGATGTGGAGACAGTGATGCTGCTTGAGCGTGCGTGATGGGGGCGAAAAGGCCGCCGTGAAATCACCGCGTGCACACAAAGATGCCCTGTTCCTTGCTGATGTGGAACGCGCCGTTGGGGCCGATCCCGGCCTCGAGCAGCGCGCGCAGCTCGGGCCGCACCTCCTCGGGCACCACGCAATAGGAGAGGATGTAGGCCATGAGGTCGTCCAGCTCGGTGACCTCCAGCGAATCGGGGTAATCGCGACGCTCGATGCTTGCAAAGTGTGGGGCCAGTATCGCCGCGCCGTTGTCCAGCGTGAAGCTGTGATTTTGCGAAAGCACGAACTCGGCGCGATCCTTGAGCTGTAAGTATATCGCCTGCAGCTCGCCCATGGTGTTCTGGGCCAGGGTGCTGGCGAAGAACCTTCCGCCGGGCCGGAGCACCCGCGCGATCTCGCAGAGCGCATGGGCCTTGTCGGGCACATGGTAGAGCATGTGGTTGGCGATTACCACGTCGAACGAGGTATCGGCGTAGGGGATTTGCTGCACGTCGACTTGGGCGAAATCCACGGAGGGATGGTGCACCCGAGCGCGCGCCTTTTCCAGCATCAGCGGCGAGAAATCGGTGAGCGTGATCCGCGTACCGCTCGGGATGTGCTCCGCGTGGCTCGCCCAAATCTCGCCGTTCCCGCAGCCCAGCTCGAGGATGCGCGTGCCTTGATCCGGCGCATCGTTCAGGGCATACTGATCGAACACCCAGTTGAACCAGCCGTAGGGATTGGTGCTGTACTTTTGGTGGAGCGTGATGCGGGTGGACAGCGTATCCTGCTGCACGTACATGCGCGCGATGCGCTCGGGATTGGATGGATTGTGCATGGTATGCCTCCGTATGCGTTATACTTCGCCCCAAGGCTGGCGCTCCGCTCGGATCGCTTGCCCGGTGTGTACCGCTTCCTCGATCTTCTCGGTCAAGTAGTAATCCTGCGCGGCCTCGTCGAATCCGTAGAACTCCGGGCCGCCGTGCGCGTGCTCGGCCATGCGGCGCATGCACTCGGCCACGGCGATCTCGTCGTCGGTCATGCGGGAATCGGGGAAGGGGTTGCGGTAATACCAAGCGCCGTCGGCCAGGTAGCCCTTCAAGCCACAGCCTTCCAGGTTCTCCACCTCGCCCAAATTTTTGCGGGTGAGCGCGGCCTCCATGGGCGTGCGGTGATCAAGCAGGTAGCGGATGGAGAGGTTATCGATCTCGCCGCGCACGCCCTTGATCAGCACCTGCTGCGAGCGAATCCAGCTGCGGTGCTGCCCATCCTCGTAATCGTAGATGCCCTGCTTGCCGCCAAAATCGAGCACCGCGAGGGTCTGCGCGGGCTGGGTGATCTGCTCGGATTCGAGGGGGCCGGTGCGCGAAAAGCCGGGGATGCCGGGCACGGTAAAGCGGGTGGCGGTGATCGTGGCCGGGGCGAATCCCACGCCAAGGTACTTGCGCATCAGGCTGATGGCGTGGTAATTGTTGGTGAGCGATATGCGCGCCTGCACGATTTCGCCCAGCTTGCCGGTGGCCGCGAAGGCCAGCCGCGCCAGGTGATCGGGCCGCAGGAAGTATTGCTCCGCCACCTGATACTTGGCTCCGGCGGGCATCTGCCGATGGAATTCGAGCAGTTGCGCGGTGGAATCGGCCGGCGGGGTCTCCGCCAGCACCGGCACACCCCGCCGCAGCAGATCGAGCGATACGCCCATCGCGGCGGGCTTGGAGACCGATACCACCGCAAATTCGGGGTTGGCGGCTGCCAGCAGCTCGTCCACCCCGGCGAAGCAGGGCACGACGAATGCGGCGGTGATGCGCGCCGCCTTCTCCGCGTTGCGCGTCACTACGCCGCATACGGCGAACTCCTCCGGACATAATCGTGCCACGCGCAGGAAGAATTCGGCGCGCCATCCGCTGCCGATCACGGCGAATTGAGTTTGCATGCGACCGCCTCCCGTTTTCAATTCGAGCTTCGCGTTTCAATTTTGCGCCTCCATTTTACCATGCCGCAGGGGCTTTGGCGAGAGCGCGATCCGGCGGAGTTCGTGCCGTGCGTTGTGCAATGCCCCTTCCCGTGGTATAATGAACGTATCAAGACGCAAGGAGGACCTCCATGAAGAATTGCAAAAAACTGATCGCTCTGACTCTGGTACTGGCGCTTTCCCTCGGCGCGACCGTCGCTTTGGCCGAATCCTCTGCCGCCATCGGCGAGCTGACCGAGTTTGCGGCCCTGGGCGCGACCATCCAGATTCCCGAGGGCATGACCCTGGTCGAGGATGAGGAGCTACTCGCCGAGCTGGATACGGAGGATACCATCGCGTTCATTGCCGATGCCGAGGGAAACAAGGCGGTGTTCTCGTGGGTGGAAGATGAATCGCTGGGCGCTATCGAGCTGACGGAGATGAGCCCGGAGGAGACCGCCGAGGAGGCGAACAAGCTGATCGCGCCCTTCATGGCCAAGACCGCCGCGGTGCTCAGCCTCGAGACCGGCGTATCCTATCTGACCATCGCCTACGACGATGAAGAGGGCGTAGAGCGCGGCGTGATGGCGCTGATCGTCGATGGCACCGCGTACACCATCCGCTTTCAAAATGCCGAGGGCTACGCGGCCGACGAGGCAGTGAACCTGGCCTTCCTGCAGGTGGTTAGCACTCTGACCATTGTGGATGAAGGCGAAGGCGAGTAATATCTACCCGGATTCCCCGGGGCTGCTGCCGTGTGAAGCGGAGGCAGCCCATTTTTTTGCATAAAAATAGCCAGCTTTTGGCTGGCGCGGGTTCGGGTGCTGTGCGCGGGGAAGCGGCGGGTGGTTCACGCCTTGGAGATCAGGTGTACGGCAGTGACCAACATGTACAATGTGAGGGAGCTGAGGCCGCGGAGCAGGTGCGCATGTGCTTTGAGTTTCGACATTGTAGACACTTCCTTTGGCTAGTATTGCGTTCAGATAAAGCTGCGTTCAGATAAGTTGCGTTCAGATAAGTTGCGTTCGGGATGATGCGTTGTCTACACCTTCATGATGGCGTACACGGCGATCACCAACACACCCAGGATCAGGGATAGATCCTCGCGGAGCAGAGAGCGGACTTTCATAGCGTCATTCCTTCTTCCTTCGGCAAGATTTTGGAAGCCAGATCCGGCGGCGGGGTGGCCACCGGTTACGGATTGTACGTTGTGCGGCGAGGAAGCATGCTGCGTATCCTTGCCGGTGAATGCATTATAGCATAAAAAAACGCGCGTGCATGTTTCTTAACGGGATTTGAGAAAGTGAGGCGACATAAGGCTTATCCATTAACTGAGGCTTCATAAACGCGGGAAATTCTTCGGCCGCGCTGATTGCACTCTTGCCTTTTTTGGATACAAAAAGAGCCGCCGTAGAGCGACCCATTTTTGATTCCGTAGCGGGGGAAGTGGCTGCCGATTACGCCTTGGCGACGAAATGGACGGCGACCAACAGCAGGCAAATGGTGAGCGAGGCGATTCCACGGAGCAAAGCGGCGGTTTTCATATCCGGTACTTCCTTTCTTCTAGGCAAGGGCTTTCAAGCGCTTGCGCTTTGTTGTATACAGTCTATCCAAGCGAGACGAGCCTAATCGGCTTTTGATGTTTGCGGGAATAATCAGGCCTTGGCAACGAAGTGAACGGCGACCAGTAGCAGGCAGATGGCCAGGGAAGCGATGCCACGGAGCAGAGCAGGGTTTTTCATAACGATACTTCCTTTCGAATGATGTGTTGTGTTTGATGTGTTGTGTTTCGAGCGTCGTATTTTCGCGCGGTGATCTTTGTGCGTCGTGATTTGGAGGGGGAGGAAATTGTTGTTAATATTACGAATGTGTGTCAAAATGTTACGTTGCGTAATTATTTGACTTTGTGCGTTGTTACCTGCGCTCTTGATCTGAATGCATTATATCACAGGTTTTTGCGAAAAACCGTTTCTTAATCACATTTGAGAAACCCAGGGTTTTCAACGCTTTTTTCTAAAGTGGGACTTCATATTTTCGCTAGATACCCCGCTCTTTCGCGCAAGTGAGAGGTTACACGGAGTGGGCGAAACTAGTCGATCGCGTGGGATGATTACGAGCCATGTAACCGGCGGAGCGTTGCGCCAAAACAAAAGGGCACCGTGGGTCTCACGCGGCTGCCTCTAGGTCGCCTTTTTGGCGAAACGAGAGGTGGCTTTGTGCGCCGCCACCAGCGCCTGTGGATTTGGCGGCAATGCACCGCTACCGGTGGGGGAGCGATCGGCGATGCGCGGTGGGTTGCCCGGTGATCGGCCGCGCAGAGGCATGCAAAAAGCGCCGTTCGGCGGAGCTCTTCGCTCGCCGAACGGCGCTCTTGCGGTTCCTGGAACTGGGCTAGGCGGGCATCATAAGCAGTTACTGGGCGGGATCTGCGGCGGTGGGCAACGGCAGGATGGGCGTCACTCCGGCGCCTCCGCCGAAGTTGTACATGGGGTATTGCCCGTTCCAGCGGGATTTGTACTCGTAATCCACCAGCAGCTCGGTCAGCGATTCGGCAAGCTTCCGGTTGCCCTCGGCTTGCGCGGCGGCCTTGAGCGCAATGGCGTTCGCTTCGGCTCCGGCGGCGGCCTCAACCTCGTAGGCGCGCGCCTCGGCCTGCTTCTGCTGTTCGTAGAAGGCGGCATCGGCTGCCGTGCGGCGGCGGCCCGCCTCGGCGGTCTGCACGTCGTCCAGGCGCTTTTGCTCGATGGCCGAGGCCAGCGCGGTTTGGGTGGCCACGGCCTTCTGCTCCACGGCCGCGGTGTACGCATCCGAGAAATCCAGATCAGTCACGCTGACCTCCACAAACTCGATGCCGCTCTCGGCGAACTCGGCCTGCAGCGCATCCAGCACGGTGCCGGGCAGCTTATCGCGATTTTCGATGAGCGAGGCGGCGGAGTAGCGCTTGATCACGTCCTTGGTGAAGTTGGGCAGGCGCGGCGCGATGAGCACGTTGTAGTAGTTCGGGCCCACGTTGGTATACATTTCGCGGGCCGAAGCGGGCAGCAGCTTGTATGATACCGCCACCTGCACCTGCACCTCCTGGATATCGCTGGTGAAGGCCAGCATGTCCAGATCGACCTTTTGGGTCAGCACGTTCATCTGCACGATGCGCGAAAACACGCCCTTGAAGGTGAAGCCGGGCTGCAGAATGTGCTCGGAGACACGGCCCATGGTGTTGAGCAGGCCGATGTGGCCGTTTTCGACGGTGCCGGTGCAGAAGGTGACCACAAACAGGATCACGATGACCAAGGCGACGGCGACGCTTCCGGCGATGACCGAGCCCTTGGGCTTACGCGCCTTGGAGCGTACGGGGTTAATCTGTATTTCCGACATGTGTTCTCCTCTTCGAATGGGTAAATTTTTCGGATGTATTTTGCCTGACGGATCGTGCGATCGGCACTCCGATAGATTGCCGAGGGGTTGCCCGGGATTACTTCAGGGCGGCGGTATCCACTTCATCCAGCCACTTCACGGCGGCCTGCGCCACGATGCGCAGCGCGTCGTCTCCGAAGGGCGTATCGAGCCCCGCGCTCTCCACCAGGCCGCTGAAGGTGCGGGTGCCCGCCTGCTTCACCAGCGCGAAGTAGCGCTTCCAGGCGGTGGGCACATCCTGCTGCATCTGCGCCCAGAACTGCAGCGAAACGGTCTGCGCCAGGCAGTAATCGATGTAGTAGAACGGCGATTGGTAGATGTGCATCTGCCGCTGCCAGCCCTTGCCCGCGCCGTAGAAGGGCACGAAATCATCGAGCTGGAGCCAGGGCATGTAGATGCCCAGCAGGCGGCGCCATTCGGCGTGGCGCTCGGCGGGGGTGAACTCGGGGTGATCGTACATGGTGTGCTGGAAGTGATCGACCATGGTGCCGTAGGGCAGGAACTTGAGCGCGTCGGCCAGGTGCCCGTAGCGGAACTTGGTGGTATCCCCGCCAAAGAAGCCCTCGGCCCAGGGCCAAGCGAAGAACTCCATGGACATGGAGTGAATCTCGCAGGATTCCATGGTGGGCGCTTGGTTCTGCTGCGGAACGATGTCGCGCGCCATGTAGGCGGCGAAGGCATGCCCGGCCTCGTGGGTGATGACCTCCACGTCGCCCGAGGTGCCGTTGAAGTTGGCGAAGATGAACGGCGACTTGTAATCGGGGAAGGTGGTGCAGAAGCCGCCGCCGGCCTTGCCCTTGCGGCTGAGCACGTCCATGAGCTCGTTATACATCATGAAATCGATGAACTCGGTGGTCTCGGCGGAAAGCTCATGGTAGAACTTCTGGCCGTGGGCCAGGATTTCTTCGGGGGTGCCGAAGGGGCGCGCGTTGCCGCTGCGGAAGGAAAGCGACGCATCGCTAAAACTGAGTGGATAGGGCAGCCCGGTGCGCTCGGCCTGCGCGCGGAAGAGCGCATCGGCCACGGGCACGATGTGCGCCACGATGGCCGCGCGGAACCTATCCACATCCTGGCGGGTGTAGGAGTTGCGGGTCATGCGGTAGTAGCCCAGCTCCACGAAGTTTTCGTAGCCCAGCTTCCGCGCCATCTTGGTGCGCAGGGCCACCAGCTCGCCGTAGATGCGGTCCAGGGTCTCGCCGTGCTCGGTGTAAAAGCCGCCTTCGGCCACCCAGGCGGCGTGGCGCTTCTCGTCGTCCCTATCCTCCTTGAAGGGGGAAAGCTGCGAGAGCGTGTAGGTGCCGCCATCGAACGGAATTTGCGCAGAGGCGATCAGCTTGTCGTACTCGGTGGTCAGGCGGTTCTCCTCCTGTAGATCGGGCACGATCTCGGGCGCGAAGGTCTTCAGCTCGATCTCGATGTTGCGAATGAGCAGCTCGCCGTACTTGGCCGCGAAATCCTGCCGGTACTTCGAATCGTACAATACCTGCGAAACCGCGTGCATGCCCTCCATCAGAATGGGCGTTTGCTCGTCCACAAAGTCGTTTTCCGCGTTGTAGAATTCGTCGTTGGTGTCGATCAGGTGGCGGACCGCCGCCAGGCCAAACTGTGTGCCCACGTGGCTGTTTAGCTTATCGAGTGCCAGGAAGGCTGCGTCGGCCTGCTCGAAGCTTTCGGCCTCGCGCAGTTGGCCTTCCAGCTCCTTGAGCTGCGCCAGTTGGGCATCGATGTCGATGCGCTCGTAGGGCATATCCTTGAATTTCATGGGGGATTCCTCCTCTTGCACGGGCACCTTCGCGCCCTGCTCGCTTCGTCGCGTCCCTGCTATTGTACACCGAAAACCCCTGCCAGGGAAGGGGCCGTCAAATCTCCCCGCGCTCATCCTGCCAATCCACAAAAAGGTTGGCGCGGCGAACGTGGAGCTTGAGCACGCAGAAGTTGGGGTCCTCCGGCCCGGTGAAGTGGTTTGCCAGGCCCTCGTACCAGGCGGCCTTCTTGGCTTCCAAATCTGTCAATATCTCCATGTCGCCGATCAGCGTGATGCAGCTGTTGCCATCGGTAAAGCAGGCTGAGGCATGGTTGCAATGGCGGATGCGGTGCGCGCGCGAGCTTTCCAGCCCGGTACCGAACGTGAACCAGCGCAGTTCCTCGTGCTGGGCGACGGTGACGATGGAGCTGACCGGGTACCCGTCGGGCTCGATGAGGGCCAGTACACAGTCGCGGTGGGAATCAATGATGGCGGAAGCCTTTTCGCGGATGATGCTGCTGATTGCCATGGTGTTTTCCTCCTTCGTGTTCCTCTATCCGTTTCTTTGGTTAATGGGAAATCTCCCATTGGGAAACCCTACGCATCCCAGCGGAAGCGCCGCTTTTCGCCCATGAGCACGAACTCGGCGGGGCAGGGCGAGTGCATCCAATCCAGCGGCTCGGCTACCGGTTGGGGCTGCGCGGCCCGTGCGAATGCTTCGGTGAGCGCGCGGCGCTGCTCGGGTGTGGCCTTGCGCGGATCGACCGACACCAGCAGCGGGGTGCCGCTGCGCGAAACCAGCTCCAGCCACTGGGCATTGAGCTGCCACGGGATGCCATCATCGACGATGCCCACGCAATCTGCATCGGCGGCGTAGAAGGTGCCGTGCTGCGGCGCGCGGAAGGCCAGCGCGTTCACGCCCATGCGGCGCGTGCGCGACCAATCGCTGGCGTTGGTATCGTCGCCGGTGCGCTGCATTTCGAAAAGTCCGGCGGCTGCGTGTGAAATGGTGTTGCAGCCCAGCACCAGCGCATCGCCGGCGGTTTCCCGGATCGCTTGATACAGCGCCAGCACGATTTCCATGCTGGTGCGCGAACGATCGGCGAAGTGCCAACCGGGCAGGGCGGGCGAGCCGCGCATCTCGAATCCCCAGCGGCCAAAGAGATCGAAGGTGGAGAAATCATGCTTGATCGCCTTGAAGCCCCAGCCGACCACCCGCGCAATGTCCTCGCGGATCATCGCCAGCGCCTCGGGGATGCTGGGATCGAGGTAGCCGGGGCATCCGCTATCCCGCAGTCCGGCGGGGAAGCGCGCGGCAGGCAGCCTCCACTCGGGCGGGAAATAGGCATGGGTCAGCAGCGGACGCAGCCAAATTCCCGGCTGCACCCCCGCCGCCACCATGGCCTCGGCCAACTGCGGCATGTCGGGGAAGCGGCTGTTGCCCAGGCACCAGGGCCCGCCGTTGTACTCGCGCGTGCGACAGAGCTGCCATCCATCGTCGAGGAACACGGTGGGCCGGTTGGCGTTGTCGGGGGCCAGCGAGGATAGGAACACGCTGTCCTCCACCATCCGCTCGGCGGTAATGCCCGCGTGCACATAATACCAGCTGTTGCCGCCATAAATCGGCGCGGCAGGCATGCGCGGCTTGTCGCACAGCATGCCGCAGAACCGCTGCGCGAACGCGAAAGCGCCCTCGTTGGCCTTGCTGTCCGCCGCCACGATCTCGCAGGCGCACAGGGTGCGGCCCGCCAGCAGCACGCCCTGGCCGCCGTTGCGCACGTCGATGCGGCAGCGCAGCGTATCGCGGGAAACCTGCCACGAGCAGAAGGCCGCGCAGCCCGTCTTGACGCCCAGCCCGGCGGTGCGGCCGTTGCTTTCCGCCAGGAAGTACCAGGGCATCGCCCGGTCGGGCGCGATGCCGCGCCATTCCAAGTCGCCGTATGCGCGTTCCCAGTGATCGCCCAGCAACCGCACCTCGGCGGGCAGCACCAGGTTCCAAACCAAATCGAGCTGGCAGAGCGCCGTGGTGTCGGCGGTGATGTTCACCACCATGGCCGAGGGCCGTCGCTCGATATTTACCACGATGTCGCGGCCTTTCCACGTAAGCCCCCGGTCCAGCGCGAAGCTTTCGCCCTCGCAGGTGGCGTGGATGGCGCGCGGCTCGTTGGAGATGTCCATGAGGAAGGAAGTGTTGACCCGCATAGGAATCACCCCGATCTTTCGATGCATCGGTATCGCCTGGTTAAGCCCGCAGCATAAGGCAATCCGCCAGGCACAAAGGCATGGCGGACCCAAAGTTTTTCTTAGGTTTTGCGGCCCAATCCCCGCTGCCGCGCCGCCTCGTAAAAAAGCACGGTCGCTGCGCAGGCCACGTTGAACGAGGAAGCGCTGGAGCCTTCGCTCATCGGTATGCGCGCCATCGCGTTGCTGGCCTCGCAAAGGTATTGACAAAGGCCGTCGGTCTCGTTGCCCAGCATGAGCACGGTGGGGCCGGTCAGGTCGCAATCGAACACGTGCTGCGGGGCGTGCGCGCTGGTGCCCACGATGGCGAGCGGGCGGGGCGCGACGAAGGCGGCCAGCTGGGCCAGCAGTTCGCCGACCTGCTCGTTGCCGGTGATGTGCGACGTGGGCACGCAAAACAGCGAGCCCATCGAGGCCTGTACGGTCTCGGGATCGTACAGGTCGACGCAATGTCCGGTGATCAGGAGCGCCTCGACGCCCAGCGCATCGCAGGAGCGCAGGATGGTGCCCAGATTGCCCTTGTTGGAGGGGCGATCGAACAGCGCGATGAGCGGATTTTCGCTCAGGCGCGAAAGGTCGAGCCGATTTTCGGGCTGCATGCCCACGATGGCCAGCAGCTCGGAGGTATCGGTCTTGCCGGAAATCTCGCGCATCAGCTCGGGGGAAAGCTGCCAATTTCCCTGCGTGGGCACGGTGCGCAAGCGCTCCTGAGCCCAATCGGAGAGCTCCGTCGGGTCCCCGTGCACGAATGCACGGAGCTCCCAGCGGTTCTTGATCGCCTCGTTGATGTTGCGCACGCCTTCGACCAGGAACTCGCCGTAGCGGTGGCGCTTATTGCGGTTGGTCTTGAGCACCTCGAGCTTTTGGTAGTTCGCGTCCTTCGAAAACACGCGCAGAGGTTTTGTTGCGGCGGCGCTCATTTATTCCTCCGGTTGCTCGGTCGCGGAATCGGCGTTATCGCTGGAATCGGAGCTCTCATTGGAATCCTCGGCGCTGCTGGAGCTGCCTGAATCGGCGGGATTAAAATCCAGCGAGTTGGGATCGGCGGCTTCGCCTTCGGAATCCTCCTCCGGCATTTCCTCCTCGCGGGGGGTGCGCGATACGCCCACCACCTGGCTGCCCTCGCCCACGCGCATCAGGCGCACGCCCTGCGTGGTGCGGCTCAGCCATGAAACGTCGGAGGCGGCCATGCGGATGATGGTGCCATCGTCGGTGATCAGCATCAAATCCTCGTCGCCGTGGATCACCAGCTGCGCGGCCAGCGGGCCGGTCTTGCCGGTCAGGTTCATGGCGCGGATGCCCTTGCCGCCGCGGTTGATCTTTCGGTACTCCTCGATATCGGAGCGCTTGCCGTAGCCGTTGGCGGTGATGGCCAACACCTTGGCTTCCTCCTCCACCACGGCCAGGCTGACCACCTCGTCGCCCTGCGCCAGATCGATGCCGCGCACGCCGATGGATACGCGTCCACTGATGCGGATGTCCTGCTCGCTGAAGCGGATGCACATGCCCTTGCGGGTGCCCAGCAGCACCTCACGGCTATCGTCGGTCAGCTCCACGCCGATCAGTTCGTCGTCCTCGCGCAGCACGATGGCGATCAGGCCGCCCTTGCGCAGGTTGCGGAATTCATCCAGCCCGGTCTTTTTCACGGTGCCGTTGCGCGTGGCCATCAGCAGCACGCGTCCCTCGGCCGCCGCCGGGATCGGGATCATGGCCGTGACCTTCTCGCCGCCGTCCAGCTGCAGCAGGTTGACGATGGCGGTGCCGCGCGCCGTGCGGCTCGCTTCGGGAATCTCGTAGCATTTGATCTGGTAGACCCGGCCACGGTTGGTGAAGAACATGATGTCATCGTGGGTGGAGGTGACGTGCAGCTGCTCCACGTAGTCCTCATCGCGGGTGGTCATGGCCGCGATGCCCTTGCCGCCGCGGTTCTGGCTGCGGTAGGTGCCCAGCGGCAGGCGCTTGGCGTAGCCGAAGTGGGTAAGGGTGACCACCATGTCGCCCTCCTGCACCAGGTCGGCGGGGTCGATCTCGCCCTCCATAATGGTCAGCTCGCTGCGGCGCGGATCGGCGAACCGCCGCTTGACCTCGCTCAGCTCGTCACGGATGATGCCCAGCACCAGCCGCTCATCGGCCAGCACGGAGCGCAGGTAATCGATGGTCTTGCACAGCTCGTCGTATTCCTCCTGCAAGCGGTCCCGCTCCAGGCCGGTCAGGCGGGCCAAGCGCATGTCGAGGATGGCCTGCGCTTGCTTTTCGGAAAAATCGAAGGCCTCAATCAAGCGGTCGCGCGCTATGGCAGTGGTTTCGCTTGCGCGGATGATGCGCACGATCTCGTCGATGTGGTCGAGCGCCTTGAGCAGGCCCTCCAATATGTGGGCGCGCGCCTCGGCCTTTTCCAGCTCGTAGCGGGTGCGGCGGGTGATGACTTCCTTCTGGTGCTCCAGGTAGTGGAACAGCATCTGGTGCAGCGAGAGCACGCGGGGCGTGCCGTCCACCAGCGCCAGCATGATCACGCCGAACGTGTCCTGCAATTGCGTATGCTTGTATAGGTAGTTGAGCACCACCGCCGCGTTCACGTCGCGCTTGAGCTCGATCACGATGCGCATGCCCTCGCGGTCGGATTCATCGCGGATATCGGAGATGCCGTCGATGCGCTTTTCCTGCACTAGCTCGGCGATCTTCTCGATGAGGCGCGCCTTGTTGACCATGTACGGAATCTCGGTGACCACGATGCGCGAGCGGTTGACGGTCATCGCTTCGATCTCGCTCTTGGCGCGGGTGATGATGCGCCCGCGGCCGGTGGAGTACGCATCGTAGATGCCGTTCCGCCCCAAAATCAGGCCGCCGGTCGGGAAGTCGGGGCCCTTGATGTGCTGCATCAGGTCCGCCAGACCCGCCTCGGGGTTGTCGATCAGGCAGATCACGCCGTCGATCACCTCGCCCAGGTTGTGGGGCGGGATGTTGGTGGCCATGCCCACGGCGATGCCGCTCGATCCGTTCACCAGCAGGTTGGGGAATCGGCTGGGCATGACCGTCGGTTGCATCAGCGTTTCATCGAAGTTGGGCGTGAAATCGACGGTTTCCTTATCTAGATCGGCCACCAGCTCCAGCGCGATCTTGGACATGCGCGCCTCGGTGTACCGCATGGCTGCCGCGCCGTCGCCGTCGACCGAGCCGAAATTTCCCTGGCCGTCCACCAGCAGATAGCGGGTGGAAAAATCCTGCGCCAAGCGCACCATTGCGTCGTACACGGCGGTATCGCCGTGGGGGTGGTACTTACCTAGCACGTCGCCCACGATACGCGCCGATTTGCGGAACGGCTTATCGGGCGTCATGCCCAGCTCGTGCATGGCGTATAGGATGCGCCGGTGCACCGGCTTGAGCCCATCGCGCACGTCGGGCAGCGCGCGGGTGATGATGACCGCCATCGCATAGGAGATAAAGGATTTGCGCATCTCCTCTTCCAGGTCGATGGGGAGTAGGTTTTCTTGCTTGATTTCGTCCAACTTTGCCACCTCAGCTCTTTAGCATAGAGTCCTTGGATCGCTTACACGTCGAGGTTCACGACCAGCTTGCAGTTTTCTTCGATAAACTCCCGGCGCGGCTCCACCTTTTCGCCCATCAGCAGCGTCAGAATCTCGTCGGCGGCGATGGCGTCCTCGACCTTGACTTGCATCATGGTGCGGGTGGACGGGTCCATGGTGGTCTCCCAAAGCTGCTGGGCGGACATTTCGCCCAAGCCCTTGTAGCGCTGGACCTCGGGCTTTTTTTCGCGGCCGATCTCCTGCATCAGGGCTTCGAGTTGGGCGTCGTTGTAGCAATAGCGCTCCATTTTGCCCAGGGTGACCTTGTAGAGCGGGGGCTGGGCGATGTATACGTGGCCCTTTTCGATAAGCGGGCGCATGTAGCGGTAGAAGAAGGTGAGCATCAAAATGCGGATGTGGCTTCCATCCACGTCGGCGTCGGTCATGCAGACGATGCGGTGGTAGCGCAGCTTCTCGAGGTTGAAATCGGCATCGACGCCGCAGCCGAAGGCGGTGATCATGGCACGGATTTCGTTGTTGGCCAAAATCTTATCCAGGCGGGTCTTTTCCACGTTCAGGATTTTGCCGCGCAGGGGCAGGATGGCCTGGAAGTGGCGGTCGCGGCCGGTCTTGGCCGATCCGCCTGCCGAATCGCCCTCGACCAGGAAGATTTCGCACTTGCTGGGGTCGCGCTCCGAGCAATCGGCCAGCTTGCCGGGCAGCCCGCCGGATTCCAGCACGTTCTTGCGCCGGGTGAGGTCGCGGGCCTTTCGTGCGGCTTCGCGGGCGCGGGCGGCGGAAAGGCAGCGGTCGAGTATGGTGCGGGCGACCTGGGGGTTCTCCTCCATGAAGTTGGTGAGCTGCGCGGTCACCAGCTGATCGACGATGGTGCGCACTTCGCTGTTGCCCAGCTTCGATTTGGTCTGACCCTCGAACTGCGGGTCCATCATCTTCACGGAGATGATGGCGGCCATGCCTTCGCGGATGTCCTCGCCCTGCAGGTTCTCGTCGTTTTCCTTCAGGATTTTGTATTTGCGGCCGTAATCGTTCACCACGCGGGTGATGGCGCTCTTGAAGCCCATCAGGTGGGTGCCGCCCTCGGGGGTGGCGATGTTGTTGGCAAAGGTGAATATATTTTCGCTGTAGCTATCGTTGTGCTGCATGGCCACCTCCACCGAGGTGGTGCCCTTCACGCCCTCCACATAGATGGGTTCGGGGTAGAGGGCCTCCTTGTTTTTGTTCAAGTATTTCACGAATTCGCGGATGCCGCCCTCGTAGTGGTAGGTGCGCTCCATGCGCTCCTCGCCGCGCTCGTCGATCAGGTGGATCTTGATGCCGCGGTTTAGGAAAGCCATCTCGCGAATGCGGGTTTTGAGAATGTCGTACTGGAAATCGCCGGTCTCAAAAATACCGTCGGGCACGGCTTCGGAGCGCACGTCGGGCCAGAAGGTGATGGTGGTTCCGGTCTTGTCGGTAGCGCCGATCACCCGCAAATTCGCCACCGGCTTGCCGCGACGGTATTCCTGGTAGTGCACCTTGCCATCCTGGTAGACGGTGACCTCCAGCGCGCTGGAAAGCGCGTTGACCACCGATGCGCCCACGCCGTGCAGGCCGCCGGATACCTTGTAGCCCTCACCGCCGAACTTTCCGCCCGCGTGCAGCACGGTCAGGCAGACCTCCACGGCAGGGCGGCCCATCTTGGGGTGAATGCCCACCGGGAAGCCGCGGCCGTTGTCCTCCACGGATACGCCGCCATCCTTGCGCAGCGTCACGCGAATCTCATCGCAGTAACCGGCCAGCGCTTCGTCGATGGCGTTGTCTACAATTTCGTACACCAGGTGGTGCAGACCCCGGTAATCGGTGGAGCCGATGTACATGCCGGGGCGCTTGCGCACCGCCTCCAGCCCCTCCAACACCTGGATTTGCGTCTCGTCGTAGTGGGATTGATGGGAGTCTTGCGTCATACCGCACCTCTTTCCGTTGGGGTAGGATTCGCCGATGGAGCAGGATTTACCGATAGGGTAAGCTTGCCGAGATGGGCTGGGATAATCGTTCGACAGGATGCGGGCCGGGCGGCCTTGCCTGTCCGTACGCTATCGCCATGCGCAAAGATTGCGCTCCCGGAGCGTCGCCGAGGAGATGGGCGAAAGGTAGATGTGCTGCGTGCCGGCCTCGTTCACGGTGATCACCGCGGAACGGGGCGCGCCTTCGGGCACGGTAGTTACCGCGCCGATCGCCCGGGCACGATGCAATAACGCCCGCGTATCGGGGGAATCGGCGGTGTGCAGGTCCAAAATCGCCAGTATGTGGCGATGCGGCACCGCGCATTCCGCTCCCAAATGCAGCAACAAAAAAATCCTCCCCTTTTGCGTTGGTGTTTGGGGATTTCCTTACTAATATAGTATACCAATTTTCGGCGGTTTTTTCAATGCATCGTACGTCAAAAAAAGCCGGATTGATCAGGTCACTGTGCTGCAAAAACGCCCTCCGATGCGCCTCGTTTTCTGGGTGGAGGGCGAAAAAAGGAGTAAATGCCTATTCGCGGCGATCCCAGTAGGTGCGATCGTACACGCGTTCCTCGCGCTTACGCTTGCCACGCGCTTCCTCTTCGCACAAGCCGCGCGGATGCGCGAAAATTCCAGAAAAGGGAACAATTCCAGACAAGGGAACATTTCCCGCGCACCGCTCGTCTGTATCCATGGGAGCCGCACAATAATTTGGAATGAAAAGGTGGAAAAGAATGAGAAAGCAGCTTCGTATGTGGGCCGCGCTCGTAGTGCTCTGCCTGTTGCCCTGTGCCGCGATGGCGCGGGAGGGCGCAGCCCCGCGCGCCATTCGGGATTCGGAACGTATGCTATTCGAAGGCCGCGACATTTTCGCCTACACCTCGGGCGAGTTAGCTGTGCTTTGGGCGGGTAAACAGATGCCGGGCGTGGCTGAGATTCTGCGCATCGGTTACACGGACAATGCGCACGATTCGAAGGATTTGCTGGGGCTGGGCTTCCCCTTCGGGGAAATGTACGTAACGGCTGCGATTATTAAGAATCCGCCGCCCGCCAACATGGACGAACTGAAGGCGCTTCCTTTGGAGCAGACGGACTATCCGGTGCTGAGCGTGGTGGTGACCGATCCCGCCGTGCTCTGCCCTTTTGGCGTGCAGGTAGGCATGACGCTGGAGGCGCTCCAGGCATTGCTCCCCGAAGCCCGACGGGAAAACTCGGAGGAGGCGAACGTTATAGAGGCTACGCTTTACCGGGCGGAGTACAGCGATCAATCGCTCGCTGGGCAGGAGGAGGAGCAGCGCTTTCTGCTGAATATGATGGTGCAGGAGGGCAAAATCAGCATGTGCGTGATCACCCGGCTGAATGGCTTGAACGGCTTGAACGAATTCAAACGAGCGAACCCTTGACAAGGACGGACATTCCATCGTACAATGCCCTTAGTTAAGAGAAAGGAGGCGGCGAAATATGCGTAAGGCCAATCGCTTATTTTTCTACCCTATTTTTGCCTGCCTCTGGCCGATGTAGCGACTGGCATTTCTGTGTTTCGACAAATGCCGTGTTCCGCCGCAGCCAATCAGGCTGCGGCTTTTTTCGGCCTCGCAGGCGGTAAGCGAGGCATTGCATGGAGAATATCGCCCAACGGAACCCCGTTCAATCTGGAGCGGCACCTACGAATATCATCAACCTGGGCATTTTGGCCCACGTCGACGCGGGCAAGACCACGCTGACCGAGGGGCTGCTGGTGCGCAGCGGCGCAAAGCGCGCCATGGGCCGCGTCGACAGCGGCACCACCACCACCGATTCGCTCTTGCTGGAGCGGCAGCGCGGCATCACCATTCGCGCGTCCACGATTTCTTTCCCCTGGGCGGGGGCCAAGATTAACCTCATCGATACGCCCGGACACATGGATTTCATCGCCGAAGTCGAGCGCTCGCTGGCCGTGCTGGACGGCGTGGTGCTGGTAGTATCGGCCAAGGAGGGCGTGCAGCCCCAGACACGCGTGATCTTTGCCAAGCTGCGCGCCATGCGCATCCCCACGCTGCTGTTTATCAACAAGGTGGATCGTGCGGGCGTTTCGCTGGAGCGGGTGTACCGCGATATCCGTGAAAAGCTCGATGCGCGGATCGTGCCCATGCAGGCTGTGCACGGCGAGGGTACGCGCGAGGCCGGGCTGGAGGCGCTTCACCTGGGCTCGGGCGCGCTGCACGAGGCCATCGTGGCCGAATCCGATGCACTGATGGCCGACTTCCTGGCCGGGCGGCCCATCACGGCCTCCGCCTGCCTGGAGGCGCTGCGGGGAGGTGTGCGCGGGTGCGAGCTCTTTCCGGTCTATCACGGCGCGGCGCTGCACGGTTTGGGCGTGGCGGAGCTGCTGGATGCTGTCCCGCTCTTTCTGCGGGGCGGCGGCGATGAAACCGCGCCGCTTTCGGCCATGGTCTACAAGATCGACCGCGATGAATCGGGCCGCAGGCGGCTCTACCTGCGCATGTTTTCCGGCGCGCTGGCTGTGCGCGATCGCGTAAACCTGCCCAACGCGTCCGGTGACGACCCTGATGCGCCCGCCCAAACGCTGCAGGTCAAAGCGCTGATGGCGCTTTCCCACGGCCAGCCTTCGCCTACCGATCGCCTGGCCGCCGGGGATATCGGCGTGCTGCTCGATGCACCCGCGCTGCGCTGCGGCGACTTTCTGGGCTGCGTGACCGAGCTACGATTGAGCGCCGCACCGCCGCCGCTGCTCATCGCCGCGCTGGCTCCCCGCGTGCCCGCGCAGCGCCCCGCCCTGCTCGATGCGCTCGCCCAATTCACTGAGGAGGACCCTTCGCTGCAGTTTCGCCTCGATTCGCGCACCGGCGAAATCTCCCTGCGGCTCTACGGCCCGCTTCAGCGCGAGATCATCGAAGCCATGGTGCTCGAACGCTTTGGCCTGGCGGTGGCGTTTTCGCCGCTGGCCACGCTGTATAAGGCGCAGCCCCTGGGCCCCGCCATCGCCGAAATGCGCATCAATTCACCCGGCAACCTGCACCGCGCGGGCATCGCGCTCGCCGTCGAGCCCTTGCCCAGCGGATCGGGCAACGAATATGTCACCCGCGTCTCCTTCGGCGACCTCACCAAATCGTTTCAGACCGGGGTGGAGGAGGGCGTGCGCGCTGGACTGGCCGAAGGCTTGGGCTGGGAGATCGTGGATACGCGCGTCGCATTCACCGGCATGGATTTCGATAGCGTGACCAGCACCCCTGCCGATTACCGCCGCTTGGCTCCGCTGGTGCTGCAAAGGGCGTTTGAGGCTTCGGGGCTGCGCCGCATGGAGCCTTGGCTGCGCTTTTCCGCCCTGGTGCCCAGCGATTTTCAAAAGAAGGCGCTGCTGGCCATCGGAAAGCTGCGCGCCAACCTCGAGACCATCGCCTACACCGAGGCCGAGTGTACCGTGCACGGCGAGGTGCCGCTGGATACCGCCAAGGATTTTGCCTCCGAGCTGGCCTCGCTCAGCCAGGGCCAGGGCATCTTCACCAGCAGCTTTCTGGAATACCGGGAAGTGTGATCATCACAAAGCCACACAAAGCCACACAAAGCCATACAAATGAAACAGGGAGGATACCGCCATGAGCACCACGACCAAGGCATTTGAAAAGAAGGACCTCGCCTACTGCGGCCTGTACTGCCCCCAATGCTCCTTCAAGACCGCGAATGAGGTGGGCGACCGTTGCCACCTGTCCGGCATGCCCGCCGATTACGCCCGTATGTGCGAGCGTCCGCTGGAGGAGCTGGCCTGCGGCGGCTGCAAGACCGATGACGACAACGATTGCGCCATGAAGCAGTGCGCCCAGGGCAAGGCATACGATTCCTGCGCGGATTGCGACGACTTCCCCTGCGCGAATCTGCAGGAGTTTGGCGCGGATGGCGCACCTCACCACGCGCAAGCGCTGCGCAACTTAACCGACATTCGTGAGCGCGGCGTGGAGGCATGGTTCGCCGACACGGCAAAGGAGCTGGCCTGCGCCTGCGGCAAGCGGCAATCGTGGTATCACCGCTGCGGTTGCGAGCATGCACTATGACGACACTGCACTTTATGGTGGGCCTGCCGTGCAGCGGCAAGACCACCCGAGCCCGCGAGCTGGAGCGCGAGCACAACGCGCTCCGGCTCACCCCCGATGAGTGGCATCTGCGCTTCTTTGGCGATGATACCCTGGCCCCCGAGCACGACAAGCGCCACGATTCCGTCGAGGCGGTGATGTGGGAGGTGGCCGTGCGCGCGCTGGCGCTGGGCTGCGATGTGATCATCGATTTCGGCCTGTGGTCGGCCCAGGAGCGCGCCGAGTTTTTGGAGCGCGGACGCAGCCTGGGCGTGATGGTGCGCTTTCACTATATGGAAGCGCCCGCCGAGGTGCTGTATCACCGGCTCGAGGAGCGCAACCGCGCACGGAGCGGCGGCACCTTTACGATTCCAAGAGAAGAGATGGCGCGCTACATCGGGCTGTTTGAAGTGCCCACGGACGAGGAGAGAGCGCAGGATGAATGGAATACCTGCGCGCAAGGCGGGACAATGATTTACTTTCAATCGAAGCATTTGCGCGTGCGTTCCATGATGGAAAGCGATATCGACGCGCTGCATCAGGGCTTTGCGGCGCAGGGCTGGGAAGCTTCCAAGCCGCGCGCGCAGTTTGTGCGCTACCTTGCCCTGCAGGAGGAGAAGGCGCGAGATGTGCTGATCGCCGAATGGGAGGGACAGGCCGTAGGCTATGTGATGCTGGTTCCCCAGGCCGAGCAGGGGCCGTTTGCGGGGAAGGGCATCCCTGAAATCGTGGATTTCAATGTGCTGCAGGCCTTTCAGCGGCGTGGCATTGGCACCGCGCTCCTGGATGCCGCCGAGGATATTGCCCGGAGGAGCGCTGCGGCGGTGTCGCTGGGCGTTGGGCTATACGAGGGCTACGGCGCGGCCCAGCGCATGTACGCCCGGCGGGGCTATGTGCCCGATGGATCGGGCGCGTGGTACGACAATGCGCCGGTGGTGCCAGGCCAAGCTTACCCGGCGGACGACAGCCTGGTGCTCTACCTCAGCAAGCGGCTCGGGCCGCACAGCACGGAAAAAGGCTGAGCCTGATACGCGATACGGTAGAAAGATTGCATGGAGGACGGCATGAACGAAACTCTTCGTCAGCAATTGCTGGATAAAAATCAGCGCCTGATCGACATGGTGATCGAGCGCGTGAAGCGCGATTTTTCGCAGGATATCGTGCTCATTGGCCTCACCGGCTCGATCAACACCGAGGATTTTCATGAGCACAGCGATCTGGACCTCATTCTCGTGAACGATACGCCGCAGGGATGGGGCATCAGCCGATGCTTCCTGCTGGGCGAGGTGGGCTACGATATCTATTGCACGCCCTGGGAGCCGCGCCTGCGCGATGCATCGACCCTGGCAAGCCCGCACGTATCCAACCTGCTGGACATGCGAATTCTGTATTCCGCCGGGCCGGAGCACTTGGCAAAGTACCAGGCGCTTTGCCAGAATGCGCGCGATTTGCTGGCCCTGCCTATTGGCAAGGAGTGCCTGGAGCGCGCGCAGAAGCATATCGATTCCGCCAAGCAGAGTTTCGCCGATGCGCTGCTGGCGCGGGAGACCGGCCCGGTGCGCTACGCGGCGGGGATGGTGCTCTACCACGCGCTCAACGCCATCGTGAGCATGAACAACCGTTACATTACGCGCGGCATCAAGCGTTATCGGGAGCAACTGCTCGCCCTGCCGCATCTGCCCGAGGATTGCGGCGCGCTGTACGATGCGGTGATTGGCGCGAAAGATGTGGGCGCGCTGCGCGAGGCCGCGGAAAACCTGCTGCGCGCCACCGTCGCCCTGCACGGCAGGCTGACCGAAGCGCACGCGGCCAAGACCGCGCCCTCGGCGGAAAACCTGCGGGGCACCTACGAGGAGCTTTGGTGCAATTGCCGCAACAAGGTGAAAACCAGCGCCGAGGCGGGCGACGCATCGTACGCCTTCTTTGCCGCACTGGGCGCGCAGAACTACCTGGATGAGATGATCGAGGTGTGCGGTGCGCCTAAGTTTGACGTGATGACCGCATTCGACCCGGAGAAACTGGGCGCGTTCGGCCAGGCATTTGAACGCATGGTGGAGGAATACCGCGCACTCTACGATGCGGCGGGCCTCGCGGTGGATCGCTTCGATACCTTGGAGGAGCTCTACGCCGATTTTATGAAGTAATACCAATTCCAATTGGGTTTTGCCAATAAGCCAGCGAGAGATTTTTACGTTCGGCTAGGAGTCCGAAGGAGGCGTAGCCAGCAGCTACGCTGACCGAGGCACGACAACGCCGATAGGATAAAGATCCGCTGGATTGTGCCAAAACGTAGTTGGAATGGGTATATTACGGCTCCTCCTAGGCTTGCTCGGGTATTTTGCGGCTCTTTCTCCGCGATCTATCTCCAGAAACCAAACGAGAAATCGTATAACCCAGGTGCCTTTCGAGCTGCTGCGGCTTCGCGGCGGCTTTTGTGCGCATTGGGCCAAGCGCGCTTTGAGGAATGAAGAAGGAATGAACCGGGCGCGGCGTGGCACACTAACGCGGAATTGTGAATTGCTGAACGGTAATTTTTTGCGCGGGAGGCGGCCGGAGATGGGCGGAACGAGGAAGAGGAGTGCCGTGTCGCTCTGGAGCGCCACTGCGCGGTTTCCCGAAAGAGCGCCGCTGGAGGGCGACCGGCGCACGGGGGTGCTCGTCATTGGCGGCGGGCTAACCGGCGTGCTGTGCGCGCATCTGCTGCGCGCGGCGGGCGTGCCCTATCTACTGGTGGAGGCCAACCGGATCGGCGGCGGCGTGACCGGCCACACCACCGCGAAGGTGACGCTGCTGCACGGTCTGCGGTACGAGTCGCTCTGCCGGGCCTCGCAGGATCGGGCGGCCCAATACCTGTGGGCGCAGCGGCTGGCCTTGGCTGAATACCGGCGGCTGGGCGCGGTGATCGATTGCGAGTATACCCAGCAGGATGCCTTCGTGTACGCGCGGGATAGCGCGCACGGCCCGCTGCGCGAGGTGGAGGCGCTGCGCGAACTGGGCGTGGATGCGGATTTTGCCGTGGATTTGCCCCTGCCGTTTGAGGTGGTCGGCGCGGTGCGCTGCCCGGGTCAGGCGCGGGTGCACCCGCTTAAGCTGCTGGGTGCGCTGGCCGCTCCGCTCGCGGTGTACGAGCGCACGCCGGTGCTCGAAATCGAAGGCGAGGTGGCGGTTACGCCGCGGGCGCGCATCCGCGCCGAAAAGGTGATCTTCGCTTGCCATTATCCGTTTGTGGATTCGTGCGGCGGGTATTTTTTGAAGCAATATCAGCACCGGTCGTATACGCTGGCGCTGGAGGGTGCACCGGTGCTGGAGGGCATGTACGTCGATGCCCGGGAAAACGGGCTTTCTCTGCGCACGCAAGGCGGGTACCTGCTGCTGGGCGGAGGAGATCACCGCACCGGAAAGCGGGGCGGCGGATACGAGGTGCTGCGCGCCTTTGCCGCCACCCATTACCCGCAGGCGCGCGAGCGCTTCGCCTGGGCCGCCCAAGATTGCATGACGCTCGATGGCCTGCCCTACATCGGCGGGTATTCGCCCAGCCGACCCAATTGGTATGTGGCGACCGGGTTCCAGAAGTGGGGCATGACCAACGCCATGGCGGCGGCGCTGCTGCTGCGCGATCGGGTGCTGGGCGAGAGCCCCGCCTGGGCCGAGGTGTTCGATCCGGCGCGCGCCCCCCGCTTGGTCGGGCTGGCGGCGCAGAGCGCGCAGGCTGCGCTGGGTTACCTCACCCCCACGGCGCACCGGTGCACCCATCTGGGCTGCGGATTGCGCCGAAATACCCAGGAGGGCACGCTGGATTGCCCCTGCCATGGCTCGCGCTTTTCGGAAAGCGGCGCGGTGCTCGACGGCCCCGCGACCAAGCCGCTGCCCACCAAGCAGGAAAAAGCTCCCGGAGGGGGCTCTGCGAAGAAGGCGCCGAATAATCCGACGAACAGGCCGCCCCCAAAGCCGCCGAATACGCAGCCGGATACCTCCCGCAACGGTGCGGAGGGGGTGCGCCCATGAGCGATGCACACGCCTCCTTCGAGGGCTGGTACTTCAAGCATCAATCGGCGGGTGGAACCCTGGCGATCATACCGGGCCGATCGGCCAACGCCGCCTTCATCCAGGTGATCATCGCCCATGGTGCAAACAGCGCTTCCTACAACGTGCCCTACGATCTCGCGCAGTACGAGCGCGAGCCGGGGTGCGTGCGCATCGGGGGCAGCAGCTTTTCGCTCAAGCGCATGCGGCTGGACATCCGGGGGCGAGGCATTGAGGTTGCCGGGGAGGTCACCTATCACCGGCGCACGCCGCCGCGCTCCGATATCATGGGCCCATTCCGCTTTTTGCCCATGGAGTGCCGCCACGGGTTGCTCAGCCTGCACCACGAGCTTTCGGGGGTGCTTTCGGTGAACGGGCGCGCCCTCGATTTTTCCGGGGGCATCGGGTACATCGAGAAGGATAGCGGGCGCGCATTTCCGCGCCGCTACGCCTGGGTGCAGTGCAACGACTTTGCGGAGAAGTGTTGCGTCACCCTGGCCGTTGCGGATATCCCGGTGGGCGGGCAGCACACCTTTCGCGGCATGCTGTGCGCCGTGTGGTACCGGGGCGTGGAGCATCGGCTGGCTACTTACAACGGCGGGCGGGTGGTGGTCTGCACGCGCCAGCATATCGTGATCCAGCGCGGGCGGCAGCGGCTGGAGGTGAAGCTGGCCGAACCGGGTGCGGCGCTGCCGCTCATGGCCCCCATGGGCGGAGGCATGAACCGCGTGATCCGCGAGAGCCCCGAGTGCCCCGCGCGTTTCCGATTCTTCTCCGGGGGCAAGCTGGTGTTCGATTTGGAGAGCGTGCGCGCCAGCAGCGAGTTTTGTGAGATATAGGCGAGACATAAATGCGATAAGAAGGAATCGCCCCAGGGGCTAAAGAGGATTTCGCTCCTGCAGGAGCGACCAGGGGGCTTATCGCTCGCCCCCTGGACTCCTTCTCTGCGCATCTGTAAAGTTTTGGGATGTAAATGCGCAGGTCCTTGAACCGACCGGTCGGCTTGACACGGCGGCGCATTGTGCTATCATCTTAGCGTAGATATGCCGCATCAACCGATTGGAGGTTTTTTCATGAAGCTAGGAGGAAGCATCTGTGCTCCGCACGCCCATGCCGGGGAATGGGGGGAGCTGCTGCGCGCATCGCGCTTTGCCGCCGTGCCTGCGCCCATCGATTGCTCCGCCGCCGCCGATCGCGTCCGCGATTATGTGGCCGAGGCCGCTCGCCAGGGCGTGACCATCGCCGAGGTGGGGGTGTGGCGCAACACCCTTGCGCCCGATGCCGCCGAGCGCGCCGCCGCGATCGACTACGCGCAGCGCCAGCTTGCCCTCGCCGAGGAGATCGGCGCGGGATGCTGCGTGAACATCGTTGGAGCGCGCGGGCCGCGCTGGGATGGCGCGTATGCCGACAACTACAGTCCCGATACCTACGAGGCTATCGTGACCACGGTGCGCGGCATCATCGACGCGGTGAAGCCCACGCGCACCTTTTACACCATCGAGCCCATGCCCTGGATGGTGCCCGATGGCCCCGACGAGTATCTGCAGCTACTGCGCGACATCGACCGCCCGAGCTTCGCCGTGCACATGGATTTCGTGAACATGATCAACAGCCCAAAGCGCTTCCTGTTTGCGAACGATTTCATCGCCGAGTGCTTCCGCAAGCTGGGCGCGCACATCCGATCCTGCCACATCAAGGATGTCGCGTTCGATCCGCCCATGACCACCGTGCTGCGCGAGGTTGCGCCTGGACAGGGGCAACTCGATTACCGCGCGGTGGTGCGTACCATCGCCGCCGCGCTGCCCGCCGATGCGCCCGTGCTGCTGGAGCACATGGAGACCGATGCGCAGTACGCGCAGGCTTATGATTACGTGGCTGCGGCAGCCGCTGCCGAGGGCATCGCTATTCGCTAAAAGACCGCCTTGCCGGTGCATGAACACGGCAAGGCGAATCCGACGGGTTGCACCGCCGCGGCTTATTGCGAGAACCGCAGCGGCAGCTCCAGCCCGCAATGCTCCAGCAACGCCCGATCCTGCAGAAGCAGCCGCGCATCGCCCTCGGCGGCGACTTCGCCCTCCCGCAGGATGAGCACGCGCCCGCAGGTCTCCCATACCAGGTCCAGATCGTGGGAGGCAATGATCCGCGTCTGCGGCAGCCGCGTCAGTAGCGCGATCAGGTTGCGCCGCGCCCGCGGGTCCAGCGATGAGGAGGGCTCGTCCATCACCAGCAGCGCGGGGCGCATGGCCAGCACCGCCGCGATGGCGGCCAGCCGCTTTTCCCCGCCCGATAGCCGGTAGGGCGTGCGCTCCGCCAAGTGCCCAATGCCTGTGCATTCCAGCGCGTCGCTTACGGCGGCCTCGATCTCCGCGTCGCTCCAGCCGAGGTTGCGCGGCCCGAAGGCCACGTCGTCCCGTACCGTGGGGGTAAAAAGCTGATCGTCCGCATCCTGCAGCACTAGCCCCACCTCGCGGCGGATCAGCGCGGCGGTGGTGCGCTCCATCCGCTGTCCGCGCACGTGCAGCGAGCCCGCCGTGGGCAGCATCACCCCGGGCAGCAACTGCAGCAGCGTCGATTTGCCCGCGCCGTTTGCCCCCACCAGCCCCAACGATTCCCCTTCGCGTA
The DNA here is from genome assembly GCA_031553615.1 of Eubacteriales bacterium. Classification (GTDB taxonomy): domain Bacteria; phylum Bacillota; class Clostridia; order Christensenellales; family Aristaeellaceae; genus WQXF01. The sequence continues at coordinate 31,995 of JAVBLJ010000060.1, forward strand.
GCGCGAAGCTCACCCCGCGCAGCGCAGTGCGCCCGTCGGGGTAGGTAAAATGCACCGCGTCCAGACGCAGCATTTCGGTGGGGGAGGGGTGAACTGGCTGCATGGGTGATGCTCCTTGTGATTGCATTTTGGGTTGCATTTATGTCTGCTCCATAAGTGGTGTTTTATACCCATTCCAACAACGTTTAGCCACAATCCAGCGGATCTTTATCCGATCGGCGTTGTCGTGCCTCGGTCAGCGTAGCTGCTGGCTACGCCTCCTTCGGACTCCTAGCCGAACGAAAAAATCTCTCGCTGGCTTATTGGCAATACCTAATTGGAATTGGTATTAGGTTGCGCTGTGCGTGAGCCGCTTGAGCTTGCTGTGCGC